>SYGW01000096.1 GCA_005800255.1 Nitrospiraceae bacterium | reverse complement strand
TGATGCAGGATAGGCTCACCCCGTCCGGAGAACCCTCCCTTCATGGCTATCTACGCAATCGGCGACGTGCAAGGCTGTTTCGCCTCCCTCCAACAACTGCTCGCACAGATTCGCTTCAATCCGGACCGGGACCGCCTCTGGTTCGTAGGAGACCTGGTCAATCGCGGCCCCGACTCGCTCGGCGTCCTGCGCTATGTGAAGGGGCTCGGCCCAGCGGCCGTGACCGTGCTCGGCAATCATGATCTATTTCTCTTGGCCGCCGCGTCCGGCATCGCCACGCCCCGTGCCATGGATACGATCCAGCCGATCCTGGATGCGCCGGACCGCGAGGAGTTGCTGGCCTGGCTCCGATGCCAACCGCTGCTCTACCGTGAGGGCCCCTTCACGATGGTGCATGCAGGCCTGCTCCCGCAATGGACGATCGAGCAAGCCGAAGAGCTGGCGCAAGAAGTCGCGCGGACCCTATCCGGCCCGGACTATCAAGAATTGCTGCGCGCCCCCTTTGAATCTCCCTCCGCCCAATGGTCGGACAACCTGACCGGTATGCGGCGGCTCGCCGCTCTCACCCACGTCTTCACCAGACTCAGGACCTGCACAGTGGCCGGTATGATGAATGAATCGTACAATGGCCAGCCGGATCGCGCCCCCTCCGGCTTTTTACCCTGGTTTCAAGTGCCCGCTCGCCGCAGCTCCGAGGCCACGATCATCTGCGGCCATTGGGCCGCGTTAGGCCTGTATCTAAGTGATACCGTCTTGGCCTTGGATAGCGGATGCGTGTGGGGCAGAGAGTTGACGGCGGTCAAACTCGACGACCGCACGGTCTTCCAAGTCCCCTGCGACAGCGAGGACTGTCCCAGCCATTAAGCCGTCGCGAGAAACCCGACAGGACAAAAGAAAAGGAGTTCGGAGGCGTACCCTCTGGGGTACGCTGAGGATTGTTTTGACCCGAGAACGACGTTGGCGGACCTTTTCAGCAGCCTGCTAGTGGTAACTTTCCGAATCGCTCGGGAAGATGCCTTCTTCAACTTCTGTTTTGTAGCGGCGAAGCGCGTTGAGCGCATCGGCCTTGAGATGGGCATAGGGCTTGACGAACTTCGGTACAAAGTCGTCGAATAGACCGAGCAGATCGTAGAGGACGAGGACTTGACCGTCACAGTAAGGACCGGCGCCAATCCCAATGGTCGGGATGGTCAATTGTTCCGTCACGTGCTTGGCCAACTCGGCAGGAATCGCTTCAAGCACGATGGCGAAGGCGCCGGCTGCTTCCAAATCCTTGGCATCCTTCAATAGAGCCGCAGCATGATCCGATTCTTTGCCCTGGACCTTATACCCGCCATAACGATGGACTGATTGAGGCGTCATACCAAGATGCCCCATCACCGGAATACCGATCCCGGTCAGCGCCGCCACCCGCTCGACGACCGCCCCGCCTCCCTCCACCTTGACCGCCTGGGCTCCAACCTGGAGAAACCGGCCCGCATTGCGGAGCGCATTCTCACTACTGGCCTGATAGGACATGAAGGGCATATCGCCGATGACCAGCGCCCGTTGCGCCGCCCCTGCCACCAGCTTCGTGTGGTAAAGCATGTCCTCCATCGTCACGGAAAGGGTATCGGACTTCCCCTGCACGACCACGCCCAGCGAATCCCCGACCAGGATCGTTTCGATGCCGGCCTGCTCGACGATGCGGGTGAAGAGCGCGTCGTACGCCGTCACGACGATGAGCTTTTTCTTGTCGCGCTTGTGCCGTTGGAACTCGGGGATTGTCATCAACCCACTTCTGCTTTGGTGAGAATCTCTGATAACCGATGGGTGGCCTTGATGGCCATGATATGGACCCCGTCGCAGTAGGGCCGCACCGCTTTGATCGTCCGCACCGCAATGTCCACCCCCACATCCTCCGCGCGCCCGTGACCGGCAGCCCTGAGCTCGTCGATCATCTCCTGGGGGACCGACACGCCGGGAATATTGGCGTTCATGAATTCCGCCATCTTGGCGTTGCGCAACACGAGAATCCCCGCCAGCACCTTGACCTTGAAGGGCCGAACCGCCTTCATAAAGGAGGCAAACTTCTCAGGATGGTACACCGCCTGCGTCTGAAAAAACTGGGCGCCCGCTTTCACTTTCACTTCGAACTTGGCCAGCATCGGTCCCAACGGATCCGCTTCCGGCGTCACGGCGGCTCCGATCGTAAAATCCGTCGCACCATCCAGCTTGTTGCCGGCCATATCCAGCCCGTTATTGAGGCCCTGCACGAGCTGCATGACTTGGACTGAGTCCAGATCGTAGACCGGCTTGGCTTCCTTATGGTCTCCGACGGTCGGATAGTCTCCGGTGAGACAGAGAATATTGCGGATGCCGAGCATGGAGGCACCCATGAGGTCCGACTGCATCGCGATCCGGTTCCGATCGCGGCAAGTCATCTGCATCACGGGATCATGGCCGAGTTCGTAGAGGAGCCGGCAGACAGGCAGAGATCCGGCCCGCACCACGGCAGCCGTGTTGTCCGTCACGTTGACCCCGTGCACCCGTCCCACCAACTGCTTGGCATTCTCCAACACACCGGAGATGTTGGTGCCCTTGGGGGGATTGTACTCAATCGTGACAGCGAACTGTCCCTGCGCGAGCACATCCTTCAACCGTTTCGGCTCTCGACTCATGGTCACCTTACTCCTCCGCCACCACTCACCGCTGTAGGAGGAATGGCGCGCGCCCCCTGCGCGCATCGGACGAGCACAGTTTTATCATGCGCGTTCTGCGAGCAAGGGAGTGCCCATTCGCTCCTACAGCATTCCCGCCATTCGCTTCGCCGACTCCACCGTATTATCCAGCAACATCGCGATCGTCATCGGTCCCACACCGCCCGGCACGGGGCTGATCCAGGCGGCCTTCTGACTGACCGGTTCAAAATCGACGTCGCCGCATAATTTGCCGTCCGGCAGCTTATTGGTGCCCACATCGATGACCACCGCGCCTTCGCGCACCATATCGGCCGTCACAAACTTGGCCCTTCCGATCGCCACCAGCAGCAACTCGGCCTCCCGGCAGACCGAGGCCAAATCCTTGGTCTTGGAATGGCAAATCGTGACGGTGGCGTTGCGTTGCAGCAGCATGAGCGCCAGCGGCTTGCCGACGATATTGCTCCGGCCCAGCACAACCGCGCGTTTACCCTCGATGATGATCCCGGCCGACTCGATCATCTTAATCACACCCTTGGGGGTGCAGGCCTCGAACACCGGATTACCTTCGACCAACCGGCCCAAATTGTAGGGATGAAACCCGTCGGCATCCTTGTTCGGCGACACCGCCTCAAGGACCACCCGGCTCTCGATATGTTTCGGTAGAGGGAGCTGCACCAGAATGCCGTGAATCTTCGGATCGGCGTTTTTCTTCTCGATCAAGGCCAGCAACTCTGCTTGCGTCGTGCTAGAAGGCAACTTGTGGTCGTCCACATAAATGCCGGCCAATTCACAGGCCTTCTGTTTATTTCGCACATAGACCTGGGAGGCAGGATCGTCTCCCACTAAAATGGTCGCCAGCCCCGGCTTGACCCCGGTCTTCGCCAAAACTGCCGCCGATTCGACGGCCAACCGCTCACGTACTTGTAGGGCCAATGCCTTGCCATCGATCAATCGTGCCGCCACAACACCCTCCTCAGTGAGAGACAATCAATAAAAACAAGGCACCATAGCAGGGCATTTTTAAGCAAGTCAACGATGGGAAGACGCGGTTTCAAGTCTGTTTCTTGACAGGCTCTTCGCCTGGCAGCTACGATGATTCATCAACCACGGTCTATCGCCATCTATCTTGTGAGCACAACCTCCTCCGTGATGTCCCTACTAACACGTGTCATCGGCCATCCAGCCTCCTGGCTGATCTGGCTCATCCCCCTGGTGGTCGTCAACCCGCTGGGCGCCCAGATCACCGTGACGGAACTGCAATCCCCCTATAGCTTCGTCAGCGACCCGGTGGGAAAAGGCTATTTCATCTCCAGCGTCAACGGCGAGGCAGAGACCGCCGACAACAACGGGTTCATCACCAAACTCGACCCGAACGGCAAGCTCCTCAATCTGAAATTCATCCAGGGCGGAAAAGGCGACGTCACCCTCCATGCCCCCAAAGGCATGGCCCTGGTGGACCATGTGCTCTACGTCGCCGACCTTGATACCCTCCGAGGCTTTGACACGACTACCGGCAAACCGGTCCTGGCTTTAACCATCCGGACACCGGCAACCTCGCAGACCACAGGGCCGCAGACCTCTTTGGTCGACGTGACCTTCGATGGCAAAGGCCACTTATATTGTTCCGATCAGAAAGCCAACACGATTTACCGGGTCGATCTGGCCACCCAAACGGTGTCCGTGCTGGTGACAGACCAAGCCCTGGCCGGTCCCTCTGGCCTGGTCGTCCATCCCAGATCCGGCCAGATCATCGCCGTGAGTTGGGAAAAGGGCAAGATTTCCGAGATCTCGCCGGAGGGCCGGGTCACGGAGCTCATCTCCAACGGGTTCTTTTCCAACCGATTTCAGAATCTCCGCGGCGTGGACTTCGACCGTTGGGGCAATATGTACGTATCGGACTTCACGACGGGGAAAGTGTGGCGCATGAGCTGGGACAAACGGTTCCAAGTCATTGCCGAATTCCTCCCCTCGCCTGGAGACCTGAGTATCGACCGCGCCAATAACCTGATTCTCGTGCCCTATGAATATGCCGATGCCGCAGAGATGAACGGGCTCGAAACCCCCAGCGGAGGGAAACCCAAACAAGAAAAACGGACGTTGGCGGACTACGGGTTCATCCCTCCCCCGCCGAAACCGGCCCCGGAAGGATCCATGAAAAAATGAGCCAATGCGCCTATTGCACACAGAGGAAAGGCAAACGGCCTTGCCCAGCCTTGTCCGGCCTGATCTGCAGCCAATGTTGCGGCGAGCATCGCATCGTGCGAGTGGCCTGCCCGCAAGACTGCGTCTATCTCGAATCGGGGAGCGACTACCAGCAGAAGCGGCTGGCGGTGCAGTTCATGCCGTTGCGACGGGACTTCTATCGCGAACTGTCCGAGCTGGGCGACGAAAAGGCCGTGGCCCTCTTCAACCTCGTCGAAGTGGTGATCTTCGGCTATTTCCAGTCGCGCCGCGATGGGCAGGATGCGGAGATCGTAGCGGCGCTCCAGGGCCTGCGACGGACGCTGAGCCCGCTCCATGTGCCGGCGGCCCCGGCGCCGGTCTTTGCGGAGCATCTCATGAAGGAGTATGACGCGTTCAAGAAGCAAAACCCGCAGCAGATCGCCGATACGTCCTCCGCGCCGGAGATCCTGGACCGTGCGATTGCCTTCGTTTCGAACTTTTCAGGCACGGACTTCCAATCGCACCGATTTCTGGACGGGCTCATCGGCTATGTGCG
>SYGW01000095.1 GCA_005800255.1 Nitrospiraceae bacterium | reverse complement strand
GTTATTGTGGTTGTTACTTTTTATGTAAGGAGGGACTAGGTATGAAAAGGGTCGCAGTTTTAGCCTCCGTGGCCATGTTGTCCGTGTTCGGTATGTTGACGGCGGAATTCGCCGTTGCGGCCGATGCTCCTGGATCTGGTCCGGTTGACCAGATTGTCGGTGGTAAGCCGATGAAGGGCGAAGTCACCAAAACCCTAAAGGGGCGCGTCTGGTCGCAGTGGGCAGACAATCCAGATGGCGAGTTGCTGTTTGGCATTCAATATTGGAATACCGGAGAGCCGGCCTCAGGCACCCCAAACGGCCGGTCCTCTTCCGATCTTGATGTGAAGCCGCCAGACCCATTGGTCAGCTGCTGTGGCTGGGGGTTTGTGGGTGGGACCGAGAAGAATAACCCGTATTCAGGTTGGTATCATGCTGCCACGACTGTTCGTTTGGCAGTGAAGGACAAAGCGTTGATGGACCAGATCATCAAGGCCTCTCAGGATCTTGTGGCCATGGAAGTGCACCTGGACGGTCGGACGATCACCGGGTTCAAAGTTATTAAGTAATCGACCTCGACCAGCTTTAATTATTTTATGTCCAGTAAGGAGGACGCGATTATGAAGTTTCATGGGAAAGGTTGGGCCGTGGTGGCTGCTGTCGCGCTGGGGGTTTCTATTGCCTCCACCGCGTTGGCCATCGAATCATTTCAGGAGCGTTTTGAATGGGGAGATTTGAGCAAGCCCACGACTCTGCAGGGTCGCGTGATTGTGCTCGATCACTATGATGAAGCGGTCTGGATTAACGTGTCCGTGTTTGGCGGAGTCGCGGAGAGTGGTTTCTTTTGGCAGAAGATTCATCCTGGTAAGAACTTGAAGTTCTATGCGGACAAGGGCGCCTGGGAAGAATTGAAAAAGATGGGTCGTCCCCATGCGGGACCGGCTGCCGCGAAGGAAGTGCCGCCTGGCAGTACGACCGATCTGATCGAGTTTACCGTGACAGAACCAGAGCAGAACCATCGGGTCATTTCTTCAGTTAAGAAACTGCCGGAAGTGGCTGGTGCCATGGGTAAACCGCTCAGTATCTCTGGTGTACGGTTGAAGGAGTGCGCAGGAAAGAGTGAAGTTGAGGCCGGTTGCGCCGCAGCGAAGCAACAGCTCAACACCTCACCGAAGTCTCCTGACGGAGCTCTTATTCCTATGCAGTACGATGTGTTGATCCCAAATGGTCCGCCTGTTGGTGGGTTGATCCCTTGGACGGCACACTACAACACTGGCGCCGGGGCTCATCACTGAGCTGGGCTAGCATTTGTTTAGAAGGGCGGCATCTCCAAAAGGGATGCCGCCTTTTTATTTGTCGTGATTGTCTTGGGTGGTTAGATCGATTCGTCGCTGGAGGTCTGCCAGGCGGTTGAGCGCATCGAGCGGGGTCATGGAAAAGAGGTCGATCTGTTTGACTTCATCGATGAGTGGATGGGGCTTGGGCAGCCAGGTCCGTGGCGCTTCCTTTTCCAGCGATACGGGCGTGCCCTCGATAGTGTGATCAGGCTGTTCCAGCTGGGCCAAGACTTGTTTCGCCCTCTCTATGACGGCCGGGGGCAGCCCTGCTAATTTCGCTACATGGATTCCATAGCTGCGGTCCGCGCCGCCAGGAATGATCTTGCGTAAGAAGACCACGTCTCCGTCCCGTTCCTGGACCGCTACGCAGTAGTTTTTAATTCCCTCCCGTAACCTTTCCAGCTGGGTCATCTCGTGATAATGCGTGGCGAAGAGGGTTCTGGCTCCGACGTGTCGGCGGTCCTGGATATGTTCCGCGATGGCCCAGGCGATGCTCAATCCGTCGTAGGTGCTGGTGCCTCTGCCGATTTCATCCAGGAGAAGCAGGCTGCGGGAGGTCGCACTGTTCAAGATGTGAGCCGACTCGATCATCTCCACCATGAAGGTGCTCTGGCCCGCTGCCAGGTTGTCCGAGGCGCCGACGCGGGTGAAGATCCGATCGACCAGTCCGATGCGGGCTTCGGTCGCAGGCACGAAGCTCCCGATCTGTGCGAGCAGCACGATCAGAGCGACCTGGCGGAGGTAGGTGCTCTTGCCCGCCATGTTGGGGCCTGTGAGAATCACCAGCCGCTGGCCTTCACAGTCAAGGGCTGTGTCGTTGGGTACGAAGATCAGATCGCTGCTGAGTTGCTCGACCACGGGATGCCGGCCGTCCCGAATGAGGATTGTACCGCTCTCGTCGACGAGGGGTTTGACGTAGCGCTGTAATGCCGCGGTTTCTGCGAGGCCGGCGAGGACGTCGAGCAATGCGACGGTCCTGGCCATTGTCTGTAGGCGCGGGACCTCGGCGGCTAACCAGCTACGTAACTGCTCGAACAGCTCCTGTTCCAGCGCCAGCAGTTTGGCTTCCGCTCCCGTGACCCTTTCCTCCAGTTCTTTTAGTTCCGCCGTCATGAATCGTTCGGCATTGACCAAGGTTTGCTTGCGAATGTAATCGGGCGGGACGCGCGGCAGATTGGCTTTAGTGATTTCGATGTAGTAGCCGAATACTTGGTTGTAGCGTACTTTGAGCGATTCGATCCCCGTTCGCTCACGCTCCTTGGCTTCCAGCGAGGCGATCCAGCCCTTGCCCTCCGTGCTGGCCTTGCGCAGCTCGTCGACTCCCGCATGGTACCCTTCCCGAATGACGCCTCCGTCACGGATGGCCAGCGGCGCATCCTGTTTGATGGCTTGCTCGATTGCGTCATGCACGTCGCGGCAGTCGTCCCACGATGCGCGGAGATCGGCCAGCAGCGAGACGTTGAACGGCTGGAGATGGGACCGAAGCTCCGGCAAGGCGCTCACGGACTGTTTCAACGCGAGCAGTTCGCGCGGCCCTGCGACGCCGAGCGTCACGCGGCTGCTTAACCGGGCAATGTCCTGGATATCGCGGAGCGTGGCCCTGAGCGAGACTCGTTGTTGAATCAAATCCTTCAATTCACCGACTGATTCAAGTCTGGCGTGAATGGCGTCACGATTGAGCAGCGGTCGGACGAGCCAATCGCGCAGCAGGCGGCCGCCCATGGCTGTCGCAGTCCGGTCCAGCACAGACAGGACTGTCGGCTGCTCCTGGCCCGATCGATCGCCTGCGCCGAATGGCCGCACGAGTTCGAGATTGCGAATCGTCGCGCTATCCAGATGCATGGAGTCTCCGCTCCAGCGGGTGTGCAGGCGGCGGAGGTGCGCGAGCGACGCGGTCGGTTGGGTTTCGCGGACATATCGCAGGACCGCTCCGGCTGCTCCGATCCCGGCAGTCAGGCCGCGGCAGCCGAATCCGTCGAGTGAATGTACGGCAAATTGCGTTTGGAGGAGTTGCGCCGCATCTTTGGGGTCGAAGGCAGCGGATGGTTGGGCGCAGAGGCGGGGCCCTCGTAGGTCCGCCAGGCAAGACAGGGCCTTCGCATTGGCATCCTGATGCAGGACTTCTCGAGGTTCCAACCTGGCCAATTCATCCATGAGCTGGGTGTCAGCCTGTGTCCCCTGGAATTCTGTAATCCAAAAGTCTCCGGTGGAGACATCCAGGCAGGCCAGCCCAATGATGGATTGTCCTTTGGCAGAGGAGGCCGTAGCATCGGAGAAGGCTACGGCGACCAGGAAATGCGATTCGCCTGGCGAGAGAAATTCCGTGTCGACCAATGTGCCTGGCGTATAGAGACGGACGACTTCCCGGCGCACCAGACCTTTTGCAAGTTTCGGGTCTTCCACCTGTTCGCAGAGGGCCACGGTCCGCCCGGCTTTGAGCAACTTCGCGATATAGCCCTGGGCTGCATGGTAGGGGACGCCACATAAGGGAATGGGGCTGGGGCTGGATTTGTCGCGAGAGGTCAGGGTGATAGAAAGCAGCTTGGCGGCGACCTGCGCATCCTCGTAAAACATTTCGTAGAAGTCGCCGACGCGGAACAAGAGCACGGCGTCTGGGTAGCCGCGTTTGACTTCGCGGTATTGCCGCATGAGGGGTGAGGCGTCTGCGTCACTCATCGTGGCGGCCCCGGTGGGGTTCGTCTGTGACGGTCTGGGAGATCCGGCCTGTGACTTTTTCAAGCGAGTGGCGCAAGCGCTCCAAATCCACTTCGGCATCCTGTAGGGCTTTGGTTTTTCGGCGGAGTTCGATCTGGCCCCGCACCCATGGAGGGAACAGCAGAATGCCTGAGACCAGCAGCCCCACAGCGAATCCTGCCAGGATGGGCTTATAGATCGGCGTCGAGGATTCGAGCAGACCGAAGAAATAGCGAAGCGTGACTTCCTGCTCCTGGTTTTGAAGGAAGAAGGCCAGGGAGAGGAGCAGCAGGACCCCGACTAAAACCAATCGAATCATGACCTCGTGATCCCCTTTTTGTTCGACGCTCTGTTCTGCGCCGTTCGATGGGTTTGGCGTGTGAGTGCGAGGACTTTTCCGGAGGTCGGCCCCGTCGCATTTAGCTGAATCGTCCGGCCTTGTTCGGCCTGATGGCTCAGGGTAATCTCGATCCGGTCCTGCGGCAACAGGGCCAAGCCCTTGTCGGCCCATTCGATAGCCGTGACTGTCCGGCCAGAGAAATACTCGATTACGCCGGTCGATTCAAGCTCGCGGAGCGAGGTGATGCGATACCAATCCATGTGGGCCAGCGGCAGGCGCCCCTGGTATTCATGAATGACGACGAAGGTCGGACTGGTCACGGCTTCAGGCGCTGCACCCAGGCCCTGCGCGATGCCGCGCACGAGCGCGGTCTTGCCGGCGCCGAGCGGCCCGTAGAGCGCGATCGTTTCTCCTCCGCGCAGCGTCCGGCCGAGCGTTTGGCCCAACCGGTCGGTCTGCTGGCTCGATGAGGACAGGAGTTTCCACGGCAGGGTCGCTACGGCGCTGCGGTTGGCAACAGGCGGTTTTGCCTTGGCTGGCTTCGTGCCGTTAGGTTGTGGTGATTTGTTGGAGCGCATAAGGAATTTGGGCGATCAGGTCGCTGGCGATCATGCCAGCTTGTCCAAGTTGCCTGGCCGCCAAGTCGCCGGCTAATCCGTGCAGATAGGTTGCGGCGCAAGCAGCCCCCCATGAGGGGACCCCTTGCGCCAGCAATCCGACGATCATGCCGGTTAAGACATCTCCGGTTCCGGCCGTGGCTATGCCGGGATTGCCGGTGGGGCAGATGGCGACCAGTCCGTCTGGACGGGCGATAACGGTGCGTGCGCCCTTTAAGACAACGAACACACCTCGTTCTCTGGCAAACCGTCTGGCCGTGCCGATACGGTCTGCGTTGATGCTCTGCGCTGTGGCAGCGACTTCCAACCTGGCCATTTCACCGGGATGAGGGGTCAGGATGGGTGGAGTTGCACATTCAGTCAGTAGGGAGGTCCGCCCGGCCAAGGCGTTGAGCGCATCGGCATCAAGGACGGAGGGCCGATTCAGATGCTTGATGAGCGATTGCACCAGTTCGACAGTCTCGTGATGGGTCGAGAGGCCTGGGCCGATGGCAATGGCTGTGCGAGCCTGGATAAAGGCGAGGATGCGATCGAGTCCCGAGCGGGCTAGGGTTCGCGCCTTGGTTTCCGGGAACGGCATCGTCATCGCCTCCAGTAGTTTGGACTCCAGCACATCGTTGACGCTGCTGGGGGTGGCCACGGTGGCGAGGCCCGCTCCGATCCGCAGCGCAGCCTGCGCCGTTAATGCTGCTGCGCCGGTTTTTCCCACGGACCCGGCAATAATTCCCGCATGGCCGAACGTGCCTTTATGGGAGGAGAGTCGCCGTTTCGGCAGTAGGTTGGCGATGTTCTCGCCGGTCAGGAGCAGGGTGCTGCTTTCAAGCTTGTCCATATAGGTTTGAGGAATGCCGATGTCGACGATGCGAATGAATCCGGCTTGGTCGATTCCTGCTCCGACGTAGAGGCCGAGTTTCGGGAGGCCGAGCGTGACGGTGAGCGAGGCGCGGACCGCTTGTCCCAATATGGCCCCTGTGTCAGCGTGAATGCCGGAAGGCAGATCGACTGAAAGGACCGGCTTCCCGGCACCGTTGATGAGGTCGATGGCTTCGCGATAGATTCCGGTGACTTCAGAGGATAGGCCTGTGCCCAGGAGGGCATCGACGAGGATACCGCTGGAGGCAAGCAGGGGCTGAACCTGCCCGGCAGACCGGAAGCGAAGGATTTTGGCGTTCCCTGCGATCTTTACGAAGCGGCGATACATGGTTGCGGCATCGCGGCTCAGGTCGGCAACTGGCGTCAGGAGTAGTACGTGGACCTTGGCTCGTTGGCGGTGCAGCAGGCGGGCCACCACCAATCCATCTCCTCCATTGTTCCCTTTTCCGCAGAGGATGGTCACGGTCTTGCCGCGCATCGGCCCGTATTGTGTGTCCAGCTGTTTGACGATTCCCTCGCCGGCCCGCTCCATCAAGGTGGCGCCCGGAATCTTCGCCTCAGTGATCGTGCGGCGATCGAGCAGCTGCATCTCGGCTCCGGTCACGATCTTCATCGGCGGCCTTGTATAGGGGATCGGTCCCACATGAGGAATGTTATAAGTGGGGGAAGGAAGGAAATCTGTGGCCTAGGTCGCAATGTCATGGCAAGGGGAAGTCACGTGGTCCCTAGAGGAGACGGTTACCCCAGCAACGCTTTCATTTCCCTGACGGCCTGGTCGAGGCCCACCAGGACGGCCCGGGCAATGATGCTGTGGCCAATGTTGTATTCAACGATTTCAGGAATGTTCAGCAGCCGCACGATATTGCGATAGTCCAATCCATGTCCGGCATTGACGCCCATGCCCAGCTTGTACGAGAGCTTGGCTGCCTGCGTAATGGCGTCGACTTCCGCATCGGCCTCTTTGGAGCGTTTGGCATTCGCATAGCGGCCCGTATGGAGTTCGACGAAATCGGCGGACACTCTGTGCGCCGCTTTGACCTGCGCCAAATCCGGTTCGATGAAGAGACTGACGGGAATGCCGCCATCGTGGAGCATGGCCACGATCTGCTGGATACGGTCTCTGTGGCCTGCCACGTCCAAGCCGCCTTCGGTTGTGAGTTCCTGACGATGCTCCGGGACGAGCGTGACCATGTCCGGTTTGACGGTCAGGGCAATTTTGGCCATGGTTTCATCGGTGGCCATTTCCAGATCGAGCTTGGTGTGGATGAGTTCCCGCAAGAGGCGGAGATCGCGGTCTTGAATGTGCCGTCGATCTTCCCTGAGGTGGACGACAATGCCGTCGGCGCCAGCCAGTTCCACCAGTACGGAGGCGGTGAGGGGGTCTGGGTCGGTTCCACCGCGGGCTTGCCGCAACGTGGCCACATGGTCGATATTCACCCCAAGTCGTGGCACGGATCCTCCGTTCTGGCTATGTGAAGCAAGGAGAAGCTGCGTTGCGTGATGAGTCGAAAGGCGTTTTAGTTGTAACAGAAATTGGCCGGGAGGGGCAAGGACTTGGAGGGGGAGACGCGGTCTGGGCGGCTCAGTCTCTTCGGAGGGCCGAATGTCGAACCCCACAGAATCACGGCATAATTTGACTCGACGAGCCCCCCCCATTAGAATAGGCCCCCTGATAGGGAGGCGGGTGGTTTCTCCACGCCTCCTACGCAGGGGAATTGTCGACAGGGGATACATGGGATTAGGCGACGGATTTTATCGCATTAAACGGCTACCACCTTATGTCTTTGCCCAGGTGCAGAGTCTCAAGCTTGAGGCTCGTCAACAGGGCGAAGATATTATCGATTTCGGAATGGGCAATCCCGACCAGCCGACGCCGAGCCATATCGTCGAGAAGATGATCGAGGCGGCGCGGAAGGGGAAGAACCATCGCTATTCGGCCTCGCGCGGTATTACCAAGCTGCGGCATGCGATCACTGGCTGGTATAAACGGAATTACGATGTCGATTTGGATCCTGAGACCGAGACAATCGTCACGATCGGCTCCAAGGAAGGGTTGGCGCATCTGGCCTTGGCCTTGATTGGCCCGGGCGACGTGGTCCTGACGCCGACGCCGACCTATCCCATCCATATGTACAGTTTTATCATTGCGGGCGGCGAAGTTCGCGGAATCGAGTTGCGCCCGGACAGCGACTTTTTCGAAGAGCTCCAGAAGGTCTATCGCCAAACGTTTCCACGCCCGAAGATTTTGGTGATCAATTTTCCGCACAATCCGACCACGGCTGTGGTGGACCTCAAATTTTTCAAGAAGATCGTCGCCTTTGCCAAAGAGCACAATGTGATCGTCATTCACGACCTGGCCTATGCGGACCTGGTGTTCGACGGCTATAAGGCGCCGAGCTTTTTGCAGGCTCCCGGCGCCAAGGATGTCGGCGTGGAGTTCTATACGCTGTCCAAGGCCTACAATATGCCGGGCTGGCGCGTGGGCTTCTGTTGCGGCAACCGCGAGGTCGTCGGAGCTCTGGCCAAGATCAAGAGTTATCTCGACTACGGAATTTTCCAGCCCTTACAGATCGCCAGCGTCATTGCCCTCAATGGGCCGCAAGAATGTGTCAAGGAGACAGTGCTGCGTTATCAGAAACGTCGCGATGTGTTGGTGGGTGGACTGAACCGCATCGGGTGGCAGGTGACGAAGCCTGTGGCGACCATGTTCGTCTGGGCCAGGATTCCCTTGCCCTATCGGTCGATGGGCTCGTTGGAGTTTTCCAAACTCCTGCTCCGCGAGGCCAAAGTCGCCGTGTCTCCCGGGATCGGATTCGGCGAAGGCGGGGATGAGTATGTGCGGTTCGGCCTGGTTGAAAATGAACATCGCACGAGGCAAGCCGTGCGCGGCATTCGCAAGGCCCTGAAGCTGGAGGGGCCTGAAGAATGATCTCGCGCGTGGGCGTCGGCATCATCGGGCTCGGTACGGTGGGAACGGGGGTCGCAAAGATTCTCCTGGAGAATGCGGCTGTGATCAGCCGCCGGGTCGGTGTGCCGATCGAGATCGTCCGGATTGCGGACCTGGAAGTGACGAAGGATCGGGGGCTGGCCTTGAAACCCGGCGTCCTCACGACCGATGCGAAGCAGATTCTCAACGATCCCTCGATTGATATCGTGGTCGAGTTGGTCGGGGGCTGCGATTTCGCCAAACGCATCATTCTGGAAGCCATTGCGGCAGGCAAACAGGTGGTGACCGCGAACAAGGCCCTGCTCGCATTGCATGGAGAAGAAATTTTTCCCGCGGCCTCCCGCAAGGGAGTCGATATCGGTTTCGAAGCGAGTGTGGGAGGAGGGATTCCCGTCATCCAGGCCCTGAGGGAAGGACTGGCGGCCAACACCATCCAATCCATTTACGGGATCATCAACGGGACGGCCAATTACATCCTCTCGCGCATGACCAGTGAAGGCCAGAGTTTCGATTCGGTGCTCGACGACGCGAAGCAGGCCGGGTATGCCGAAGCGGATCCGACTTTCGATGTGGCCGGGATCGATTCGGCGCACAAGCTGGCGATCCTGGTGGCGCTGGCTTATGGCACGCCGGTCAATTTCAAAGAGGTGTACACCGAGGGCATCACTCATATTACGCCGCTCGATATCGCCTATGCCAAAGAGTTCGACTGTACGATTAAGCTGCTGGGCATTGCCAAGCTGGTGGGCAACGAAGTTGAAGCCCGCGTGCATCCGACAATGTTGCCTGCTTCGTCTCCCCTCGCCCAGGTCGAAGGGGTCTACAACGCGATTCAATTCGTGGGTGATGCGGTGGGCGATGTGGTGCTCTATGGCCGGGGGGCCGGGTCCATGCCGACCGGCAGCGCGGTGGTCAGCGACCTCATTGCCATTTCGCGCAATCTGTTGAAGGGCGCAGTGGGGCGAGTGCCGCCTGCGTCGTTCCAGCAGGAGCAGCGCCGTTCGCTTCGGATGAGGCCGATGGAAGAAATCAGCTCGCTGTACTATCTTCGTTTTATGGTGCTGGACCGCCCTGGTGTTCTATCGCAGATCGCGGGGGAGTTGGGCCGGTGCGGCATCGGTATTTCGTCCGTCCTGCAGCAGGGACGGCGTGACGGGCAGACGGTGCCGGTTGTGATCAAGACCCATACGGCTATGGAGCGCGATGTCCAGGCGGCCTTGCGCGCGATTAACCAGATGGCTTTTATTTCCGAGCCGACGACGCTGATCCGCGTCGAGGGCAAGGACGAGTGATGCAATGATTCGTTGGCGTGGCTTGATCGAAGAGTATCGCAAGTTTCTCCCTGTGACAGACCGCACCCCCGTGGTGACGTTGGGTGAAGGCAATACCCCGCTCATTCGGGCGATGCGCCTGGCCCAGCAGATTGCGCCAGGCGTCGATCTCTATCTTAAAATCGAAGGCGTAAATCCCCCGGGATCGTTCAAGGACCGCGGCATGACGATGGCGATCTCGAAGGCCGTGGAGGCCGGCGCCAAGGCGGTTATCTGCGCGTCCACGGGGAATACTTCCGCCTCTGCCGCAGCTTATGGGGCGAGGGCCGGGCTGGCGGTCTATGTGTTGATCCCAGCCGGGAAGATCGCGATGGGCAAACTGTCCCAGGCCATGATGCACCAGGCCACGGTCATTCAGATCGAAGGCAATTTCGATCAGGCGCTGACGATCGTGAAGGAATTGTCGGTGACTCACCACATCGAGCTGGTCAACTCGCTCAATCCCTATCGGATCGAGGGGCAGAAGACCGCCGCGCTGGAAGTCTGCGATCAGCTCGGCGATGCGCCGACCATCCATGTCCTGCCGGTCGGGAATGCCGGCAACATTACGGCCTATTGGAAGGGCTATCAGGAATATCGTGCGGCCAATCAATCCACGAGACTGCCGCGCATGATCGGATTTCAGGCCTCCGGCGCAGCGCCGATCGTGCTGGGCCATATCGTGGAGAGTCCGCAGACCGTAGCTACGGCGATCAGGATCGGCAATCCGGCCAGCTGGCAGGCCGCGTTGAATGCCGTGAAGGAATCGTCCGGGGCGATCGATTCGGTCACGGACGAGGAAATTTTATGGGCCTATCGGACGGTGGCGGCGACGGAAGGCGTTTTTTGCGAACCGGCGTCCGCTGCATCAGTGGCCGGCGTGATGAAGTTGAGCAAGCAGGGCGGGCTTCGCGAAGGCGAGACGGTGGTCTGTACCTTGACAGGCCATGGGTTGAAAGATGCCGATACGGCGATTAGTGTATCGGTTCAACCGAAAACCGTTAGAGCGACGCGGGAGGATGTCGCTCGTCTTTTAAGGGTGTAGATACAATGAGTGCAGGGCTTCGATGAAATATGTGATTCTCCATGCCGACGGGATGTCTGGCCTTCCCCGGCAGGAATTGGGCGGACAGACTCCTCTGCAAGCGGCCTCGACTCCTCATCTTGATTGTCTCGCGAAAGAGGGAGAGCTGGGGCTTCTGGCTGCGGCGTCCGAGGGTGTGCGGCGGGGGAGCGGGTTGATGGGGACAGCCCTTCTCGGATACGACCCGAAGAAGCAATATCAGGGGCCCGGTCCCTTCGAAGCAGCCAGCCTGGGCGTCGTCGTCGGCGAGCATGACGTGGTGTATCGGTGCACGATGGTCTCGTTGCGGGCCGACGCGTCCGCGGGCAAAGGCGGATTGAACAAAATTAAGAAGCTGGGGCCGCATGTGGTCATGGACGATGCGACTGCCGGTTTGATTTCGACAGAAGAGGCCCGTGAATTGATCGAGGCGATCAATGAACAGCTCGGGTCGGAGATGATTCAGTTCTATCCGGGTTTAGGCCACCGCCATCTCATGGTATGGGTCAACGGGAAGTCGCGCGCGGTCTGTCAGGATCCGCAATCGCTGGTCGGACGGCCGATCGCCGAGGCCTTGCCGACGGGCGAGGGGGCGGACCATTTGTGGAAACTCATGGACGCGTCGTTTCAGATCTTGCGCGATCATCCCCTTAATGAGGAGCGCAGCAAGGCGGGGCAGAAGTCGGCCAATTGTCTCTGGCTCTGGGGCCAGGGCCGGGCCGTGTTCTGGCCCAGCCTGGCGGAGCGTTTTAAGATGACCGGGACGGTGGTGTCGCAGAGTGATGTCCATCGGGGGCTCGGCATGATGGCAGGGCTCGAGGCGGTGGATGGCGCGAGGCTGGCCGGCGGGGATCTGCGGACCCAGGCGGCGGTGGCGCTGGAGGACCTCAAGAAAAAAGATTTTACCTATGTGCATATGGAGCTGCCGGACGAGGTTGCCTATGGATCGGACGTCGCGGCCAAGGTGAAGGCGATCGAGGCGGTCGATCGCGAACTGGTCGGGCCGTTGCTCGAGGGACTGGCCAAATCCGGTCCCTACCGCCTTGCGGCCTTCTGCGATGCCGGCAACGTGCATCAGGGCCAGGCGGCGGAGGGGCCGGGGTTCTTCGCCTATCGGGACAGCGTCGCGGACCCCTCGGCCGGGATCGGACGAAAATTTACCGAGGCTGACGCCCAGGCGTCGACCGTGCCTCCACGTGACGCGACGAAATTCGTCGTGCGATTGTTTGCAAAAGGATCCTGACGGTCGTGGCGCTGATTATTCAGAAATATGGCGGAACATCCGTCGGCACGATCGAGCGGATCCGTTGCGTCGCAGAACGGGTCGAGAAGGCTCATAAAGAGGGCCATCGCGTCGTCGTCGTCCTCTCTGCGATGAGCGGCGAAACGGACCGGCTGCTCAAATTGGCCCACGAGGTGACGTCGCTTCCGGACGATCGCGAGCTGGATATGCTCCTGTCGACGGGAGAGCGGGTGACCATCTCCTTGCTGGCGATGGCCTTGCGGGCTCGCGGCCTCGATGCCAAATCGTTCACGGGCCGCCAGGTCGGGATCATGACCGACAGCGCCCATACGAAAGCGAGGATTACCAAGGTTGCGGCCGAGCGCATCCGGGAGGCCCTGTCCAAATTGGTGATTCCGGTGGTGGCCGGGTTTCAAGGGATCAACGAACAGTCGGATGTCACGACGTTGGGGCGCGGTGGGTCCGATCTGACGGCGGTGGCGCTGGCGGCGGCATTGGAGGCCGATCGCTGCATCATCTTTACCGATGTCGATGGCGTTTACACCTCGGACCCGAATATTGTGCCGGCGGCGCGCCGCATCGACAAGATTTCCTATGAGGAAATGCTGGAGATGGCCAGTTTGGGCGCCAAAGTGCTGCAGAGCCGCTCGGTCGAATTCGCGGCGAAGTTCAATGTGCCGGTGGAGGTGAACTCCAGTTTCAAAGAAGGAAAGGGGACGCTCGTGACGCGTGAAGATGAGGATATGGAGGCGGTCGCGGTGTCGGGAGTCACCGGGGACCGGAATCAGGCCAAAATCACGATCGTGGGTGTGCCGGACAAGCCGGGCATTGCATCGAAAATTTTTGGCCCGGTGGCCAAGGCCAATATCAACGTCGATATGATCATCCAGAACATGAGCCAGTCTGGCCTGACGGATATGTCCTTTACGATTCCGCGGGTGGACATCTCGAAGGCCATGCCGATCATCCAGGATGTGGCGAAGGGGATTGAGGCGAAATCGGTGGCCGTGACCGAGGCGATCGCCAAGGTTTCGCTGGTCGGCGTCGGGATGCGTTCCCATTCCGGAGTCGCGGCCAAGATGTTCGAGGTCCTGGCGCGGGAAGGCGTGAATATTCTCATGATCAGCACGTCGGAGATCAAAATCTCCTGCGTCATCGATGAAAAGTATGTGGAGCTCGCGATGCGTTCGCTCCATACCGCGTTCGGGCTGGATCAAGCGACGGCCGGGAGCCGACCGGCGAAGTAACGACTATTGGCGATGTGAGTCTCGGCGGAACAGCTCACTCGCGGCATATTTTTCTATGGCTCGAAACACACCGCAATCAGGATCTTCGCAAGGCAGGCAGGCCGAGGCGTCGGCTCCAGGCACGTCTGCTCCTGCCGTGAAGC
Source organism: Nitrospiraceae bacterium (assembly GCA_005800255.1). The sequence continues at coordinate 2,209 of SYGW01000095.1, read as the reverse complement.
CGGCGCTGGAAATCTACGACACGACTCTGCGCGATGGCGCTCAGGCCGAGGACGTCAGTTTCTCGGTGGAAGACAAGGTGCGGGTTGCGCAGCAGCTGGACGGGCTGGGTGTGCAGTTCATCGAGGGCGGGTGGCCCGGCGCGAATCCCAAAGACATCGAGTTTTTTAGGACGATCAAGACGGTCCCGCTGCAGACGGCGACGGTTGTGGCCTTTGGCTCGACCAGGAAAGCCAGCAACGCGGTGCAGAACGATCAGAATATCAAATCGCTGCTGGATGCCGAGACTCAGGTGATCACGCTCTTCGGAAAGAGCTGGTCGCTGCACGTCACCGACGCGCTCAATATTTCCCTCGCGAAAAACCTCGAACTCATCAGTGACTCCATCGCCCATCTCCGCTCGAAAGGCCGGAGACTGTTTTACGATGCGGAACATTTTTTCGACGGGTACAAAACGAATCCGGATTACGCACTAGAGACTATTCGTCAGGCAGTCGCAGCCGGCGCCGAACGGGTGATTCTGTGCGATACCAATGGCGGGACGATGCCTTGGGAAATCAAAAAGATCTGTCAGGTCGTGCGGCGTGAATGTGCCGTGCCCTTGGGGATCCATGCCCACAACGACTGTGAGATGGCCGTCGCCAATTCGTTGATGGCGATCGAGACCGGCATCCTGCAAGTGCAAGGGACGATCAATGGAATTGGCGAGCGATGCGGCAACGCCAATCTCTGTTCCATCATTCCCAATCTTGAACTGAAGATGAAACGGCCGGTGCTGGGAGATCGCTTGAGCCATCTCAAGCGGGTGTCCGGATTCGTGACCGAGATCGCGAACCTCATGCCCAACACGCATCAGCCCTACGTGGGCGATTCGGCCTTTGCCCATAAAGGCGGGGTCCATATCCATGCGGTGCTGAAGAATGCTGCGACCTATGAACATGTGATTCCGTCGTTAGTCGGGAACCGCCAGAGGATGTTGCTGTCGGATGCGGCAGGCCGGAGCGGGTTGATGGAAAAGGTCGAGGCGTATGGGATCAAGTTGGATAAGGATCACGCCAAACTACAAGAATTGATCGATGTGCTGAAGGAGCGTGAAAGCCAGGGCTATCAATTTGAGGCGGCGGAAGGCTCCTTCGAGTTGCTCATGCGGAAAGCCATGGGGACCCATAAGCCCTCCTTTCAACTTCTGGGGTTCCGGGTGATCGTCGAGAAAAAGCAGGACCATGGCGGCATGTTGTCGGAGGCCACGGTCATGGTGAAGGTCGGCGATGTGGTGGAACATGCGGCGGCCTCAGGAGCCGGCCCGGTCAATGCGCTCGACCATGCCTTGCGGAAAGCTTTGGAAAAGTTCTATCCCCAGCTCAAAGAAGTCAAACTGCTCGATTATAAAGTGCGGGTCTTGTCGGCCGATCGCGGGACTGAGTCGAAGGTTCGGGTGTTGATTGAATCGGGCGATCACAAGGATAAATGGGGCACGGTCGGCGTCTCCGAAAACATCATGGAGGCGAGCTGGCAAGCGCTGGCAGACAGTATCGAGTACAAATTGCTCGCCAAAGACCACTGAGCCTGAGCGAATCTTGCATATTTGCCCTTGACAGTCCCCCTAACCTCACGTAACTTATGGCGAAACTGCCCATTGGGCGAGTCGGCTTGAGAGACGACCGTTCAAAAGGTGGGCAGCGGCATCGGAGGGGGAAGCATGAGGAAGGCGGATATCGCGAACGAAATCTACAAGCAGGTTGGTATTTCGAAGAACGAAGCCGCGGATATCGTCGAACTTGTGCTGAACATGCTGAAAGAAATGCTGCATAAGGGCGAGTCGGTCAAGATTGCCGGATTTGGAAATTTTGTGGTGCGAAGTAAAGGGGCGCGGAAGGGCCGGAATCCCAGGACCGGCGAAGAAATCGGGATTACGCCCCGTCGAGTTGTGACCTTTCGCCCCAGTCAAGTATTTAAAAAATACGTCAATTCATAGACGTTCACTCACCTTAACTCATCCCACCACGAGGACCGGTCATGGGGAACGAGCCCAGGCTGGGCAGCAAGGTTTTTTATAAGATCGGCGAAGTCAGCCAGATCGCCAAGTTGCCAGCCTATGTGCTGCGATTCTGGGAATCGGAATTCCCATTTCTCAAGCCCAAGAAAAGTCGTGGGAATCAGCGGCTCTATGTCAGACGTGAAATCGAAACGGTGTTGGAAATCAAGCGGATG
>SYGW01000094.1 GCA_005800255.1 Nitrospiraceae bacterium | reverse complement strand
GCCTTGCTCAGAAGGGCCAAAAGACATAGCGACTGGCGTTCGTATGTTTGGAAAACATGTAGTGCGTGGCGACCCAACGGTCGTCGAACGCCACCTCGAACATATCGATGCCCAGACCGCCTCCTGCCAGGATCATGTCGGGGCTCTGCCCTTGCGACTGGGGAATGAACTGGAGCGCCCAGCCATAATTGACCCGCGAGTACTTGATATCGAGAAACTGATAGACGGCGATAGCCCCTCCGCCCTTGGTCCCGACCAGTCGGGTCGGCGCCCCCAGTTCCTCGACGACATCCTTGAACGTCGTCCGACCCTCCTGAATGAACGCGACCGTCTCCTGATGGATCGGATCGTTGATCGTCACGTGACTGATCACGATGCAGGCAGCCGTAGGCAGCACGCAGGCCGCGATAACAAGCGCGCGCCCCAATCTGCGGACAAAGAGATTAGCCCAGGTTCCCATCAATCGACACTCCCGCACAGTCCGGCTAGGGGCTTATCTGCTTCTTGAATTCCTCCGAGGAAACCATGGTCATGATCTGGTTCAGGTTGGCTTTCAAGTCTCGCTGGACCCGCATTTCGAATCCGCACATATAGAACAACGATGCCATGACACCCCAATGCCCTTCCGTTGCGCCTGCCCACAGCTCTTTGCCCTCGGGTGTGAGCACATGAAGGCTCAAGCGCATCTTGCCCCAGCCAGCGGCCAGCGGATAGGGGAACATGAACAGATTATTGCGCCAGTCATCGATCTGCACGACGACCACCGGACCGGTCGCATCGCGCAGCCTATCGACCATGGACACCGAGTAGCCTGACGCCTCTAAAGCGGTCTTCATATTCTTGGCGATGGCGTGATCCAGTCGCCCTTCTTCGGGCTTGACCTGCGGGCCCGGCATCAACAGGAAAAAATGCCTCCCGACGTGATCTCGTGGCTTGTCGCGAATATCCCTGGCCTTGGAGAGCAACGTCACCTTGAGGTTGGCCGGAGCTGCGGGTTTTGCCAAGTCTTCATCCTTAACCAGAACCGAGACCGATGTCTGGCACCCGACGAGCGGAACCATGAACAACAGCCATCCGACAAGTACGAGTCTCACGAGGTCATGTTTTCTTGCATGAGTCGCTATCGGGTTCATGTCAATCTCCCCATGGCCAGAATTGAAACTCCTGCTTGTTCGACCGTCTCCCGAATATCACGTCATCGACCAGGGCATTCTTGTTGAGGAAAACATAGAGGTCGTCGCTCACCACATACGTCCGGGCCATCGCGACCAAGGGAGCGAAGGCCGTTACGCGGACTTCGTACCGATAATATTGCAGAATTTCATGGTCGTTGACTTCGACGATGCGATCCGGCGCCCCAAGAATTTCTACGACATCGGCGCGCCTATCGCCTTTCTTGATCCGTTGTATGTCTTCGTTGCGAAACTCGTCTCCCCACGCCCCTCGGTTGAAAGAACAGCCACTGAGCAAGACTAAACCGAGGATCAAGGTTCCGAGGACGGCATTGATTCCGATGACTCTCGCAAGGCGTTGTCGCCGCATCATCGCTGTTCTCCTCCTTCTGGCCGGACGCTCTACCGCTTGCTCGTCCTGGTCCGTTTGGTCAGGACGAAGTCCTCTTCAAAGACCTGATAGGTTGACGGCGACAGCCCCACCCGGTGATAGGCCTGCTGAGCCCCCCGGTTTTCTTTTTCCACGTACAACCGTACGCCGCAGACGTCTTTCCGCTGCTTGGCCTCCCGGAGCACGTGCTCGTGCATGGCGCGATAGATGCTCCGGCGGCGCCAGTCCGGGCGGACATAGACGCTTTGAATCCACCAGAACGTGGCGTTGCGCCAATCGCTCCATTCGAAGGTCACCATGAGCTGGCCGACGATCGTCGACTCGGACTGGCCCTTGATTTCGGCCACCAGGTAAAAGCCCCGTGTCGGCTCGTCGAAGAGGGCTTGCGTGCCCCGGAGGAGGCGTGCCTCGTCCAATTGCCGCCCCTCCGTTTCCTGCGCCATGGCCAGACTGAAGCTGACGAGCAGGTCGAGATCGCCGGTATGGGCCGGTCGGACCAGGACCATCTCGTTGATGGACGAGGATGTCATGGCCGCTCGACGCTCCCCTGCTGGGTACCCTCCGGTTGTGTCGCCTGACTGAGCCAGCCCGGTCTGGGCCGATAGAGGCCGGCCGAAAACTCGAGTTTCATGGCGTCTTCAGGCGGCAAATTGATGGGAATGGCCTGTTGTCTGGGGACAAAGGCGAGGTATCCGGTAAACGGGTGGATCGCCGTGGGGACGAAGACCATCATCAGCTGTGTCAGCGGGATCACTTGGAGGGACGCCGGCGCCTCGCCCATGACAAACCCCAGGGCCCAGAGTCCGTCTCTGGGAAAGGGAAAGACCACGACGGTGCTGCGGCTGAAGCGGGTGCGGAAATGGAACAGGTCGGTCATCCCCTTGAGGGTCAGGTAGATGCTGCGCACGAGCGGAATGTCCTGGATCTTGGCCTCGGCCAGACGAACCAACCGTTCGCCGAGGAAATGTGTGGAGACCAAGCCGGTGACGAGGATCAAGCCGAGGAGGGAGACCAATCCCAATCCCGGCACGTCGAACTTGGCGGCTGGTCCCAGCAACGCGGCGATCAACCCGTCGATCGTGTGAAAGAGCGCGTGTAAAATCAGGTAGGTGCCGGAGGCCGGCACCAGGACCAGGAGTCCGGTAAGAAAATAGCGTTTGAACTGCACCCTCCCCGCCATCGTCCTCTCCAAAAACTCATGCTCGCCAGGGGATGTTTGCATAGTCTAGCAGATTCCCGGGAAGCGTTCACGACGGGAATCGAGCCTGTTTGCAGGGATAATCCTGCCCGATGCGGACGCCCTTCTTCGGCCTCTATGGAGTGCGCGGTCTCGCTCGGCGCCATACACTTGATCTTGAGCGGGGATTCTTCTACTCTACGGGGCTGTCGAGTGCCATCGCTCGGCGCCTACCTTCCGCAGCCAGGTGAGGGGACTTATATGATGACGCAAGAGACTTCGAAAAAAGTGAATGTGGACAAGGAATTATTGGCGATCCTCTGCTGTCCGGACACGAAGCAAGATGTGACGCTGGCGGGTGACGGCCTGATCGCGTCGCTCAATGCCCGCATTGAGAAGGGAGAAGTCACGAACAAGTCGGGCCAGCCGGTCAGCGAGAAGCTCGACGGGGGCTTGATCCGGGCAGATAGGAAGATTCTCTACCCCATCAGGGAAGACATTCCCGTGATGTTGATCGAAGAAGGGATTCCGGTCGAAGGTCTCGCCTGACGCGATTCTGTTCCTGCCTGCCACGGCTCACAGCGTAGTGCCGTCCCGCAAGTCTCCGTATGCGAGCAGCGGTTCCTATGGCCTGAACAGCCGGGGGCCGCTCTGATCCTGCTCCGTTTTGGACCCGGTGGACGTCCCGCATTCCATGCACAGGTATTCGTAGAGGTTGCCGGTCGGCAAGACCAGCAAGAGTCGCTCACGTGTAGGCGTGGCGCGCCGGCACTTAGGGCAAAACAGCAAGGAAGCTCTCAGTGATTCATATTGCTCCGGCGCGGCAGGGGCACGGCGGGTTACCGGCTGAGCTGGCCCCGGTTGGAACGGAGGCCTCGCGCCTCGGCCTGGGACTCTGGGAGCGGGTGGACGCATGGGGTGGATTCTAGCGAAACTGAGCGGAACGGATCAAGCGCCGGCCCTGGCCTTGCCCCGTCCTTTTACGACCCACCAGAGGGAACGGCCTGCTTGCACGGTCGCGTAGACGGCAAGGCCGACCAGCAACCCCCGCAGGCCGGCATTCTGCCAGGACCACAAGTTAGGCGCATGCAGGATCAGTCCCAGCGCGATGTGGCCCCCTAATCCCAGGCAGATCGCGAACATGATCCATTCACGAACCATCGCCGGCACTCCGTGGAATCACGTCACCAGCAGGGGGTGCAAGCCGAGTGATGTCGGTATCGAGGCTAGGCGGAACTCTTCGCTGACTCAATCTCGGTGGCCGTAATGAGGCTCGCGAGGTAATCAGAGACGAAATTCAAGGCTTCTTCCCGGCCGTCGGCCCGCCGCCCCTTCTCCCGCCGCTGCACGGAGAGCTCATGGTCCAGGTCGGACTTCACGTCGCCGAGCACCCGCTGCAGGGAGGCCGGTGTCAGGTTCTCGTCCATATCTTCGAGTTCTTGGCAACGGTCGAGCACCCAGTTGAGGCCCTCGATTCTCCCGGCATAGTGCTCCTGATCGGCCAGGTCCAATCGGGCCATGGTGGTGGCGAAGGTCTGCGCCTCGTAGACCAGATTGTAGAAGCTCGTCACGGCGCGTTGTAAGGTCGAATTCATTGTGCCCTCGTGAATGAAAGATGACGATGATTGCTCATTATACATGAGGGACATGGCCCGGCAAGGGGTTTTTTCTGGTGTCAGGTAAACAGAAGCGCGTTGAATTCGGCCATGAAGCCGTAGTAGAGCGGCGCGAAGTCCTTGAGGCTTTCCGGGCTCGTTTCTTTGAGGCGCTTGAAAAAGAAGACCTGGTGGCGGGGGTCCAGCTGCTCCAGCACGTGCCCCAGTTGCGCCATGGTGTAGCTGCCGGAGGGCACGCTCAGGACATAATGCACCAGCCGCTCCACAAATTGCTGGGCTACATAGTCACTCGAGAGGAATCCTTCCGGGATCTTCCCGGTTTCCAAGAACTCCTGAAAGGGCACCGCCTGGGCTGCAAAGGGAACTGAGGCCGGGGGCGAGCTGTCCATCTATTGCTCCGCAGGGGTGTGGGCGGCGGTCAAGGATCGCCCCCACTCTACCCAAGGCAGGTCCGACCCGTCAAGTTTTCCGATGCAGCGGGGCGACCTTGTGGGCCATCCGTGGAAGCACAAGGTTCTTGCGCGCAGCGCCGTATATAAAGGAAAAGGGCAGGGAGCCCTTGCGAACCCCCTGCCCTCCTCGACTGCTGACGAACCGGCTTTGCCTTACAGCCAGTTCACGCGTTCGGCCGGCCGAATGTAGATCGGCTCTTCGACCTGGATACGCGCGACCTCCTTGCCCGACTTGTTGAAGCCCAGCACGGTATCGTTGTACATCTCGAACCGCTTACCGTGGATCTGGGTTTCAAACACCTTCGGGCCCGGGATCACGTCGTACCGGAAGATGATCTGCTGGCTGGCGCGCCACAGCTGGAACACCGCCAACAGCTCCCGGCTCGGCACCAGGAACTTCTCGATGGCGTTGTCCACG
>SYGW01000093.1 GCA_005800255.1 Nitrospiraceae bacterium | reverse complement strand
GCCGACCTGCCGGAGCAGAACGAGAAAGCCGTGTTTGCCAGAATGCAGGCAGAGCGGGAACGGCAGGCGAAGCAATACCGGGCGGAAGGGGCCGAGGAAGCGCAGAAGATCCGTTCAGAGGCGGAAAAAGACCGCGAGATCATCCTGGCTCAGGCCTACAAGGAATCGGAAGAGCTGCGCGGAGCCGGCGATGCGAAAGCCTTTAAGGTCTATGCGGACGCCTACCGGCAGGACCCTCATTTCTTTGAATTTACCCGCTCGATGGAAGCTTACAAGAAGACGTTCAAGGACAAGTCCACCATGGTGGTGAGCCCTGATTCTGAGTTCTTCCACTATCTGAAGCATCGCTAGCAGTTAGGACAGACCCACCATCTCACCAGTGGCTGGGTCGATCCCGATCCGTTCCCCTGCCGGCTTCTTGGGCAGTCCCGGCATGAGTTGGATGCCGGAACAGACTGCGGTAAGAAAGCCGGCCCCCGCCAACATCCGTACTTCCTTGATCGGCAGCGTGAACCCGGTTGGCCGCCCCTTCAAGGCGGGGTCATGCGACAAGGACAACGGCGTCTTTGCCATACAAATGGGGAGCTGATCCAATCCAAGCTGCCCGGCCACCTCGATGTCCCGCTCGGCCGCCGGGTCGAAGGAGACGCCAGCCGAACCATAGATTTCTGTCGCAATAGTCTGGATCTTCTTTTTGATCGGCCAGGCCGTTTCATACAAATGCCGGAACGACGACGGCATCTCCGCGGCTCTTGCCACAGCCTGCGCGAGGGCTTCCGACCCCTTGCCTCCATCGGCCCAATGGGTGGAGACCGCAGCCTCCGCCGCTCCGACCTCGCGCGACCTCTCTCGAACCCATTCCAGCTCTACCGCCGGATCGTCTGCAAATGCATTGACCGCCACGACCACCGGCACTCCATGGGCCTTTACGTTCGCGATATGCTGCTCCAGGTTCGCAAAGCCCTTGGCCAAGGCCTCCCGATTCGGCCCGGTCAGGCCCGCCGGAAGCGGAGTCCCGACCTTGACCATTCCTCCGCCCCCATGGAGCTTAAGGGCACGGAGCGTCGCCACGACCACAGCCACAGCCGGCTTGAACCCTGAGAGACGGCACTTGATGTTGAAAAACTTCTCCGCCCCGAGATCGCTGCCGAATCCGGCTTCCGTGACGACATAGTCGGCGCAACGCAGCGCGATGGCATCGGAAATAATCGAACAGTTCCCATGGGCAATATTGCCGAACGGACCCGTATGGACAAAGGCCGGCGTACCCTCCAGGGTCTGCACCAAATTCGGCAGCAATGCCTCCTTCAGCAACACGGCCATGGACCCGGCACAGCCCAGCTCTTCCGCCCGCAGGGCCTTGCCGCTCTTCGTGAACCCGACGATGATCTGCTCGAGCCTGCGGCGCAAATCGGCTTGGCTCGAGGCAAGCGCCAGCATCGCCATGACCTCCGAGGCTTCCGTGATTACAAACTGGCCGACGCGACCGTCGGTCCCCTCACCCAGCGCCACCTGCCGGAGCGATCGATCGCTGATCCCCAAGGTCCTGGGCCAGGTGATCCGATTCGGATCTATCTGCAATTCATTTCCATGAAACAGGTGATTGTCGACAAAGGCCGAGAGGAGATTGTGGCTGGCGGACACGGCATGGGCATCGCCGGTCAAATGGAGGTTGATCTCTTCCATGGGCAGGACCTGCGCCCTCCCTCCCCCTGTGCCTCCGCCTTTGATCCCGAACACCGGTCCCAGGGAGGGCTGCCTAAGCGTGACGGCCGCTTGATGGCCGAGGCGGGAAAGGCCCATGGCAAGCCCGATGGACGTGGTCGTCTTCCCCTCTCCAAGTGGAGTCGGATTGATCGCAGTCACCAGCACATACCGGCCAAGGGGCGCCGACTTGAGCCGCTCAAGCACAGCCAGCGAGACTTTTGCCTTCAGCCTTCCGTAGGGCAGCAGCTCGCTGGCCAGGAGGCCCAGCTGATCGGCCACATCCTGAACAGGACGAGCCTTCACGGACCGGTTGATCTCAATGTCTGTCATAGATTACGTACGAAAAGGATCGCCATACCGTCATGGCGCGGCAGTATAGCATGAGAACCCAGGAGGGCTAGAATGGAATGGAGAAGGAAACGGAAGGCCTCACGGCCTATTCGAGGATGTACTTAACCGGGTCCAGCGCCTGCCCATAGACCTTGACCATGTAATGGAGATGGGGCCCTGTGGCAAGACCGCTGCTGCCGACGAGACCCACGACTTCCCCACGCTTCACGCGCTGTCCCTCTTTGACTAACGACTTGGTCAAGTGGCCATAGAGGGTTTCGATACCGAATCCGTGGTCCAGCTTCACCATATTGCCAAGCTTGGGGTCGAACGCGACCATGGTTACGCGTCCTTGGGCCGGAGCCTGAACCGGCGCATTGGCGGCAGCTCCGATATCCAGACCGTCATGCCAGGCCGGCTTTTCCGTAAAGGGGGAGACTCGAGGACCAAAACCGGAAGTCACCCAGCCCTTCACAGGCCAAATGGAGGGAGTCGCAGCCCAGCGAGAAGACTTTTGCTCGGCAGCCAGGGACAGTTCTTGAAGGAACTGCTCCTGCACCGTCGCTTCTTTTGACAGCCACTCGATACTGGTTTTGATCGAGGCGATCATCTCCTGCTCCGTGAGAGCCTTCGAACCGGCTGGCAAGCTATCAGCCGCATGGGCTGATTCAGTGGAGCCAGGCATCAGGCTGCTGGCGTCACTTTTCTGAGTCTTTTCAATGGCAGGCATGACATTGCCCTCCGGAAGGGAAACGTCCTCACCGCCTCGCCCATTTACGATGTCCCCTGCCTTGGGCGCTTCAATACCCAGCATGACCCGGAGTCGTTGATTGACCTCCTTCATGCTCGTCAAACGCTTCTTCAAGTCGTCAACGGCCGTCGAAAAGGCTGCCGTCTGCTCCCGCGAGCTCATTGCCTCAGCGCGGAACCCTGCCAACTCCCAGACTTCGTTGGTCCTAACTACATAATGCGAGATGACGAGCGCATCCGCCAACACGAGAATAGACAATCCAATCAATATCTTACGAACAGCCTTGCAGGAAAAACTGAACCGCAACGGCTTAGCCGTTGAGCCTCGAAATATCACGACTGTATAAGCACCGTTATTTTCTGTACCGGTTCCTTGTCCCATAATTCCTACCCCCCCCCATTAGAGCGGGGCTCCTCTACGTCCTTGAGAGTACTCAACAAGTGTACCTATCCAAGGCACTTCGGTCAACCTTTACTCTCTTTAAGATCGAAATAATGCCATGCACTACAATTAGCTGTGGGTACCATTGATAACCCATGCTAGATATTGATCGAGCCCGTCACTAACCGACAATGCGATAATCTCGGGAGTCTCATAAGAATGCAGCTTCTTGACCGCCCCCTCAAGGGCCGGATACCGGGCTTTCGTCGATTTTAAGATAATGAGAACTTCCCGCCCTTTCACAATCTTTCCCTTCCAGCGGTAGATCGATTGAACCGCTGGAATAATATTCGCGCAGGCAGCCAGGTTGGCGGTCACCATCGCGGTGGCAATCTTCACTGCCTCCTTCTGGTTTTTCGCTGTAACCAGGACCACCAGCACTTGACTGGAAGCTGTCTTCAGACGTGGCGTAGCCATAAGGAACCTTTCTGCCTCGTACGGCTACCATCCTATCGCACAATCCTAAAACAATTTCCGGGCCAGGATGCGCGCGATATGACAATTATCTATACTTATAAATATCTTGGATTAATTCGTACCACAAATCGCGGCTCCGACATATGCTAGAACCGATCGAAACAGCTACCCATTGGTACATATATGATAAAAAATGCACAGGTTTGCTCTCGATATTCAGCTTACCAAGCAAGACGACGGGCAGTTCATTGACAGCCTTTTCTCCCCTCGCATATGATGCCAGTAGATAAGGAGGCCACTCAATGGGTTTTGCTATTTCCCCGAAAGAACTGAAAGCGCGACTCGACAAGGGCGACAAGCTGGTCCTGGTGGACGTGCGTGAGGACTGGGAATATTCGCTCGCAAAGATAGATGGTTCGATCCTGATTCCCCTTGGAACCCTTCCGCAATCGCTGGCCAAGCTGAGCCACGATTCGGAAATTATCGCCATCTGCCACCACGGCATGAGAAGCGCTGATGCGACGAACTTCCTGCTTCAACAGGGGTTCCCGAATGTGAAGAATTTGGTGGGGGGAATCGACGCCTGGTCGACTCAAGTCGATGGAACCGTCCCTCGCTACTAGGTCTGCTCCGTCCGGATGGGCGGTCCATGCGTGCCGCTCCCTCTCGCCCGCACGATCGTGACTAGCCCATACGCTCGCGGAAATAGTCGACGGTGAGTTTAAGCCCTTCGCTGAGTTCGGTTCTGGGCTCCCACGACAACTCTTGACAGATCTTAGTGGGATCGATCACGCTCCGCGCCTGCTCGCCCTTCTTGGCAGCCCCATGCACTTCCTTGCTGGTGGAGTTCGTGTGCGTAATCAGCAGACGCATCAAGTCGTTGATCGAGGTTTCTTGCCCCGTCCCAACATTGTAGGTGCCTTGCGTATCCTGACCCATGACCGCAAGATTGGCCTCCACGACATCCTCGACATAGACGAAGTCTCGGGTTTGGCGCCCATTTCCGTGAATGATCGCCTGTTCCTTACTCAGCAGCTTCTGAATGAAGATCGCGATGACGCCGGCCTCTCCATCAGGATCCTGACGGGGCCCATACACATTGGCATAGCGCAGATTCACCACCTGAAGCCCGCTCACTCGTTGATAGTAGGAGAGATATTGCTCCCCGCATAGTTTGCTGATGCCGTAGGGAGACAGAGGCCGCGTGGGATGGGACTCGGGCGCAGGAAAGACATCCTGCTCTCCGTAGATCGCTCCACCGGAAGACGAAAACACCACCTTCCGTACTCCGTGCCTGACCGCCTGCCGCAACACATTCAACATCCCCAACACATTCACCTGGGCATCGAAGACCGGATCTTCCACGGATTTACGGACATCCATCTGCGCCGCGAGATGCATGACGACATTGGGCCGTTCGTTGCGAAATACTCCATCCAGCCGCCAACTCTGAATGTCCATCTTACAGAAGCGAGCGGCGCGATTGATGTTTCTCCGCTTTCCCGTGGATAGATTATCCACGATCACAACCTCATGCCCTTCCTGAAGCAAGCGATCGACCACATGCGAGCCGATAAAACCGGCTCCGCCCGTCACCAATACCTTCATCCCTGCCTCCATCGCCGATGCATCATCGCTCCGTCCCAAATCCGATCATGCAGTCATCGTACGCGTAAAACCGACCAGAATCTCACGGTTGCCTTTTCTCCCGATCACAGGAGAATCGAGCACACCCTTCAACTGAAGTCCCAACTGCGTCGCGCAGGCAATGACCTTTTCCGTCACCGCTTCGCGCTGCGCATCGTCCCGCACAACACCCCCTCGCCCCACCTGCCCCTTGCCGACTTCAAACTGGGGCTTCACGAGCGCCACAACCGTTGCAGAAGGCTTAAGGAGACCGACAACGGAAGGCAAAACCAGGGTCAGGGAAATAAAGGAGACGTCGATCACAGCCAAATCGATCGGCTCAGGGACCGTTGTACGGTCAACATACCGAATATTGGTCCGTTCGAGCAAGACAACACGCGAATCCTGCCGCAGCTTCCATTCGAACTGTCCATAGCCCACATCGATGGCGTACATCTTGATCGCGCCCCGCTGCAACAGACAATCGGTGAACCCGCCGGTCGAACAACCGACATCCAAACCGGTCGTCCCGCGGGGATCAATCTGAAAGGCATCCAGCGCCGCCGCTAATTTGTCTCCCGATCGGCTGACGAACAATGCGGGCTGCACGACCTCGATCCGCGCATCCAACGGCACCAGCTTCGCCGGCTTGTCCACCATCATCCCGTCCACCGAGACTCCGCCCGCCAACACGGCTCTGGCCGCAGCCTCACGGCTGGGCACCAAGTCCTGCAACAGCAGCACACGGTCCAACCGTTCTTTTCGAATACGAGGGGTGGATGACATAGAGACTAGGGACGCAACGCTTGGGCGTGGAGGCGGGCCGAGGGGCCCCTTTCAGGAAATCTAGGAGGACGGCTCATCCGATTCATCGTCTGAGGAGAAGGCATGGATGCGCTTCTTGCCGTTCTTATCTTGCACGAGCACTTCGACTTTATGTTCGGCTTCTTCGAGAATCTTGAGGCAATTCTTCGAGAGGCGAATGCCTTCCTCGAAAATCCTGAGCGATTCGTCGAGCGGGAGATCGCTTTTCTCCAACTCGCCGACAATCGCTTCCAACCGCGCCATGGCCTGTTCGAATTTCACCGCTGCCACAATATGCCTCGTACTCTATAGGTTTAAAGAATTATTATACGCGCCCACCACTCGATTTCAAACTGAGGAATCGTCCACGATCCGCGTAACCCTGCACCGCAATCGCCCGCTGGCCAATTGTGCCTCCAGCTCCTGCCCCACCTCGACATCGCTCGCGCGATGGAGGATCTGCCCATCCGGGACCGTCTGTAAAATACTGTAGCCTCGGCCAAGCACCGCCAGAGGGCTCAAGGTATTGAGCTGCGCCAGCAGCGCGCAGATCCGCTGGCGATGCTGCGCCAGGATCGTTCCCATCTGCCCTTCCAGACGCTTTGAGAATTGCGGAACCGTCGCCAGCCCCTGTTTGATCGCGAGAATGGGATTGAGGCCGGAGAGATCCCGCTGCGCCTCATGCACCCGTTCGCGCCCGGACGTGAGCGCGTGCTGAAGCAACTCGCGCAGCCGATCCACCATGTCATCGGTCCGTTGCGCCGCAGCCTGGAGACGGAACCGCACATCCGTCACCCCGCGAATACCCGCATCCAGCCTCTGCCGCTCGAACGCGCAATGCCGGAGCATCATCTGCCCCGTGCGGAAAGTCAGCTCCCGCAGCCGTTCCACGATCTCAGCCAGCACCGGGACCACCGCCTCGGCTGCCGCCGACGGAGTCGGCGCGCGGAGATCGGCGGCGAAATCTGCCAGCGTCACATCGACTTCATGCCCGACCGCCGACACCACCGGCACATGGGAGGCGGCAATGGCACGCACCACGACCTCCTCGTTGAAACTCCAGAGATCTTCCAACGATCCGCCGCCCCGCCCGACGATGATGACATCGACGGAGCCCCAGTCGTTCAAAACCTCCAGCGCCTCGGCAATTTGACGCCCGGCACTCTCCCCCTGGACCTGCACCGGAGCGATCAGGATATGCAATGTCGGCCAGCGGCGCTTGAGCACCGCCAGAATATCCCGAATGGCAGCGCCCGTGGGCGAAGTGACCACGCCCACCGTTCGGGGAAATGCCGGAAGCGGTTTTTTTCTCTCCTGATCGAACAGGCCCTCCGCAGCCAACCGCTCTTTCAACTGTTCGAAAGCCAGCTGCAGTGCGCCGACGCCTTTCGGTTCCACCGTATCGATCACAATCTGATATTCACCCCGCAGCTCGTAGACCGTGAGCCGTCCCCGCGCGATCACCTGCATCCCCTCTTGCAAGGCGAAGCGCAGCTTCAGCGCGCTGGACCGGAACAGCACTGCGCGAATCTGGCTTGTCTTGTCCTTGAGGGTGCAGTAGACGTGGCCAGACCCTGGCGCGCGAATATTGGACAGCTCGCCTTCCAGCCAGACGTCGGAGAATTGTTCTTCGATAGAAGTGCGGAGCAGCCCCGTCAACTCCGAAACCGTGAAGACCTGT
>SYGW01000092.1 GCA_005800255.1 Nitrospiraceae bacterium | reverse complement strand
TTCGGGTTGACGAACTTGAACGATCCCCCGATCAAGTCCTTGTGGAAATCCAGCTGGGTGCCCTGCAGGTAAATGGCGCTCTTGGCGTCCACGATCACCTTGATCCCTTCGATCTCATAGACGCTGTCGTACTGGCCGATCTTGTCGTCGAAGTTGACGGTATAGCTCAAACCCGAACAGCCGCCGCCTTTGACCCCCACGCGCAGGCCGCCTTCCGTGATTCCTTGGACGTTGAGCAGGCGCTTGACTTCTTTGACGGCTGCCTCGCTTAGGGTGATGACCGGACCGGAGGTCGTCGTGTCTGTCGATTCCATCGCTGACTCCTTGGTGTGCCCGGATGCTACTTGGTTTCTTCCGCCTTCTTCTTGTAGTCGCTCAAGGCCGCCTTGATCGCGTCCTCGGCCAGCACCGAGCAGTGGATCTTGACCGGCGGGAGGTTCAGCTCCTGGACGATGTCCGTGTTCTTGATCTGCTGCGCCTCCTCGACCGTCTTGCCCTTGAGCCACTCGGTGGCCAGGCTCGAGCTGGCAATGGCGGAGCCGCAGCCGAAGGTCTTGAACTTGGCGTCCACGATCGTATCGTTCTGGACCTTGATCTGCAGCTTCATGACGTCGCCGCACTCAGGCGCGCCGACGATCCCGGTGCCCACGCCGTCCTCGTCTTTCTTGAACGATCCCATGTTGCGGGGATTGTTGAAATGATCGACCACTTTCTCACTATATGCCATGGTGCAATCCTCCTCTGCGTCGGTCTCTATCGTTGCGAATTAGTGAGCGCTCCACTGGACCGACTTCAAGTCGATCCCTTCTTTGGCCATTTCGTACAGGGGCGACATCTCCCGCAGCTTGGTCACAATCTCGATAATCCGTTTCGCCGTATAGTCAACCTCGTCCACCGTGTTGAAGCGCCCCAGCCCGAACCGGATCGAGGAATGGGCCAGGTCGGACCCCACGCCCAAGGCCCGGAGCACATAGGAGGGCTCCAGGGTCGCGGAGGTGCAGGCGGACCCGGAGGAGAGGGCGATCTCCTTGACGCCCATCAACAGCGATTCGCCCTCGACGTACGCGAAGGAAATATTGAGGTTGTGCGGCAACCGCTGTGTCGGGTGGCCGTTGAGGTAGGCTTCGCCCAAATGCTTCATGATGCCATCCTGGAGCCGATCCCGGAGGGTCGCCAGTTTCACCGATTCGGTCGGCATCTCCTGTTCGCAGAGTTCGCAGGCCTGCCCGAAGCCGACGATCAGGGGAACGGGCAGGGTGCCGGACCTCATGCCTCGCTCATGGCCCCCTCCGTCGATGATCGGGGCCAGCCGCACGCGCGGCGCCTTCTTGCGAACGTAGAGGGCGCCGATGCCCTTGGGTCCGTAAATCTTGTGGGCGGAAAAGGCCATCAGGTCGATGCCCATCTCCTGCACGTTCACGGGGATTTTCCCCACGCCCTGGGTAGCGTCGCAATGGAACAGGACGCCCTTTTCCTTGGCGATCTTGCCGATCTCCTTGATCGGGTTGATGGTCCCGATTTCGTTGTTGGCCATCATGATGGAGATCAGGATGGTTTTGTCGGTGATGGCGTTTCGCACGTCCTCCGGATTGACCATCCCGTACTTGTCCACGGGCAGATAGGTGACCTTGATGCCCTTCTTCGACTCCAGGCTCTTGGCCGTGTCCAGGACGGCGCGGTGCTCGGTCGCGCTGGTGATGATGTGATCGCCCTTTTCCTTGTACATTTCCAGCACGCCCTTGATCGCCAGGTTGTCGGATTCCGTGGCGCCGCTGGTGAAGACCAGTTCCTTGGCGTCGGCGTGGATCAGTTTGGCGATCTGCTGGCGCGCCGCCTCGACCGCCTCTTCGGCTTCCCATCCGAAGGGATGGTTCCGGCTGGCGGCGTTGCCGAACTTCTCGCAGAAGTAGGGCAGCATGGTCTCCAGGACCCGCGGGTCCATCGGGGTCGTGGAATGATTGTCGAGGAAAATCGGGAACTTCATCGCTCAACTCCTTCAGCGGTGGTGATCGACTGGACCGTGATCAGGGGGGTCCCGCCCATCATATCTTCGACGGTCATATTGTTCAGCAACTGGTAAATGCTGCTTTGCACTTTCAGGAGGGGGGTTCTGATGTTGCAATGTTCCCGTTGCAAGCAGGACGACGCGTCCTTGTCGTGATAGCAGTCGGCAATGCCGAGGGGGCCTTCAATGGCCTCCAGAACTTGGGCGATCGTGATGCTCCCCGCGCGGCGGGCGAGCAGGTAGCCGCCCTTGGGGCCGTTTTGGCTTTCGACGATGCCCTGCTTGGCGAGGGCCTGAAGGACCTTGGCCAGCAGTTCGACCGGGATGTGGTACTCTTCCGCAATTTCCTTCGTGTTCACAATCCGCGCGCGGGCTACATCGCCGTATTGCACCGAGGCGATGTATTGCAGGGCCATGAGCCCGTAGTCTGCCTTCTTCGAGAGCTTCAGCAAAATAACCTCCGACTTGGAAGATCGGGGACTAAATTCATCTCCGATCAAAATGATCGCACACAATCTATCACTGCCGTTCATTCACTGTCAATTGATAATTAATCGAATTATTTCATTTAGTTGCAATGGTTAAATATCAGATGCAGAGCGCAATGTTCTTGTGATACAGTGTGCGGCAGTTGAACTCTAGAGGCGCCAAGAGGGCTTTATGGGCGGAACCAATCCCTACATCGAGAAGGCCGAGTACGAGCGTCCGACGAAGCCCTATACCGTGACCTTCATTGCAACGGGCAAGACGGTGCAGGTGCAGGTCGATCCGGCGAAGGTTCCTTATGGAGAAACAGGCTTGCCCGGCAGTCTGTTGGATGTCGCTCTGGGAGCGGGCATTGATCTGGAACATGCCTGCGGAGGGGTCTGCGCCTGCTCAACCTGCCATGTCATCGTGAAAGAGGGGCTGCAGTCCTGCAACGACGGTACGGATGATGAGTTTGACCAGTTGGAGGAGGCTCCGGAAATCACCTTAAACTCTCGCCTCGCCTGCCAGTGCGTGCCGAACGGGACCATGGATCTGGTCGTGCAGATTCCGGCCGTGAACAAGAACCTCGTTAAAGAAGGTCATTGACCGGCCTCTTCTTCTCTTATTTCCGATATTCAGCGAGCCAATACCGTGAGTCACGTCAAAGTTCGGTTTGCGCCCAGTCCAACCGGCTACCTCCATATCGGCGGGGTCCGGACCGCCCTCTTCAACTGGCTCTGGGCGCGCCACGAGCAGGGCACGTTCATCCTGCGGATCGAGGACACCGATCAGGACCGTTCCACCGACGAAGCGATCCAGATCATTCTGAACGGCATGCAGTGGGTAGGGTTGAATTGGGATGAGGGGCCCTATCGGCAGACCGATCGGATGGACCTGTACCGGGAGCGGGCCATGTCTCTGCTCGATCAAGGCCAAGCGTACTGGTGCGTGTGCAGCGCCGACGAACTGGAGGCGCGCCGCAAGGAAGCCCAGGCCAAGGGACTCACGCCGAAATATGACGGCCGCTGTCGCGCCCGTGGCATCACCACCCCGACCGGCGATGCGGCCTTGCGGTTCAAGGCTCCGCAAGAAGGCCAGACGGTGGTCGAGGACCTGATCAAGGGGCGGGTGGTCTTCGACAACAACGTGTTGGACGATCTGATCATCCTGCGGTCCAACGGCTACCCGACCTATAATTTCTCCGTCGTGGTGGACGATGCCTTGATGGGCATTACCCACGTGATCCGGGGCGACGATCATTTGAACAATACCCCGCGCCAGATCCCAATCTTCCGGGCGTTGGGCTATCCGATCCCGCGCTTCGGGCACCTCTCCATGATCATGGGGGCGGACAAGGCGAAACTGTCCAAACGGCATGGCGCCACGTCGGTCCTGGCCTACAAAGAGATGGGGTATCTGCCGGAAGCGCTGATCAACTATTTGGTGCGCCTCGGATGGTCCCACGGGGACCAGGAAATTTTCTCGTTGCCGGAGATGATCGCTAACTTCTCCTTTGATCATGTGCAGAAGTCCGCGGCGGTCTTCAATCCGGACAAACTGCTCTGGATGAACGCCCAGTACATCAAACAGAGCGAGCCGGCGAAGATTGCCTCGCTGCTGCTCCCGTTCCTGGAGCAAGTCGGCGTCGGTGACGCGGCTCGCAAGGCCCCGGCCGGCTGGCTGGCCCGGCTGGTCACGCTGTTTCAGGAGCGGGCGCGCACGCTGGCGGAGATGGCGCAGGCCGCCGTGCCCTATCTGCAGGAGCAGATCGAGATGGACGCAGATGCGGCAACCAAACTGCTGACGCCGGCCATCGCCTCCGCGCTCGAGAAACTCGCGGAGCGGTTCCAGGCTGCGCCGGATTTCTCACATGTGCCGCTGGAAGGGGCGTTCAAGCAGGTCATCGAGGAGGACGGGTTGAAGATGGGGCAACTGGCGCAACCGGTGCGGCTGGCCGTGACCGGACGGACCGCCAGCCCCGGCCTCTTCGAAGTGATCGAACTGCTGGGGCGCGACCGGACGCTGGCCCGGCTACGGAAGGGGATCGAGCGGGCCAAGCGCGGCGGCGCTTGACTCTCCCGCGGGCCTTATATTAGGCTGCCGATACGGTTGGGGGATCGTCTAGTGGTAGGACGTCAGACTCTGGATCTGACTACCTAGGTTCGAATCCTAGTCCCCCAGCCACCTTTTTTCTCACGCCAATCCGGGCCATCCGTCTCACAAAATCTTTACTTGACCTCTTGGTTGACTTCCCACTCCGTCAGGCGGCCTTGCTCGAAATAGACCCGGTGTTTGGCCGTGAGACAGGGCTCTCGCCCGCCGGGTGGGTAGAGCCAAACCTCGACCTGCTTGCCCTTCCGTTGCACCTGTTTTTTGCACATCGCCTGGCCCAGGGTTAAGTACACCTGCTCCTGGTCCATGCCGGCTACGAGATAGCTCTCGTCGATGGCCCGCTTGATCGAGTCGGGATAGGATGGGTACTTATCCCGCATCAGGCGATCGCGATCGGTGGCGCAACCCAGCAACAAAAACAGAGCGAGCGAGACCGAGAGCAAGGCTTTCATCGGCGCAGCGATTCCCTCGTGCGTTGCAATCACCCAACCCCTGTGGTATGGTTCCGGGCCGTCTGCCATAGTTTTCCCTTCTGCTGAAGACTGGCTGGTCCCATCGTCTAGCCTGGCCTAGGACGGAGCCCTCTCAAGGCTCAAACACGGGTTCGAATCCCGTTGGGACCACCATACCAACCTTCGGTTGAGCCGCTCACTTCGATCAAATGTGAGCGGATAGTTCTTTTGCCACCAGTAATCCAGTTCTGCCCGAGCTTGCTTGGCGGGAGCCTCTTCTCATTTGAGAGGCGATCCGCGAGATACCGCAAGTGTTCTTCGTGTGATCCGAGCGCCTTTCTATTGCGGTGCCTAGAGACACTTCCAGTAGATTGTCCGCTTTTCTTCGTCTCGCATAACCTGGCCGCCCACTGTACGCCATGCAGTCCCGACAATCCACGAGGCAGATGTGGGCAACTGAGGGAGGGGACGGCCGGTAGTCTACCCACTTTGGCCACATGATGCTACGGACTTGAGTTTTTTTGAGTTGTTAGGATAAGGTGTGAGTCCTTTTGCGCGATGCGCACGCTTTCCACAGCGCGTCCGCGTGGGGGAGTGAGGAGATTCCGGTGATGCAACCGCGGGAGTTTCACGACGGGGCCCAAGACGGACTCGAAGCGCTGGAGTCGCTCGACCCCGAACGCATCCGATCGTTTTCGGACCTGCTGGGCGCGATGCGGAAGACAGCGTTCGGCGGGCGCCGCCTCGGCGAGGCGTTCGAGGTGCTCTGGGCCATGATCGAAGACCCGGACTGCCACGTGGTAATGACCCTGTCCGGCGCGATGACCATCGCCAAGATGGGAAAGATCATCAGCGGCATGATCGATCACGGGATGGTGCAGGCCGTGGTCTCGACCGGTGCGTTGATCGCGCATGGGCTCAGCGAGTCGGTCGGGAAGACCCATTACCGGCATGATCCGGCCATGACCGATGAGGCCCTGTTTCAGAAAGGCTATAACCGTGTCTACGACACACTGGAGATGGAATCCAACCTGAATTATGTCGAGCAGGTCGTCTCGCGGACGCTCAAGCGCGTTTCTCCGGATCAACTGTTGTCGTCCGAGATGCTGACCCGCGAGCTGGGCAAGACCCTGGTCGAGGAGCATGAGGGAACCGGCATCCTCAAGAGCGCCTACATCAAGAACGTGCCGGTCTATATCCCGGCGTTTACCGATTCCGAGATGGGGCTGGACGTGGCGACCTGGGCGATGGGGCGGGCGCTGGACCGGGCCCGCAGCCAAGCCAAGGATGATGCTGCGGTG
>SYGW01000091.1 GCA_005800255.1 Nitrospiraceae bacterium | reverse complement strand
GCGCGTTTTTATCAAGACACAGGCTGTCATCCCGAGTATTCCACTCCCGAGTGCGACAACATCCTCGATCTCGTCATTCACGATAAAGCCGGCGAACGGCTCCTCGAAGCCTGTCTGCCTGCGGCGGAGGAACGGTTGCGGGAAGAGGGGCTGTCCGGGGAAATCTACATTTTCAAGAACAATACGGACTCGCTGGGCAATACCTATGGCTGTCATGAAAATTTCCTGATGCGACGGGACGTCGATTTCTGGAAAGTGACGGAGCAGCTCATTCCCTTCTTTGTCACGCGCCAGGTCTACAGCGGAGCGGGGAAAGTGCTGAAAGCCTCCGGCAAGCCCCAGTACTTCATTTCGCAACGGGCCCAACATATTCACGAGAAGACCTCGTCTTCGACCACGTCCTCGCGCAGTATCATCAATACGCGGGACGAGCCTCATGCCGATGCGGAGCGCTATCGGCGGCTCCATATCATTGTCGGAGATTCCAACATGTCGGAGTTCGCGACCTATTTGAAGGTCGGCACGGCGTCGTTGATGTTGTTCATGATCGAGGAAGGGTACGCGGTTCAGGGGATGGAGTTAGAGGATCCTGTGAAAGCGATCAGGGAGATTTCACGGGATCCTTCGTTGAAGAAGAAGGTCCGGCTGGGCGATGGCCGCCAGCTGACGGCAGTAGAGGTGCAGCGGGTCTATCTGGATCGGGCGCAAGACTATTTGGCGAAACAGGGGCACGATCCCGCGCTCGACGATGTGTGGAAACGGTGGGCGATGGTGCTGGATAAGCTGGAAGAAGATCCGATGCAGCTGGTGCGCGAAATCGACTGGGTAACCAAGCGTCATCTGATCCAGTCCTATATCGACAAGAAGGGCTGCGGCTGGGACGATCCGAGGGTCCTCCTGCTCGATCTGCAATATCATGATGTCAAACGGACGCGCGGGTTGTATTATCTGATGGAGTCCCGTGGGATGATCGAACGGGTGGCAACAGAGGAGGCTGTGCAGCGGGCCATGTCGACTCCGCCTCAGACCACGAGGGCGAAGGTGCGAGGCGATTTCATCCGGTTCGCCCGCGCCAAGAATCGTTCCTATACGGTGGACTGGACCTATTTGAAACTCAACGGCTATTGGGAAGAAACGATACTCTGCATGGACCCCTTCAGCGCCGTGAATCGGCGCGTGGACGAGTTGGTCTCTCAGGTGTCAGGATTGAGGCTCTACCGATGATGACCGCTCTCAAACAAGCGAAGCTGCGGATCTCGCGACTGGACCGGACGATGATTATGGCCGTCGTGTTGCTGTCCAGCGTCTTCCCTGTCGAGTTGTTTCCCAACACGCCTCCTCCGCCGAAGGGCCTTGATGGACAATATAGCGGCAAACAGGGGCAGGTGCTGGTGGTCAAGGTGAAGGGAGAAGAGCAGGCGACGGAGGTGACCGGCACATTTCTTGATCGGACGATTCCCTTCTTCCGTGAGTTCAGGCCGGGGGAGCCAGCCGGCTATGTCGGGTTGCTCGGGATCGATATGCAGGACGATCCAGGGACCTATGAACTGGCTGTGGAAGTGAAGCAGGGTGAACAGGCGAAGCAGTTGAGTTTCAATGTCCTGGTGGCCAAAGAGAAGTTCGCCGTCGAACATTTGAAATTGCCCAAAGAGAAAGTCGATTTGGATGAGAAGGCTGTGGCCCGCTGGAAAGCCGAGCAGGCGCAGGTAAAACAAGCATTGGCGGAAAATTCACGACTGAAACTCTGGCACAGCAACTTCGTAGAGCCGGTCAATGGCAAGCGCACCGGCATTTTCGGCAGCGTGCGGATCATGAACGGCAAGCCGCGCAATCCCCACAATGGAGAGGATATCGGCGCGCCGATGGGGGCTGATGTCGCAGCGACGAATGACGGAGTCGTCCGTATCACGGTGGATCATATTTTCTCCGGCAGGGGAGTCTTTGTCGATCACGGCCTGGGCTTCTACTCGATGTATTTTCACCTGTCTGAGATCTTGGTGAAAGATGGAGACTTGATCACGGCCGGGCAAATCATCGGCAAGGTGGGAGCGACCGGTCGCGCCACAGGTTCGCACCTCCATTGGGGCGTCAAGCTCAACGGCGCCCGCGTGAATCCTTATTCGTTGCTCGACCTCCCGTTCAGGAACGGGGTTGCGTCAACGGCGACAACTTCCGCTCCTGAATCCCTGCCAAGCCCGCAAGTAGTTCCCGTCAGAGAATAACTAAGGCTGCTCAAAAAGTCCGCCCAGCGGCGTGTTTGCAAACCGTGAAAGGTAAAGCGTAGGACTGCCGAGTAGTCTACTGCGGAGCCTTTCACTTTTGACGTTTTACGTTTCACGGATCACTGGCGGATTACTCGTTCGATTCGAGGCTCGACGGGGTTTTGTTCAGTACGGTGGCTGTGGCGCGGGAGAGGGCTTCGTCGTAGTCATGGTCGAGGGTATAGACGCGGAATTGGACCAAGCGGGTGGGCAATAGGTCGAGGAACTCCTCTAGCGGGTCGGTCGAGACGGCTTTGGTGCTGGGGTCATAGACATAGAGGGGGTTGCCGCGCCGGTCTTTCGGGTCAGGCCGAGGGTCGAGTGGAGCCATATCGACGCGGAACTCCACTTTTTTGAGTTTCGTCGGTAATTCTTTTCTGATCTGCTCTTCAAAGTGCTTGTGGCTGGGAAAGTCCATGCCTCGCTCCTGGCCCTTTTCCTTGAGCACGGCGCTGTAAGCCATCTTCCATTTGACGTCGCGTCCGAGGATCCTCTGCCATTCCGCCCCCAGCCGCTGCTCTGTGGCCTGGCGGCTGGTTTTCCATCCCCGCACCTGTTCCAGCAGGGACCAATCGGTCAGTGCCAGGTATTCGTCCATCCTCTTACGGGGATCGTGGGGAAAGAGGAGCTTCATGGTCTCGCCGAAGATGTCGCGGAGGTGGATGTCGATGGCGCGCGTGGTCCGGTGGTAGTAGACGTTGGAATAGAGATACATGCGGGTGTTGAGGAACATCTGCAGGGCCGGCAGGCCGGTCTTGTGGATCGTGAATCCCTTATCCGTAAGGATCGTGTAGTGGATGAGCCGGGAGAGATCGACCGGCCCCACCGCCACGCCGCACATATAGGAGTCGCGCAGGACATAGTCGAGGTTGTCGGCGGTATAGCTGCCGGAAATGACCGGCTGGAGCATGTTGATCCAGCGTGGAATGCGAGAGTTGTCTTTGCTCTTTTCCTTGAGGATTACATGGGCGATCTGGCTAGGATCGAGCTCCTCGCTTTTGTCGAAGGGGCCGGTGGGGCTGCGACGGATCTTGCGGATGATCGGGCCCAGATGGTCGCGGATGATGATCTGTCCGAGTTTTTCATGGCTAGCGCCGAAGGTGTGCAAGTAGTTGTCGTCGAAAAAATGGCAGAAGGGGCCGTGGCCGATATCGTGCGCGAGGGCCGTCACGCGGAGGAATTCCTCCACATAGTTCGCGGAGGGGATATTTTTGACCGTTTTCTTGAGGAACGGATAGAGATGGCGCGCAAAACGGCCCGCCACATGCATGGTGCCGAGCGAATGGACGAAGCGGGTATGTTCCGCGGAGGGATAGACCCACCGGGCGCTTTGCAGTTGATAGATGTAGCGGAGGCGCTGGACCCAGGGGGAGTCGATCAGGTCCTTTTCCGTCCGCTCATGCTGGTCCGCAGCGGAGAAGGGCACGGTGAAGGAAACATATTGATGGATTGGATCGGCGATCAGCGCCGACCCATCATAGGGAGCATTGGATTGATGGCCGTCGGACATGGACTCGATCTTAGCCTACATCTCGAGGGGGCGGCAATGGCTTTGCCTGGTCTGGTTGGTGAGGTTGCCGGTGTTTGGTCAGGAAATAGTGGGCGGCAGGGTAGGTGAGCGCGGCACCGAGAAGACTCAGGACCAATCCTCCCAAAAAAAACGGCACGGCGTAGGGCAGGACTTGTTCATAGATCGCGCCAAAGCTCAGGTCCTGCCAATCGAAAGCGGGGCCGTCCGATCTGCCGAGCAAGAGGGCGCCCACCCAATAGGTGGCGCCGAGGATTGGGACGATGGTCCAGGGATTATTGAGGGAGGCGCCGACCATGAGGGCGAAAAAGTTCAGCTTTAAGGCCCAGACGCAGAAGAGCACCATGACGGTGTGAAGGCCATAGGTCGGGGAAAAGGCGATGAAGACCCCCATGGCGAAGGCCAGCGCCGTTTGCTGCGGTGATTCCTTCAGACGGAGGACCCGTTGTATCAGGGATCGGAGTGAGGGGAGCATAGCCATAGCGGTGTTGCGGCGCTGGTTATTTGAAATGTTCGTAACTGCTGTTCGGTAACGGACGTTTCGTTCCGTCTGGGGAGATCGCTTGGACACCCTGTCGAGCTTGGCGAATGGCGCCGATGCAGGTTATGCGAAACCGGTGGAGCTTGGCGGCCCGCTCAACCTTGGCCTTGTGGCGCGGAGACAGGGTAAAGAGCAATTCATAATCTTCGCCTCCGGTCAGGGCCAGGGCCACCGGGTCGAGTTGCCGGGACGCCGCATAGGCGCGGCAGGCAGGAGAGAGCGGGAGCGAGTGTAGATTGAGATCGGCGCCGACTTGGCTTTCTTCGCAAATATGGCGGAGATCGCCGGACAGGCCGTCTGACAGATCGATGGCGGAAGTCACGGCGCCATGAGTACTGAGCCATTGTCCTTCCGCAATCCGTGCTGTCGGATGCAGATGCCTGCCGATCAGGAATTGCTTGTGCCTGGCCGAGAGTGTTGCCGTGCGGGGGTGCCGTGTCTTGCGGGGTTGTTCGTTCAAGAGCATCAATCCTGCTAAGGCATCGCCGATCGTGCCGGTTGCATAGAGCAGATCTCCGGCTCGTGCGCCGCTTCGGAGTAGAGCCTTGCGGGGCGGGACCATTCCGACCAGCGTGATGTTGATAAACCAGCCGCTGGCTGAGGCGGAGGTGTCCCCGCCGATGAGTGTGACGTGGTGCGGGCGGCAGGCGGCCATCATGCCTTTGTAGAGTTGATGGACCTGGTTGCTGGCGCCGGTGCGGGGAATGGCCAGGGATACGAGCAGATACTGAGGCGCTCCTCCCATTGCCGCAATGTCGCTGAGATTGGCCACTGCGGCGCGGAAGCCGATGTCGGCCATCGTGGCGGTTCGGAGGTCGAAATGGATACCCTCTGCCAGCAGATCGGTGGTCAGGAGGCTCCACTTGTTGGCGTGTGAGATCACGACGGCCGCATCGTCGCCGATCCCTCGGATCACCGAGGGATCGTGACGGCGATATTGTTGCTGGAGCGTGCGAATGAGATCGAATTCGTGAATCGCGCTACGGGACTTCGAGCGGGCTGTGGGCGCCATGTTAGCGAGGCGTCGAGGCCTTGGTGGTTGCCTGTACTGGCTGTGAGCGAGAGGCCCGCCAGGTTTTTGCGCGTATAGCCTGTTTCTTCTGCTGCGGTTGCGGCTTGCCTGCTGGCCTGGGCTTCTGGCTCCGTCGGAGGGCCACCTTCATGACATCGTCCATCGTGTCGGCAAAGACGAGGTGAATACCCTGTAAGATGTGTTTGGGGATCTCGTTGAGATCCTTTTTGTTCCGCTTCGGCAGGATCACGGTGGTGAGTTTGGCCCGTTTGGCCGCCAAGAGTTTTTCCTTCAATCCCCCGATGGGAAGCACCCGGCCCCGGAGCGTGATCTCGCCGGTCATGGCCAGATCGCGGCGCACCGGGATTTGGGACAGGGTTGAGGCGATGGCAGTGGCCATGGTAATGCCGGCCGAGGGTCCGTCCTTGGGAATGGCTCCGGCCGGCACGTGGATATGGAGATCCTGCGTGGTGAACACATCGGGATTGATGCCGAGGGTGCGTTCGCGCGATCGGACGTAGCTCAGGGCTGCCTGAGCCGACTCCTTCATCACGTCGCCTAGCTGGCCTGTGAGGGTCAGCTGCCCCTTGCCCTTCATGGCCGTGGCTTCGATGTAGAGCACGTCGCCGCCCGACTCAGTCCAGGCCACCCCTGTGGCGACGCCGATTTCGTCTATCTGTAATTCCTCTTCCGGCACGAACTTGGGGACCCCGAGATATTTGTGCAGGTTGGCCGGATTGACGGGGAATCCGACGCCTTTGCCCTCCGCCACTTTTTTCGCCACCTTGCGTATGACGTTGGCGATTTCCCGTTCGAGGTTCCGGACTCCGGCTTCACGGGTATAGTTGCTGATGATTTGGCGCACGGCCGGTTCGGTGATACGGACATGTTTCTCGGTGATGCCATGTTCGTTCAGTTGCCGCGGGACCAGGTATTTTTGGGCGATGCCCAATTTTTCTTCTTCGGTATAGCCGGGGATGCTGATCACTTCCATCCGGTCGCGCAGGGCAGGCAGGATGGGGTCGATCAGGTTGGCCGTGGCAATGAAGAGCACGTCGGTCAGGTCGAAGGGCACGCCCAGGTAATGGTCCGTGAACGAGTTGTTCTGTTCCGGGTCGAGCACTTCGAGCAGGGCCGCGGAGGGGTCGCCGCGAAAATCCATGCCGACCTTGTCGACTTCGTCCAGCATGAAGACCGGATTGTTGGTGCCGGCTTGTTTCATGCCTTGAATGATGCGGCCCGGGAGCGCGCCGACGTAGGTGCGCCGGT
>SYGW01000012.1 GCA_005800255.1 Nitrospiraceae bacterium | reverse complement strand
GCCGCTATAGCGCTGCACATGGCTGAGCTTCTCCAGCGGCACGTAGAGCTTGTCGCCGCCGGCGAATTCCAGGATCAAGTAATCGCTCTCGAAATCCTGCACGGAGAGGCGCTTCAGCCCTTGATAGCGGGCGATGCCATGCTGGACGTGGACGACATAGTCGCCCACATTGAGATCTTCCAATGAGGAGAGGAAGGTCGCGGCTTTACTCTTGGCCTGCGGTTTGTGGCGTGCGCCTTTGGCGAACAGCTCTTCTTCTGTCAGCACCGCCAGGCGTAAGTCCTGGGCGAGGAGCCCCGATGAGAGATCGCCATGCAAGACGTAAAAGGGCGCTTTGGTTTTACTCGAGGCGGTCCAGGTTCCCGTGGCCCATTCCATCGCCGGCATATCGTGCTCGCGTAAGAGTGCCAGCAAGCGAGCCACTTGGCCCTGACTTCTCGCGACGAGGACGACGCGGCAGTCTTCACGCAAGCGATCCATGATGGTCAGGGTCTGGCTGAAGGGCATTCCGCGGGCTCCGAGACCGGCGCTGGCCGGGGCCTGGGCCGGAAAGGCTTGAGCCGGATTCCAGGAGGCATCGCTTTCGGTGAGCGGTTCCAGCGCGAGGGCCGACCAGCCCTGCGTATGCTCCATCAGTTCCGGCCAGGTGAGAAACAGCCGCTCCGGTGACGGGTAGGGGACGATGGTTTCCCGATCGGCATGGCGGAGGTAGCCGTCGTCGATTTTTCTCCAGAGGTCTTCGCAGGCTCCAGTCAAGGCAGAAGGCTGATCCAGGACCAAGAGGGGTTGTTCCGTAAAATAATCGAAGAGGGTCTCCATGCCAGGATAGAGATCCGGCGCGCGCCATTCGGCGTCAACCGGAATGGGCGCGAGGGCATCCGGCGAATCCTCCGCCCGTAGATATTCCCGGGCTGGCAGGACCACCGCCTGACCCAGCTTCGCGGTGGACTTTTGCGTGGCGGGATCAAAGAGGCGGAGCGAGTCGATCGTTTCGCCCAGAAATTCGACACGCAGCGGCTCGGCATAGGCCGTTGAGAAAATATCCACGATGCCGCCTCGAATACTGAACTCGCCGGGGATCTCCACCACCGAGACCTGGCGGTAGCCGAGACGCAAGAGTCTGCTGGTGAGGACTTCCCGTTCGACCGTGCCGCCCCGTTTAAATTGCAATGTTGTGCCGGTGAAGGCTGCGACAGGCAGCAGCCTTTGCATCAGGGCCACGATGGAGGTGACCAGGCAGGTCTGTGGAGCGGTGCGGATATGATGCAGGGTATTCATCCGGCGCGCGATCAGGCTGACAAGGGGGGCGCTGTCCTCGTAAGGCAGGGTTTCCCATCTCGGGAAGAGGGCGAGGGGCGCAGTCGACAGGCCGACGAGGTCATGGAAAAAATGCAGATCGTCGAAGAGCCGTTCGGCCGTCTCATCCGATCCCGTGACGATTAGCCAGGAACGGTTGCCCAGTTTGCCTGACTGAGGCTGCATGAGCGTGGTGAGGGCGAGGCCGGAAGTGGAGCCGTGCAAGCCGGTGATAGAGGGCCGGCTTGTCTTGGCGGTCAATGCCGCAGCGACAGGCACGAACCATTGAGAGGCTGTAGGGGGATGGATAGTATCGGCCACTGCGACGGCTTATGTGGTGGTTGAGCGAATACGTTGGATTAATGATGTAGTGGACATGCCTGGGACTAAGGGAATGGTCCGGACAATTCCGCCTCTCGCTTCGACGATTTCGCGGCCGACGATTTGTTCCACCGCCCAATCTCCGCCTTTGACGAGGATATCCGGCTGCAGAGCGGCGATCAGGTCCCGGGGGTCCGGTTCGTTGAACAGGATAACATAATCGACAGAGCCGAGCGATGCGACCACTTCCGCCCGCTGAGTGTCCGGGACGATCGGACGATCCGGCGCCTTATTCAAACACCTGACAGACTCGTCGCTGTTGATGGCCACGACCAGGAGATCTCCCAGGTCTTTCGCGGCCTGGAGGTAGCGTGTATGGCCTACATGCATGAGATCGAAACAGCCGTTCGTGAACACAATGCGTTTGCCTTGGGCTCGCGCCTGTTGGAGCAGCGGAGCGAGCCGGTCTTTGACCATCACCTTCGTCATCATAGCTGCATCATACTGACTGTGCACGCGGATGGAAAGAGACTCGCTGCCGGATGCTGAAACCATTCGTCAGCTGGGAAGCGATGAGCTGTGAGTGATAAACGATGGAATATCCGCATTTTATTTATTCAGCGTTCATCGGGTAGCTGTTCACGTCGCGCATCCCGGTCCGTACTCTTGTTTACCGATGAGCGATTGACTAGACTGCTGGTCTATGCCGATGATGTGAAAGGACGCGAATCATGGCCGACAGTCCGGACGAGCGCAACGGGAAAGCCTATAGTCTCTATACTTCCATCAGGCACTATTTCGAACCGCTCCGGCAACATTGGGAGAAGTTGTCTGCGGAGGAGCAGGGAGTCGTCATTCAGGAAGTGGAAGCCTTTTTGAATTCAGTTCGCCCGTCTGACAATTCACGTCCGCATTGATCCGATCTATTCTTCCGGAATCCCGCCAAGCCGGACCATTCGACTGCCATATCGCTCGATCAGTCCGTCCAAGGCTGCAACCGCCTGAGTCTGGCGTTGTGTAAAGAGGGATTCGGTCGCGGGCAGAAGGCCTGACAGTGACAGGCCTACCAGCCGGTAGTCTGTGCGGGGAAGGGCCAGGCTGTGGAGCGCCGATCGGATGGTCGGCCACATGGCTGGATCGTAATTGAGCGGTTGCCGGAACTGCTGCTGCCGAGTGGTAATCCGGAACGTGGTGTCTTTGAGTTTGACGGTGAAGGATCCAGCCGCCAGGCCCTGCAGGCGTAGATTATGCGTCAAGGTTCCGAGAAACCCTTTAATCGTCTGTTCCAGGACCGCCAGGTCGCGGCTGTCCTGCTCGAATGTCGTTTCATGACCGAGGCTTTTGGCCTCCCGATCGAGCACGACCGGATCATGGTCGATGCCCCGCGCCACCTCCTGCCAGGCGAGTAGACGGTTGCCCCATTGCTGCCGAAGAAACGGCTCATGCTGCGGATTGAGCAGGTCGCCGACGCAATGGATGCCGAGCCTTTGTAACAGGGCTGCGGATTTCGGTCCGATGCCAGGCAGGTCGCGCACCGAACGGACTGCGAGAAAGGCTGCTTCGGTTCCCGGCTCGATCACCGCCAGCCCGTCCGGCTTGTGGGCATCGGCTGCGACCTTCGCCACAGTTTTTCCGCTGGCGAGCGCGATCGTGCAATGGAGTCCCGTGGCGTCGAAGATCGCGTCCTTCACGCATCGGCCCAGGCGTGACGGATCGGGATAGAGAGACTGCATGTCCGTGGTCTCCGCATAGAACTCGTCGATGCTGGTCCATTCGACGACAGGGAGCAGTTGGCCGATAACGGCCTGCATCTCTTCATGCAGCCGGTTATAGAGAGGCCGGTCCGGAGGAACGAGGATGAGATGGGGGCAGAGCCGCTTGGCTTCGCCGGAGGGCATGGCGGAGCGGACGCCGAACGCACGGGCCTCGTAACTGGCTGCTGCGATAATGCCGCGCGGAGACGAGCCTCCGACCGCCACCGGTTTGTCCGCAAGGCGTGGGTCCGCCAGGATCGCCGCTGAGGCGAACATGGCGTCGATGTCTCCGAACAGGATCTGGCGGGACCAGCGCATGGATGGCTTCTCCAGTCGGCGCTTATGCCGGAAAGGATAATCGGCCTGGCGGCAAGGATGTCGGAGACGGTTCGTGCTGGAGCTGGCCGACTGATTCCAATTCCTGCAGGGAGCCCCGACAGATGCCGCAATGGTGCCGGCGCGGCTGAATCGTCCGTCGCTGACGCCGGTATAGTTGGCCGCATTGCCGGCAGCGCCAGGCGAATCGCGTGAGCGCGAGCACTTCCTTCTGCAGCGAATGATAGATGGTGATCGCGAGGGCCCCATCCCGATTCATCTCGGTCATCTTGCGGAGAAAATCAGGCCCGTGATTCGGCCGCCGCTTCAGACTGTCGTATTGCCATTGATGAATCATTTCGTGCCCCAGGGCATTCAGGATTTCCTGCTCGTCATATTCGCTTGCGGGGGTGGCTTGGTGGAGCAAGGGCAGGGAGAGGCGAATCTCACGTGTGGTCGGCGGGCGAAGACCCTCCTGATCCAGCCGGGGTCTTGGTCCTCGACAGCTGATGAATATGCCGACGGAGGAAGTCAGGCGGCGGCTCCAGACGAGATCGATCGGGGGCAGCAGGCCTGCGAAGTAGCGGCTGTTCAGCTCGCTCCACATCCTGGTCAGATGCGGCATGGTGACGGGAGGGGCTTGGTGTGGAGCCATAGGGGGTTACCCCAATTCTTCGTGGATGGCCGCGGCCAGCAAGGGTACCATGATTTCGTGGTGGCCGATTAAGGAGTAGCCCTTTCCGCCTTTTTGGGTCGGCCGCCGCACCACGTTGGTGAGGGGGCGGTAGTGGGCCATGAAGTCCATGTTCACGGTCGTAATGTTGGTCAGCTCATGACCGAGGTTGCGCCCCAGCGACACGGCTTTGAGAAAGACCTCCGGCAAAATGACGGCGGAGCCGAGGTTGAGGTAAACGCCTCCCTCCATCCAGGAGACGACGGCTGCCAGCCGCCGAAAATCCAGCAGTGAGGTCGCGCCGATGGAGGCCCCGTCCGCGGCAGGATGCATATGGATGATGTCGGTGCCGATGGCGACATGCACGGTCACGGGAATGCCGAGTCTCGCGCCAGTCGCCAGGATGCTCGTTTCTCGATGGGGGAACTGCCCCTGGCGCCGATTGATGTAGTGGCCGACGGATTCGCCGAGCCCCTCGCGATCGTGAGCTCCGCGGACGATCGCCTCGTTCAGCATGCGGCCGGTTTCTTCCGCCATCCCGAAACGGCCTTCGTCGATTTCCGCATCGACTTCTTCGGATGTATGGCCCATAAGTGCCAGTTCGAAATCGTGAATGATCCCGGCGCCGTTCATGGCTACAGCCGAGACAATGCCTTGTTGCATGAGGTCTACGAGAATCGGACTCAATCCGACCTTGATGACGTGGGCGCCGATGCCGACGATGACCGGCTTGCCTTTGCGATGAGATTTCGCGATGGCTTTGGCGACCGCGCGCAGGGTTTTGACGCCGAGGAGATCCGGTAGGGACCGATAGAACTGGCTGAAGCTGCCCTCTCGTTTCCAGGGTTTAGCAAAGTCGGAGACGCGGACTTTGCTCTGCCGTTTTCTGAGCGGGTAAGTCGTGAGATCCGTCACGTTGATCGGGGCGATCAGGCGCGGGGCTGTGACAGGGGGCCGCTGCTGGTCAGGAGACTTTGCCAAGGAGTTGCTCCTCGATGAGTTCGCAGAGAACGTGGCCGAGCGTGATGTGACTTTCTTGAATGCGGGCTGTGACAGTCGAGGGCACGACAAAGGGATGGTCCACCAGGCCGGCCAGCTTCCCGCCGGTCCCGCCGGTCCATCCGACGGTGATGAGGCCGCACGCTTTCGCCGCTTCCACGCCTTTCAAGACGTTGGGAGAATTCCCGCTGGTGCTGATGGCGATGGCGACGTCGCCCTTCTGGCCATGGGCGCGGATCTGACGGGCGAAGAGTTCGTCGTACCCGTAATCGTTGGCGATGCAGGTGATGGCGGCAATGTCGGTGGCCAGGGCGATGGCCGGGAACGGCGCCCGCTCGCGTTTATAGCGGCCTACGAATTCTGCGGCAAGATGGGCCGCATCCGTGGCGCTACCTCCGTTGCCGAATAATAATACTTTGTGCCTCTCGCGAAAGGCCGAGACCATCAATGTTGCAACCTGCAGGATTCGATCGGCATGGTCGCGCGCGAACTGTTGCTTGACGCTCGCGCTTTCGGCAAAGGCGCCGAGAACAAAATCTTTCATAGGGCGATTCTAGGCAACCGGCCTCCACCTGTCAAACCTGGCCGCCGGAGGATTTGACGCCGCCCTATGATATAGTCCGCGCGAAATGGTCCAAGACCAACCAGTCAAAGCTCTCGTGATTGCGTTGACCGACGATGCGGCGGCGGCGATCTATTCCATTAATCGTCTGCAGCCCGATTCGCTTTGTTTTGTGTTGCCGGCTGGGGCGAAAGCGCTCGTAGAATCTGGCGTCCAGCCGAAGATCGCGCCGATGCCCAGGCGATGGGATTGGATCGTGCTGGAGGAGACCGGCGAATTCGTCGGCTGTTACCGGGCGCTCGCGCAGGCGCTTCCGGAGATGTTGCAGGCCTGGGATGTGCAGCCTGGCGAGCTCGTCGTCGATGTGACCGGGGCCACTCCTGCCATGGCCGGCGCTCTGACCTTGGCGACCCTGTCGCATAGTTCGCGGATCGTCTCGCTCGTGCCGGCGCGAGAGGGGCAGGACGATGAGCGAATCGATATCGCCGGGAAGCCGGTCTTCTGGACGCAGGGGAATCCCTGGGACGAAGCGGCCTCCGTGTCGCGCCGCGAGGGCTGCGACCTGTTCAATCGGGGCCTGTTTGCCGCAGCGGCGAAGCTGTTCCGCGAGGTCGAGGCTAGGGTGAGCGGCGGGCAGAAGCCCCTCTATCGGGCCTTTGCCGATTTAGCCGATGGGTACGATCTGTGGGAGCGATTTCACTATCGCCAGGCTTGGGAGAAATTGAAGAATGCCGTGAAGGCGTTCGACATGGCGTTGGTCTGGGGTGGGCCGCAAGGACTGAAGGCGGTTCTGCCGTTGATCAAAGCGAACGCGGGATTTTTAGAAAGGTTCGTCCTCGATCCTGCTCCTGTCAAAGATTTGCAGGCGCTGGATCTGCTGGCCTATGCTGGACGGCGACTGCATGGCACGCACGATTCGGAGGTCGCCATGGTTTCGTTACTCCGTGCGCTCGAAGCTTTCGCCCAACGGCAACTATTCAAACAATACAAAATCAAAACCTGGGATGTGCAGCCGGAGCAATTGCCGCGGGCGCTGCAAGAAACCTGTCGATCCTGTTGGGTGGAAGACCTCGACGGCAAGTATAAGTTGCCTATGCAGGCACAGTTTCGCGCGCTGGCCGGGTTAGGCGATCAGATGGGCCAAGCCTTTCTTCGCGAGTGGCCGACCATGAAGCCGCTGCTCGACGCAGCCAACCAGGCCATCCTCGGCCACGGTTTCGAGCCGGTCAAAGCCGAGCGGGTGCAGCAGCTGTACGATGTTGTCGTCAGGATTTCGGGGGTGCATGAGGCGGCGCTCCCGAAATTTCCAAGATTGGCTCCATAGATGAAAGTCGGAACCTACTACGGAAATTCTAAAATATATATTTTCAATGACTTATAAAAGTGTGTCACAAGTGCGTCATAAATTTTCGCCTAACAGAGTCGCACGTATTCGTTGAGTTCCCTTGTCAGGTTATCTATCTTTCGTCTCCACTAATCTCAATTTGATATGATGTTGGGGCTTGTTAGATAGTTGCGGATACTACACGAAAAGAAAGGATGCTCTTTATGAACGAGTTATTATCTCCGACTCAACAGGCTATGGTTGACCTGTTCCAGCGTCACGTGAAGGCTGAACTGGACGGGGACCTTGACACCACTATGGCTACTATGTCTGACACTCCGCACCTGCTGAATATTCCAAGTATGATGGGCGGGGATGGATATGCGGGGGTCCGGAATTTTTACAAGAATCATCTGGTCGGGAAATTCTTCCCTCCGGATGTGACCATGACGCGTGTTTCCCTGACCGTCGGAACCAGTCAAATTGTTGAAGAATTGGTCATTACGTTTACGCACACTATGGTGCTCGACTGGCTACTTCCAGGAGTTCCGCCCACAGGCAAGTCTGTTGAAATGGCCGTCGTGGTGATTGTCGGGGTCAAGAACAGCAAGATTGCCTACGAACACATTTATTGGGACCAGGCAGGGGTCCTCGTCCAGATCGGGTTATTGAATCCATCCCGCTTGCCCGTAAGCGATGCCAAAAGTGCTAGAAAGGTGCTTAGTCTAAAGCGGTGATATCAAGCAGCGTACGTAAGTCGCGATTCTTTCGTTGGTCATTTCGGTTCTCTTTTTTTGACCTTTGTCACGGTTGCGGTTCCAGCCGGATTGAATCGTACATTTTTATAAAATTCCTTGCGCAAGGAGTTCATTGGTTACATGCTCATAATGCGATTCAATCATTCGCAAAGAGTTATTCGCCAAGCGTGCATTGTCATACGGAGAGTCACCTGATAAAGGTTTGATCGCTACTCACGAATGACGAAAGTAATAAGGCCAATTCCCATATCGCAATTGATCGCTCCCCCCACGACATATTTTCAACCAGTTATAAAAGCATGTCATGAGTGCGTTATAATTTTTGTCGTAGCGTATCGCCCCGCGAGGTAGATTTCGCCTTGCCATACCCTCTCCTATGTATCCATGTTCGCCCTAAAAAACCTTCAGTAATGAAGGCAGGGAGTGCCTATACGTTTGGGGATTTTTGCGTCTACATTGCGGAACTTCCTGTCAACCGCTTGGCATTTCTTTTTCGAAAGGTTCATACTTACCTTATTCGTCCGGCTCCTTCTTTGCTCGTGGAGATTCGTCTATGGCACCTCGGTATTTTCTTCTGGCACTGTTGCTGATTGGCCGAATCATTGCCGCAGATATTGCGCGGGCGGAATCGTCTTCTGTTATCGAACTTATCGCGCAATGGAAAGTAGCGTGCGATACGGGCAATGCGAAAACTTGTGGTGTCCTTGGTTGTGCGTATCAAACAGGTACGGATGTGAAGCAGGACTATTTCCAAGCAGTGAGTTACTACCGTCAAGCATGTCAGGGAGGGTTTGCGAAAAGCTGTAGCTTCCTTGGTGGGCTGTATGCCAACGGTGAGGGCGTGAAACAGGACTTTTCTCAAGCGGCACATCTCTATCGTCAAGCGTGTGCTGGGGGGGATGCCTGGGGGTGTAGTCACCTTGGTTGGATGTATGATACCAGTCGAGGGGTGAGACAAGACGACCTTCAAGCGGTGGACCTCTACCGTCAAGCATGCGATGGGGGGGAGGCAACAGGGTGTAACAATCTTGGCGTGATGTATAAGCACGGTCAGGGCATGAGTCAAAGTGACACGGATGCATTAATGTATCTTGCTAAGGCGTGCGACTTGAAACTCGAAGAAGGATGCGCCGCCTACGCAGAATTAAAAAGAATAACAAGTAATCAGGCGGCAGGGAGGAGAGGTCGTGGGGCAGGGACAAGCGTGAGAGAATGAGGACCTGCGCGGTGTGCCTGGGCGCCTGGTTGGTCGTGGTGATGAGTGGATGCGGGACCGATGTCGCGCCCATTCCCGCTCCATCGAATACGCCGCCGATGTTTATGGGCGACGTGGTCGGCGTTCATGACGGCGACTCCATCACCGTGCTGGCACAAGGGACGAAGGAAACAATTCGGCTGGTAGGGTGACTGTCCCGAAACAGATCAACCATTTGGCACGCAGGCAACCCGTGCGACCACACAACTAGCACTGAACCAGACAGTGACCGTTACGAATTTTGGGCGCGATCGGTACCATCGTCTATTGGGAGAAATTGTGCTGCCGGACCAGCGGATCCTCGCTCACGAGTTGGTGCGCGAGGGTGCCTGCTGGTGGTATCAACACCACTCACCCTACAATACGACCCTCCAGACACTGGAGATGGATGCGCGCACGCAGAAACGTGGACTCTGGGCAGATCCGACGCCCACGCCTCCCTGGCAGTGGCGTAAACAGAAATAGCAATCTATGCATCTTACAGCCGAGCGCGGGAGGTGCCAGCATGAAAAGGCTCACAATTTGTTCGTACGTGATTTGAGAATGGAAAAGTCATCAGCTGGTAGTCAAAGGGGCTGTCAGGCTCACGACAACGGATGGCAAGGGCAAGGCAAAGCGCTTCGATAAGGAAATGTTGCTGCGCTACAGTTTAGGTTCACAAGGAGTCATTAAATGGATAAGCTTGGAACTTGGCTTGCCATCACTGGCGTCGCGATCGGCTTTATAGTGCTTGGTTGGTTACTGTTTTCAGATAACCCGTCTGGTAAGCACAAGAAGAAGCCATAAAAGATGCTGGATATTTGCCGTAAGTATCCCATGCAATGGGCGTTGCGGTAGGGTTCGTGCCAGATTTATTGATAATGAAGAAATTTGCATGCTGAAATGATCGGCATGTCGGGTGGCAAGACGCGAAGTTCATAGAGGGGGGCCGTATTATGGATATGATGGGACGTGTGGGGCTGATCGAGGTGCCGATTTTGCTTGCGCCGGATCAAAAGATCTGGATGGATCGCATGATTAAGGAAGGTAAGATTGCCATTCCTCCTGGCGGGACGCTGGAAAAGGGCTCGCTCTACTCGATGTTTATCCGCATGCTTCTGCATAACGCGATGGAAGAGCAAAAGCGGCAGGAAGTGTTGGATATGGAGGATGAGGACGACGAATAAAGAAGCTGTTGAAAACGCCAACCAGCTGCGTTCTCGCCTCGAACGCAGCCTCAACGTAGCCAGGGGCTACGCCTCCGGTGCTTTCATCGGCTGCGGCCTTGCTGAACGGCCGCTTTGAACAGCATCCCGGTTGGAGTTTTGCAGGGGAACCTTTCGCTCAAGGGCTCAACGTATTTAATGTACGTTGAGCCCTTAGGCTATCTGAGACCTTGCTGTATCTGAGCAATGAAAAGTTGTATCCCGCGAGATATGAGAGACGCTCCACGACGACGCGATTAGAGGCTCTTGAATGCGGCATGCGCGGCTTTGATCGTTTTTTCGATGTCGTTCGTTGAGTGAGCGGTCGAGAGGAAGGCTGCTTCGAATTGAGAGGGGGCCAGGTAGATGCCCTGTTCCAGCATCTTGTGGAAGAACTGCCCGTAGCGTTTCGTGTCCGAGAGTTTCGCGGTATTCCAATCTACCACGGCGCCGGATGTAAAGAAGGCGCCCAGCATTGAGCCGACTCTGGTTTGCGTGAGCGGGATGCCGGCCTTCTTGGCCGCCTGACCGATCCCTTCGGCCAGGGCCGCAGATTTTTCTTCGAGCTTCTTATAGACCCCGCGGACCTTGAGCTGCTTGAGCGTTTCAATGCCGGCGGAAACGGCTAGCGGATTGCCCGACAGGGTTCCCGCCTGGTAGACCGGCCCGGAGGGCGCGATCAGGTCCATGATCTCTTTCCGTCCCCCGTAGGCGCCAACCGGCAAGCCTCCGCCGATGATTTTCCCCAGCACCGTCAGGTCCGGCGTAATGCCGTAGAGCGTTTGGGCTCCGCCGTAGGTGACGCGGAAGCCGGAGATCACTTCGTCGAAAATCAGGAGGATGTCGTTTTCCGCCGTGAGTCTCCGGAGTGTCCGGAGAAAGTCCTGCGCCGGTGGCACGACACCCATGTTTCCTGCGATCGGCTCGATAATGATGCAGGCCAGCGTGTTTCGCTGTTCTTTGATGATCTGCTGGACCGCCCGGATGTCGTTGTAGGGGACGGTTAAGGTATGTTTGGCAAAGTCCGCCGGGACTCCGAGCGAATCGGGGATCCCCAGGGTGGCCAGGCCGGAGCCGGCCTTTGCCAGTAAGTAATCGCTGTGGCCGTGGTAGCACCCGTCGAATTTGAGAATGTTGTCGCGCTTCGTAAAGCCGCGGGCTACGCGAATCGTGCTCATGACCGCTTCGGTGCCGGAACTGACCAGCCGGACCTTTTCCATCGAGGGGAAGGCCTGGTTGATCATGCGGGCGAGCGTGACTTCCATCTCGGTCGGCGCGCCGTAGCTCGTGCCGTTTGCGGCGGCCTTCTTTATGGTGTTGATGATGGCCGGGGCTGCATGGCCCAAAATCATCGGGCCCCATGAGAGGATATAGTCGATGTAGCTGTTCCCGTCGACGTCGTAGAGGCGGGCGCCTTTGGCTCGTTTGATGAACCGGGGTTGGCCTCCGACGGAGCGGAAGGCCCGCACTGGACTATTCACCCCTCCGGGAATCAACTGCTGGGCG
>SYGW01000090.1 GCA_005800255.1 Nitrospiraceae bacterium | reverse complement strand
CCGCAATCTCTTTCAGACATGGAGGGCAATATCCCTTCATCTCCGAATACCAGACCTGAGTCGAACGAAGCCGTCGTGGCCTTCGTCGGAAAAGGCGTCGAATTCAAGGGCATGATCTCCTATAGCGGGACCGTGCGGATCGATGGATTCCTCGATGGAGAGATCCACACCGAAGGGACCTTGCTCGTGGGAGAAGAAGCCGTCCTCACGGCCAAGGTGAGCGCAGGCACCATCGTGTGCATGGGAAAGATCACCGGCGATGTCGTGGCCAAAGAGAAGATCAAGCTGCTCGCCCCCGCCGTGCTCAATGGCGGAGTGAAGACGCCGATGATCTCCGTCGAAAACGGCGTGCTCTTCAACGGGACGCTGGAAATGACACAGGCCATCCGGGAAGTGCCACGTAAAATGCCGCTCCGCTCCGTCGATGATTCCGATGTCGCAGCCGTCAGACGAGCCAATGCTTAACACCCATGCAGCATAACCTGACTGCCTATCCTATGAACGGCACACGCTATGGGAGCCCGATTCGGATGAAGCAGGCCGACGATCGGCCGGTCCGGGAAGCCACAAGGCTTCATCACCGGGGGCACAGGTAAGGAGGATGCCATGTGGGCGTTCGGAAAAAATCAGCAAGGGGCAGCGACGGGCCAGGAAGATTTCACGTTCTTATGGAAAGACGTCGTCTTCAAAGGCGTCCTGACCCTGCAAGGCAGTGTCCGCGTTGACGGCCAATTTGAGGGGTGAACTCCACTCGACCGGAACCGTGACGGTCGGGGAACTCGCGATCGTCAGGGGCAACATCAAGGCGCGAGTCTTGATCACGAGCGGCAAAATCAAGGGCGATATCACGGCCTCGGAAAAGGTCATGATCATGAGCCCTGGAATGCTGATCGGCGATGCCCTCACCCCGTCGATTTCCATTGAGGGAAGCGCCCACTTTCACGGCCTGTCCAATATGGGGGCCGATACGTGGGTCGAAGGCCACAATGCAGCAGACGAGAGGATTCGCGACCTCGCCGCCCACCGCGGACGGCTGCGCGCGCCAGACTACTAACGGGATACTAGGGACGTTTGAGCTCTTCGAGCGCAAACTGCTTGGGCAGCATCACTGGCACCACGATCCCGATGGGATCGCCCCGTTTGATGGTCGTCGGCTTGGTGAGTTGCAACAAGAAATTCGCCGTGAACGCGTCGTAGTCCGGGAGCCACTCGTACATGTTCGGTGTGCGTTTGTACTCCTGCGTCTTAATCCCCTCCCACACAAAAAACGTCCGATCGGGATAGTGATAGAAGTGGTTCGGCACGTCCTTCATCATCAATCCCACCTGCTTGGGATAGTAGAAGCGGATCCCGCAGCAGAGCTTGGGATACCCGCTGTTTAAGATCAAATCGACATAGGTCCCCGAAAAGGACTTGTATCCCAGGATCCGCTCCTCCGGCAGGATCGGCGGAGCCTGCCACTTCACCCCCTCCGTCGTGCGGCGAATTTTACAGTCAGCCGGAGACCGAATGAGCCAGCCATACTGGCCCACCGTGCGCACCGGGCCGCAATCGTCAGGAATCACTTTGTAGCCCTCGACCGCCACCGTCCGCTGCTCGTTCAGCGACATTCCGGACAGCAGGGGCCGATGCGGCATGAAATCGAGCTTCAGCCGCTCCGGCGCGATGGCCGTCGAATATTCCCGTTCCCAATAGATGACGATCTTGTCGCCCGGCTCCTCGCCCGCAATCTGTTCTGACGTCGGTTCATTCATAGCAACAACCGTAATCGATCTGGAACACCCAGTGCAAGCAGGCTAGGCCTTCTTCAGGTGCAATAAGGTGAGCCCCGCCCGCAACTTCGCTTTCGGCAGGATCGTGCGATGCATCCGGAAAGTGGGGAGCTGCTCGACCGGTTCCTCCCAGCAGACGCGGAGTCCCGTGGACGAGCCATGCCGGCCCAATTGGGCCGGACCGATGACGAAGGCATTGCCTCCTCCCCGAAGCGTTCGCGCCATCTCCTTCATGCCTTCAACCAGCCTGGCCGGCTGCTCCCCTTCGCCATAGGGGATCCACCGATAGATCAAATCGTAGAGCTGAGGGGCCGCTGAGTCATGCAACGCGTTCGCAAGAAAGAATCGAATGCGTGAGAGCCAATCCCACCGCTGCATCTCGGCGCAGACGGTCCAAAGGTGTTGCGCCTGTTTTTGCGCCAGGGCCGCCTCATGAATGAGCACCGTATAGTCTCGCGGCCGATCGAAGAGGACGCAGGTCGC
Organism: Nitrospiraceae bacterium; assembly: GCA_005800255.1. Next base: position 3,370 of record SYGW01000090.1, on the reverse strand, counting down.
AATCACCGCGTCGCCATTGTCGATGAGGACCTGCTCGGCATGAGACAGGGCCGCGCCGATCTCCCGATCCTGTTCGCCGAGGTCCTGCAGATAATCCGCCACGAAGGGCTGCGCCGCTCGTTCATTGATTTCAGATTCGTCTTCCGGATAGAGCAGCACTGCGCCATAGGCCTCGGCAGGAGCGATCGCTGGAATCCCCTGGACAAAGACCGATCGCCAATCGGCCGGGCTCATGGCCACTGATGCGCCTGGCTGCTCCTTGCTCTCTTGCGGCAAGACCACGGCCAACTTCGTCTCACGGGCGCGATCCTTCAAGATGGCCTGCCCTCCGACAAGCTCCGCGCTCCGATCGCAGGCCAACACGCGGCGGCCTTTCGGGCTCATGTAGGAGAGCCCTGAGGAGTCCGCCGCCACGGTGACCTTCTGCAATAAACCTCCTTGAAAAGTCATGCAGGTTCCCTCGCTCCGATCAAAGTATCGAAGCGGCATCGTGCCAGCCGGCAGCCAAGTGATCTGGTTGGACCGTTCCTGATTCATAAACAACGTGAAGGGGTTGGCCCCACCGGGAGCCTGGGGAGTAAAGAAATTACTAAACAAACGAAAGGCTGCTTCCGACGGATAGGCAGGAATCCCGCGATAGCGCAAGGGCCTGGGATTCTGGCCCCCCTCGTTCTGATCGTCATAGAGGCCGCGGATCAGTTCAAAAACCGCGGACCCGGTTCCCGGCAAGAGCGACTTGAAGAGTTCGACGACCGGCAGAAAATCGATCGAGGCCCAACTCATCGCCCCCATACAGGACATGAATCTGGCCCCCTCGAAATCCCCGTCCTGCAACACATAGAAGGCATCTTTCCGCTGACGGATCGTGGCCCGGCCAGTCGGTCCGATCACGAGATCCTCATCGCGATAAAAAAACCGCACGTCCTCGATCGGGACCCGGAGCGCCTGAGCCGCCATCGCCCGCAGATCGTCAGCCGCGAGCCGTTGCCAACCTGGTTTGCTCGCGAGGTTGAGGCTGGTTTCATTCACCAAACCAGCCGGTTTCAACCCGACCCATTGCCCCCAATCCAACCGGATCCTGGCGCGAAGGAGGATCGCCTGGCCTGCGGCGTCGGTCCCCCACTCGCATTCATGTAGCGGATTGCCTGCCGGATCGGTGGCGAGAAATCTGCGCCCGCCCTGGCGATAGAAGACCAGATGGCCTGTAGCCTGGCGGACGACTCGCCCGCCCGCCTGTTCGAGATCCTGCGCAAAGGGACGGTTCGTGGAAAAACGAAGATGGCCGGCTGTGTGCAATGCGGCCAAGAGTGGATCAGCAAACATTTACTCGCGGACTTGCCCGCTCCCCAAGACGATAAACTTGAAGCAGGTCAACTCTTCCAGCCCCATCGGGCCGCGGGCATGGATGCGGGACGTGCTGATCCCGATTTCCGCGCCCAGCCCGAATTGAAAGCCATCGTTCAATCTGGTGGAGGCGTTCACCAGCACGGCACTGGCATCCACCTCCCGCAAAAACCGCATGGCCTTGGGATAGTCGGACGTCACGATCGCTTCCGTATGGCGCGAGCCATATTGGGCGATATGTTCCATGGCCTCATCGATGTTCTTGACCACTTTGACTGCCACGGTGAGGTCGAGGAATTCTTTACCAAAATCTTCGTCGCTCGCCGGCTTGGCCGAGGATGACAACTGACAGGTCTTCGGACAACCGCGGACCTCAACCTTGGCCTCGACTAACTTCTCGATGAATGGCGCGAGCCAGTTCCTGGCAATGCCCTGATGCACCAGGAGCGTCTCCACTGCGTTGCAGGTCGAAGGCCGCTGTACCTTGGAGTTGAAACAGATCGACTCGGCCATCGCAGGATCGGCATCGCCATCGACATAGATATGACAGACGCCGGCATCATGCTTGATGACAGGAATCGTGGCATGTTCGGTGACGACCTTCATCAGCGATTCGCCGCCGCGAGGAATAATCAGATCGATATGGCGATCCTGCTTCAATAGAAGAGGCACCAGCTCGCGCTCCGGCCGTGCGACAAAGGTGATCGCCCCGGCCGGAACTCCGGCTTTTTCCGCCGCCTCCGAGAGGACCGTGGCAATTGCCGTATTGGAATGGATCGCTTCGCTTCCGCCACGGAGGACACAAACGTTACCGGACTTCAAACAGAGGGCGGCGGAATCAGCCGTAACGTTGGGACGGGACTCGTAAATAATGCCGATGACGCCGATCGGAACCCGCACACGCCCGACCTGCATCCCATTCGGTCTCGTCCACATCTTCGGCATGGTACCGAGCGGATCGGGAAGCGCCGCTACTTCACGCAGGCCCACCGCCATTTCGACGATTCGCTCCTCCGTCAGACGCAGCCGGTCCACCATCGCCTTCTTATCCTGGTCAGCCCCGAAAGCCTCCAGATCCAGCTCATTGGCGGCAATCAGCTCGTCCTTATGCTCTTCCAGGGCTTCGGCCATCGCCAAAAGAGCCCGGTTCTTGACTGTCGTTGACAGCGTCGCCAACCGAGTCGCGGCCTGCTTGGCTCGTGCGACCAACTCATTGACATAGTCTGGGATGGGAATGAGGGCGACCACCTCTTCCACGCCCGCCGCTTCGATGGATTCGACCGACGTTTTCGCCTGGTGATTGTGATCAGACAACATAAAAAATTATCCTCGAAATAGTAAGACCGGGACAGGATACAGCGGAAGTTTCGATGCGGTCAAGGCGGCCCTTGCAAGCCGTTTTCCACGGGATAGGCGCGAGACCGCGCCGAGACTAGATGACTTTCTTGAAGTAGTCGATCGTGCGAAGGAGGGCATCTTCAAGCGGCACTTGGGCTTCCCAGTTCAGCAGCGCGCGCGCGCGGGAAATATCCGGCCGTCTGACTTTCGGATCATCGGCCGGCAAGGGATGATAGGTGATCTGGCTCGATGAGCGGGTGAGTCCCAACACCAGTTTCGCGATTTCCAATACCGTGAGCTCACGCGGATTCCCGATATTCACCGGCTCATGCATGCTGGCCGTCTCGACCCCTGCATTCCCCGAGACGAGGAACTTGCGATCCGTCCGCTGCTCAGGCGTCTTGTCAGAATCCAGCATGAGCAAGGAGATAATGCCGCGGGCCAGATCGTCGACGTAACAAAAACTCCTGGTCTGGAGCCCGTCGCCGAATACGCTGAGCGGCTTGCCCTGAAGCGCCTGGACGATAAAATTGGAAACAACCCGGCCATCGTGCGGCCTCATGCGTGGGCCGAAGGTATTGAAGATCCGCACGATCCTGGTATCGACCCCATGGTAGCGATGGAAGGCCATGGTCATGGCTTCGGCAAACCGTTTGGCCTCATCGTAGACCCCACGGGGGCTAATGGG
>SYGW01000089.1 GCA_005800255.1 Nitrospiraceae bacterium | reverse complement strand
GGACATCGTGCCGCTCGGGCAAATCCTTCGGACTTATCTCGTGGCGCAGGTGGGCGAAGAATTACAAGTGATCGATCAACATACGGCGCACGAGCGGGTTCTCTTCCAACGGCTTTGGCGAGGGTGGCAAAGCCGGGCGATCCCGTCGCAGCCGCTCTTGATTCCCGAGCCGATCGAGCTGTCAGTCGCGCAGAGTGCCCTGTTGCTGAAACGCCTCGACGATCTGGAAAAGCTCGGTCTCCTGATCGAACCGTTCGGCGCGACGGCCGTTGCCGTTCGCGGCGTGCCGGTCGGGCTCGGCAAGGTGGATGCGGCCGGTTTGGTGCAGGATCTGCTCGACGATTTGACCGAGTGGGACAGCGTGTCATCGTTGGCAATGAAGGTTCAGCCTGTTTTGGCGTCGCTGGCCTGTCATGGCGCGGTGCGCGCCGGGCGTGCCTTGGCGCTGCTGGAGATTCAGCAACTGACGCAGGATTGGGTCGAGGAAGGGCTAATCATGACCTGCCCGCATGGGCGCCGCACCGCGTTTCGTCTTTCCGCGGATGAACTCGCCAAGCTGTTCGGCCGGGTTGGATGGACATGACGGCTAATCCAGCGAAGGCGGCCCGTTGTCTCTCCCAGGCACAGGTCCGGTGCAAGCCGGTCGTGGTCGTGGTCGGACCGACCGCCGTAGGCAAGAGCCGCGTCGCGGTCGAGGTGGCGAAGGCGTTCGAGACCGAGGTGCTGACGGCCGATTCCCGGCAGGTCTATCGCGGGATGGATATCGGGACGGATAAGCCGTCCATGGAAGAGCGTCAGGGGATTCCTCATCGGCTGATCGACCTTGCCGATCCTGATGAGCCGTTTAATGCTGGCCTCTATCGCCGTCAGGCGGTCGAGGCGATCGAGCGGCTCTATCGAGACAGCCGCCTTCCGTTGGTCGTGGGCGGCACAGGGCTCTATGTGCGAACGCTCCTCAATGGCCTCTGTGACGCGCCGGTTGCCGATCCGGCGATGCGGGAAGCCTTGCGGCAGGAGATGAAGGCGCTGGGGCACGATGCGCTCTATGCGCGGCTGGTCACGGTCGATCCTGTGGCTGCGGCGCGGCTGCACCCGCGAGACGAATCGAAAGTGATTCGCGCGCTGGAGGTGCATCAGCTGTCCGGCCGCCGCATGTCGGAGTTTCAGGCGGAGCATGGGTTTTCCGAGCGGCCCTTTGCCGCCTTGATCATCGGCTTGAACCGGGACCGCGACGTCCTCTATCGGCGCATCGAGGAGCGGATCGATTGGCAGCTGGCTCACGGGTTGATCGATGAGACCAAGCAGCTTCTGGCGCAGGGCTATCAGCGCGACAGCGCAGCCATGAAGGGGTTGGGGTATCGGCAGGTAGCGGAGCACCTGGCTGGCGAGTACGATGCGGCTGAAATGGTCCGGCGGTTCAAACGGGATACGAGACATTTTTCCAAGAGACAAATGACCTGGTTCCGCAAGGAGCCGGGGATTCACTGGGTGCTGATCGACGAATCGGATTCGGTTCAACGCACGGCGGAGCTGGTGATTGGGCAGGTGGAGCAATTTCTCACGACACTTGGGGAGCAAGGATGACACGACAGGGGAAGGCCGTGAAAGCAGAGATCGGGATTATTGGCGGCAGCGGGCTCTATGACATCGAGGGGCTCAGGACGGTCAAGGAGCTTGCGGTCAAGACTCCCTTCGGCGCTCCTTCTGACAAGGTGGTGCTTGGCGAATTGGACGGGGTTCGCATCGCCTTTCTCTCACGGCATGGCCGAGGCCATCGGCTGAATCCCTCGGAGATCAATTATCGCGCGAATATCTACGCTCTGAAGTCGCTAGGGGTGAGCCGGGTGATTTCGGTGAGCGCGGTCGGGAGCATGAAGGAATCGATCAAGCCGGGGGATGTGGTGCTGCCGGATCAGTTTATCGATCTGACCAAGAAGCGGGTCTCTACTTTTTTCGAGGGAGGGATTGTCGCGCATGTGGCGTTTGGCGATCCGGTCTGCGCGTCGCTCGGGACGGCTTTGTCGGCTGCGGCCAAGACGGTCGGCGCCGCGGTGCATGACGGCGGGGTCTATCTCTGCATCGAGGGGCCGCAGTTTTCGACCAAAGGAGAGTCGCGCCTATATCGGCAGTGGGGCGCGAGCGTGATCGGGATGACGAATCTCCCGGAAGCCAAGCTTGCGCGCGAGGCGGAACTCTGTTACGCCACGGTGGCCTTGGTGACGGATTACGATTGCTGGCATGAGACGGAAGAGGCGGTGACCGTCGAGGGTATCTTGACCACGCTTCGTCAGAATGTCACGCTGGCCAAACGGCTGTTGCGAACGGCGCTGCGCACGGTGGCCGACGTGACATCGTGCTGCTGCCAGCGCGCCTTGCAGGATGCCATTATTACGGCGCCCGATCGGATGCCGGCCCCGCTCAGACGGAAGTTGGCCCTCGTGCTGGATCGGGTTGTGCCGGTGAAGAAAGGGAAACGGTAAGCCATGGGAAAGTTACTTGTCGTCGGATCGGTCGCGCTGGATACGGTGAAGACGCCCTTCGGAGAAGTGAGCGAAGTGCTGGGAGGCTCTGCGACGTATTTTTCGACGGCGGCCAGCTACTTCACTACCGTCGATCTGATCGCGGTGGTGGGGGAGGATTTCCCTCCGCAGCACCTGGCTTTTCTCAAGAGCCGCGGGATCGATGTGACGGGGCTGGAGCGGAAGCCCGGGGCGACCTTTCGCTGGAAAGGGGAGTACACGCATCAACTGAACGAAGCGCATACCCTCGATACGAAACTCAACGTGTTCGAAACCTTTCGGCCCAAGATCCCCGAGGCCTACCGGTCCCCGGATCTCTTGTTCCTGGGCAATATCGATCCGGAACTCCAGTTGGATGTGCTGCAGAAGCTTCCGCGTCCTCCCCTGGTCGCCTGCGATACCATGAACTTCTGGATCAACGGCAAGCGGGACGCCTTGTGGCGAGTGTTGGAGAAGGTCGATATCCTGATCGTGAACGACGGGGAGGCCCGGGCGCTCGGTGAAGATACGAACCTCGTGAAGGTCGCTCAGAAAATACTCGCGCGCGGCCCCAAGCACCTCATCATCAAGCGCGGGGAGTACGGGGTGCTGATGTTCAATGCGAAGCAGATGTTCGGGGCTCCGGCCTTTCCGCTTGAAGACGTGCGCGACCCTACCGGCGCGGGGGATACCTTTGCCGGCGGCTTCCTGGGCTGTTTGACGGCCACGGGCAACCGTTCCCCTGAGGCGTTCAAGCAGGCCATTATCTTCGGGAGCGTGATGGCCTCGTTTACCGTGGAAGCCTTTAGTCTTGACCGTTTGCGAATCCTAGATTACAAAGAAGTGCAAGAGCGGTTTCGAGCCTTCAAACAGTTGACCCATTTCGAGGATATTTCGTGATGCAACTTGCCTCAGCCGGTCCGGCCATTCGACTGCGGTGGCATTCGCTGTTGGCGGTCGGAGGGTTGTCCGGCTGTGCGTCGGAGGAGTCGATCTAGAAAGCAAAAGGTTATTATCAGGAGGGCGTCGCGAGCCTGGATTACGATCAGCAGAAGTCCTTCGTTGTCGTTCCAAAATTCCGCGAAGCTCGATCCTGACAATAAGGAAGCCCGATACGGGCTCGGCCATATTTTGACGCTCCAGGGTAAGTTGCCTCAAGCGGAGGAAGAGTTCAGGGCCGCGATTGCGATCGATGGGAATTACTCGGAAGCGCATACCTATTTAGGCCAGGTCTTGGAGAAGCAGGGGCGGTGGCGGGAGGCGATCGCGTCGTT
>SYGW01000088.1 GCA_005800255.1 Nitrospiraceae bacterium | reverse complement strand
TGGTGAGCCGGCTGGGGGTCGAACCCAGGACCCTCGCCTTAAAAGGGCGATGCTCTACCAGCTGAGCTACCGGCTCACAGAATGGAGGATGGGAATTGTAGCACTGACAATCGGTCTCTGCCTAGAGCGAAGATCCATTGCTTACCGCGCGCAGGAACGGGTCTTGAGCGGGTTGCGCAAGATGATGGTTTCGCTGCGCTTCGAACCGGTCGAGATGATATCGATGGGGCATTCGGCAATCTCCTCCAGATATTGGAGATAGCGCTTGGCCTCGACGGGAAGATGCTTGTACGTGGTCGCGCCGGAGGTGGAACCGAACCAGCCCTTGAACGTCTTATAGACCGGTTCGCACTCGGTCAGGGCCTGGAGATCGGAGGGCATGTCCCGGTGCAGCTTTCCCTGGAAACGATAGCCAGTGCAGACTTTGAGTTCTTTGCAGCCGTCGAGCACGTCCAGCTTCGTGACGGCCAATGAGGTGAGTCCGTTCACCTTGGTGGCGTAGCGCATGACGACGCCGTCGAACCAGCCGCAGCGGCGCGCGCGCCCCGTGGTCGAACCGAACTCTTTGCCTCTAGCCTGGAGCCCGCCCCCCACTGCATCGGTCAATTCCGTGGGAAAGGGTCCACTGCCGACGCGAGTCGTATAGGCCTTGACGATCCCGAGGACCGCGTCGATCTTCGTCGGTCCCACGCCGCTGCCCGTCGAAGCGCCGCCGGCCGTTGAACTGGAAGAGGTGACGAAGGGATAGGTGCCGAAGTCCACATCCAAATGCGTCCCCTGCGCCCCTTCGAACAAGACGGTCTTCTTTCCATCGACCATCTTATTGACGAGCATGACCGTATCGACGATATGGCTCTTGAGCCGATCGGCATAGCCCATATACTGTTGGAAGACTTTTTCGACTTCGAACCGCTCCATCTTATAGAGCTTCTCGGCAAACCAATTGACCTCGACCAGGTTTTCTTCAAGTTTGGTCCGAAAGGCCTTGGGATTGAGCAGATCTCCCATGCGAATCCCGATGCGCGCCATCTTGTCGGCATAGGAGGGGCCGATGCCACGCCCCGTCGTGCCGATCCGGCGAGAGCCCTTCGACTGTTCCGCCGCTTTGTCGATGGCCTTATGGTAGGGCAGGATGAGATGGGCGCGCTGGCTGACGACGAAGTTCTTGCCGATCTTCACCCCTTGGATCTGGAGATGATCCATCTCCTCGATCAAGGAGGCCGGGTCCACGACGACCCCGTTCCCGATCACACAGAGCGTGCCGCGATAGAGGATGCCCGAGGGGATGAGGTGAAACACGAAGGTGCCCCGGTCATTGATCACAGTGTGCCCGGCATTGGACCCGCCCTGATACCGCACGACGGCATCGACGTCGCGGGCCAGGATATCCACGATCTTGCCCTTGCCTTCATCGCCCCCCTGCGCCCCGATGACTACGAGATTTCCCATCGCCTGAAATGCTCCCAAAAAAAGAGCCCTGGCCAACCGGGGGCCAGAGCGGAGAAGCCATGGTAGGGGTGGCACTGTAGTTTGTCAAGAACCGTCCTGGCCAAATCGCTCCTCGTGCCGTCCTTTTACCGGCCCCCTCACCGTCAAAGGCAGGCCAGCCAGTCTCTTCGTACGCGCGTCAAAGGAGCGGAGCCTGCGGCCGCGCGTCCTGCGAGCACGAGAGACAATTGGGCCTGGTCTCTCGCCTTTTCTTGACTGCCGAGGGAAAGCCATGTTAGCATCAGCGCTGTTTCACGAGTATTTTCGCTTATTTCCAAGTCTATCGATGTGGGGCTGTAGCGCAGTTGGGAGCGCGCGTGAATGGCATTCACGAGGTCGCCGGTTCAATCCCGGCCAGCTCCACCAAAATAATCACGTAGGCTCAGGAAACCTCGACATCCACCCCTAATCACCGAATGACCATCGGCTCCTCCCGGTAAGCGCGATCCGCCTGGTTCACGAAATTTCGCATGCTCCAAATCGAATCCGTCTATAAACAATATTCCACGAGAGTGCTGCTTGAGGGTGCCACGACGCATCTCCGTCCCGGTTCGCGGGTCGGCCTGGTCGGGCCAAACGGCGCCGGCAAAACGACCCTCTTCCGCATGATCCTCGGGGAAGAGTCGCCGGACAAGGGCACCATCCGCAAACGGCCCAGACTCCGCATCGGCTATCTCCCGCAGGAGCTCGAAACCATCACGGGCAAAAACGTGTTGGACGCCACGCACCGCGACATCTATCCCGAGCATGAAGCCGAACGGATTCTCATGGGATTGGGATTTTCGGAGCTCGACTTCGGGCGTGAAGTCGAAAAGCTGTCAGGCGGCTATCGGATGCGCGTCGCCTTGGCGCATCTGCTGCTGAGCAAGCCGGACGTGCTGATGCTCGACGAGCCGACCAACCACTTGGACAAACCGACGCAACGCTGGTTCGAGCAATTCCTCCTGGATTCGGAAATGACGCTGCTGATCATCAGCCACGACACGGAATTTCTCAATCGCGTCGTTACTCACATCTGGGACCTCCGGCACCATAAGATCGAGGAATATCGCGGCAGCTATACCTCGTTCCAAAAGATCCGCGCCGAACGGGACGCGCAGCAAGAAGCCGCCGCGGGACGCCAGGCCAAGGAAGTCGCGCGGGTTCAAACCTTCGTGGATCGATTCCGCTACCAGGCGAACAAAGCCAGCCAGGTCCAATCGCGCATCAAGCAGCTTGATAAGGTCAAGATGATTGAGGTGAAGCGCGATCCCAAACGGGTAAAGTTCAAATTCCCCATCCCCCCGCCGAGCGGCCGGCAGGTGCTGGAGCTCCAAGGCGCGTCCAAACGCTATGGCGAAAAAGTGGTCTACGAGAGAGTCGATTGTTCGATCGAACGGGGCCAACGCGTGGCCCTGGTAGGAGAAAACGGAGCGGGCAAAAGCACGCTGCTCAAGATGCTGGCCGGTGCGCTGGAGCCGGACAACGGCAAACGGTCCGTCGGCCATGGCGTCACCCTGCACTACTTCGCCCAACACCAGGCCGAAACGCTGAACCCAGAACATACGATCCTGGAATCCCTCTCAGAAGTTTCCAGCCAGGCGGAAACGAATTTCCTCCGCGGGATTGCCGGCGCCTTCCTGTTTACCGGCGACGATCAAAAGAAGCCGATCAAGGCCCTGAGCGGGGGGGAACGTAACCGTGTCGCGCTCGCACGGATGCTGGTCGAACCGGCCAATACCCTGCTGCTCGACGAACCGACCAACCACCTCGATCCGGCCTCTGTCGACATGCTCACCGACGCCCTCTCGGACTTTCCCGGCACGATCATCTTTATTTCCCATGACCCGACCTTTCTGACCAGAGTCTGCACCCGCGTCATTGAGATCGAAGAGGGCAAGGCCCGCAGCTTCACCGGCGACTACGAGTATTACCTGTGGAAGAAGGCGCAGGAAATCGAATCCATCAAAGAATCGAGCGACGACTTGAAGGGGGCGGATCGCGGGAAAACTGTTGGCCCGACCAAAGCCATGCTCTCGCAGACCCAGACCAAACCTTCAGCCGGAGAGCGCCGCGATCTAAGCAAAACCCAGGCCCGCCTGGAGAAGCAAATCGTCAAAGCTGAAGCCGATATCGCCGAATGCGAGACGAAGATTAAAGCGCGGGACCTCGAACTGGCCAACCCGGCACTCTACAAAGATGAGTCCACCAAGTGGAGCGCGCTACAAACGGAATACGACGGCTGGAAAAGTGAGCTGGCGCGCCTTACCACCAGGTGGGAAACGCTCTCAGCCGAGCTGGAAGGCGTCAAACAGAAACTGACAGCTTACGCGTAGCAGGCTGCGGCAGACTGCTCAAAAAGGCTGTCCAGCAAGGCCGCAGCGAGTGAAGGCCTGAGGCGTACCCAGAGGGTACGTTGAAGGTCTGAACGACGCGAGAACGAAGCTGGCGGACTTTCTCAGCAATCTGCTACGTGGAGGATTTGACCGTTTCTTCGAGGTAGTAATACAACCAGCGGTTCTTTTCTTTCGTAACCAGCTCGTCCCAGACGACGCCGAGCAGAAACCCCTTCTCCCACGGCTTAGCCCATGCCACTTTCCCGCCGAGCCGCTCCATCTGTTCTGCGCGATCGGAATCCAAAAACGCCAATGACACGGTCACAGGCAAACCTACCGCCAACTTCTCTTTTGCGTGCAAACCGGCGCCGACGCTATTGACGTTATCCAATACGGCCGTCATCGCCTCGGCTCCACTTTTCGGGGAAATCAAAGCCGAGCCAACCAGCGTCGCCCGGACGAACTTGCGCCGTTCATTCGTGGCTGCGATCGATCCACCAGTTTTTTGGTCCTGCCGCTTCACAGGCCTAAGTATAACCGATTAGAAATCTTTGTCCATTGCCAGATAGCGCAATAATTACGCGCCATTAGGGCGATAATATCGCCTCCCCTTGAGCGGCTCGGGAAGATGCTCCTGCCCCTTGGCCTTGGGATCGTCATGGACGTAACGGTAACCCTTCCCATACCCGAACCCCTTCATCATCGACGTCACGGCATTCCGCAGATGTAGTGGAACCCCCAGATTCCCTTGGGCCTGCGCATCTTCCATCGCCTCAAGCAGTCCGACGTAGGAAGCATTGTCTTTCGGCCTGGTGGCAAGGTAGGTCGTCCCCTGGGCTAAGTTGATCTGCGCCTCTGGCAGCCCGACAAACTGCACGGCCTGAGCGACTGCGGTCGCCACCACCAGCCCCATCGGATCGGCATTGCCGACATCCTCAGAGGCAAAGATCACCAGACGTCTCGCAATGAATTTCGGATCCTCCCCCCCTTCCAACATCCGGGCAAGCCAATAGAGGGCTCCGTCAGGATCGGAATCGCGAAGGCTCTTAATGTAGGCGGAGATGACGTTGTAATGTTCTTCACCGGACTTGTCGTACCGGATCGATTTCTTCATCAGCGCGGCTTCCAACGCCGCTCCATCGATCAGGCGAGTCCCGTCAGGCCCAGCCGACTGCTGCCGGACCACGAAGTCCAGCGCCGTCAGGAGCGCCCTGGCATCGCCGTTGCCGTAGGCAATCAATCGTTCCCTGGCCTCGAGGGACAGACTGGCCTTCCAGTCCCCCAAGCCGATCGCAGAGTCCGTGAGCGCCCGGTCCAGGATCTGCCCGAGCGCCTCGGGAGAAAGGGACTTGAGTACGATAACCAAAGAACGAGACAGAAGCGGCGAGATCACTTCGAAGGACGGATTCTCCGTCGTCGCCCCGACCAGGATGATCGTCCCCCGCTCGACATGGGGAAGAAAGGCATCCTGCTGCGCCTTGTTAAACCGATGGATCTCGTCGACGAAGAGAATGGTCCGTTGGCCATTGATCGCCTGATAC
>SYGW01000087.1 GCA_005800255.1 Nitrospiraceae bacterium | reverse complement strand
CGTAGGTTCGACCCCTACACGGCCCACCAATTTTTCAATCACTTACAGATTGAGCGCAGTCGGGACCAACCCCGACTGTGCTAAATTTGTGCTAAACCCCGCCTGCCGGTCCAGGATTTCCACCCCATCCCGCAAGCATGCCTGCTGGCAATGTCGTGACTCTCGTTGATCCTTGTCTTGCTGTGGGCTCAACGTTAAGGAGTGTACGCCGGGCCATGGCAAAAAGTCCCCTATTCAGGTTCAGGCGACGGGTTTCCAAAGCCACAATTGATCTCCCAGCGTTGCGATATAAAGTTTTCCAGTCGCCGCAGTAATCGTAGAGACTTTGTAATCCTTGAAGATGTGAGTCCAATGAATGCCCCTGGCTTCTGGATCTCGCATCCAGAGTTTCCCTCCCTGATCCACTGCAAACAGAAATCCTTCGGCACTTGTCATTGCCTTGACATCATTGGCATGCCCAATATCTGTCCAGGGCGAACCCGCTGCCGTCGGATCCAGCTTCAAAAGACGATTCTTTTTGGTCGAAACAAAAAGGATGCCATTCAATTCTGTCATCGCTACGACTTCTTCTGCTAACCCCAGTTGTTTCCCCGTCTTTTCGACGCCTTCCATGTTCGTGTCTCCTTGAATTGCAAGCCGCTTCTTGTAGCCGTTAATTTCGCATAGCTCTTTCCCCTATCCCTCGGCCAGCCGCAGGATCAGGTCCCACTCGGCTGCTCGTACCGGCTGGACCGATAGTCGGGACCCCTTCCGCAGGATTTCCATCCCTTTGAGCCCCGGCTCCTGTCTGAGCCGGTCCAACGACAAGGGGTTGGTCAAGCTCTTGACCAGCCGGATATCCACCATGTCCCACAGGGGTTTCTCCTGTGTGCTCTTGGGGTCGTAGTGCCGGTGTTGCTTGTCAAAGGCGGTGGAATCGGGATAGGCCTCACGCACCACTTCCGCGATGCCGACGATCGCCGGCGGATCGGCATTGCTATGGTAAAAGAACAGGCGGTCTCCTGCTTTCATCGCCCGCATGTAATTGCGGGCTTGATAATTGCGCACCCCGTCCCAGCAGGTTTTGCGACCGGGGGCCTTGCGCAGGTCGTCAATTGAAAAGGCGCTGGGCTCGGATTTCATCAACCAGTACCGGGGGCTAGGTGGCATTGCCTTTCCTCCTGTGTGCAACCCCGTGGCATAATTCCTGCGGGGGTCTGTTTGCCATCTTCGGTCTGTACCCGCCGCAAGTCGCTGCAGAATCTGTTTCTTGTCTGGCCCTTGTCCTGAGTGTATGCTCTCTGAGGGCAAGGTGTCTCCTTCGATAAACAAGGCGTTGCAGTGGATATGTCGCCGTTTCTGTATGGTCTCTACAAGCTAGCCAAGTACGGGCTGTATCCCATTTCGTGGGTGCTATTCATTCTTGGGACATTGCTTTTGTTGGCAAGCTTGCAGTCTTTGCCAAGGAGGCTCCGCTGGAAGCATTCTCTTGCGCTTGCCGCATTTCTTATCCTGTTTATATTTGGCGCGCCGCTTGTTGCCGATCGGCTGGTGGGACTGATTGAGGAGCAAGCCCCGCCGTTTGACCTCGCTACGTCAAAAAGATTTGACGCCATCGTGGTGCTCGGGGGCGGAGTAACCGGCAAAGGAACGTTGCGGCCAACCAATGAGCTTTCCCCTTCCAGCATGCAACGGACAATGTGCGGAGCCGATCTGTATGTCAAAGGATTTGCCCCGCGCATCATCTTTGCCGGAGGCGATGCCAGCATCTTTGGCGAGGGTCCTCAAGAAGGAGTGGAAATGCAACGGCTCGCGATTCGACTCGGCATACCTGCAGAAGCCACGGTTGTCGAGGGTCGTTCGCGCACGACATATGAGAACGCTGTCGCAGCCAAGCAGATCTTGGGCTCAAGCTCGGTCCTGCTGGTCACGTCGGCCTATCACATCCCACGAGCATTAGGGTTGTTCCGCAAGCAAGGATTAGATGCCACCCCTTATCCCTGCACCTACATGGGTCGGGACCGGATCGAGGACGGATGGGATGGTGATCTCTTCGACCTGCTTCCAGATGTTGAGTCCTTGCACAGAAGCACGTGGGCCATCAATGAGCTGGTCGGAACTCTGCTCTACCGGATCAGCGGAAAGATCTGAGCATTATCCCGCCCAACGGACGAAAGTCTGCGGCCGGTCGAGAGCAGACCGCTCAATCTGCCTGTTTCTCGATGTAGGCAAGCAGCGCCCGGTAAGTCATCTCGCGCGTCCTGGCTTTCGACGCCGCGCCTTGGGCGATGCCGGACTCCAGCCATACCTGCTCCCGGATATGCGCGTGGGCTTCATTGCAGACCGTCCACATCTGATGGAGGAACCCTTCGGGAAGCCCGACTTGGACGCCCTCCGACTCAATGCGGTCGTCCAGAATCGCCAAGAGATCGGAGAGCGTCTGGTCGGGCCGGTAGGGAGCCGGGGTGAACCCAAAGGGCTCATTGGCCTGGGCTTCCTGACTGGCCTGTTCGACCAAGTCGGCCATATAGGCTTTCAACAAGCCGGCGAGATGTCCTGTGAGCCGCATCGTCGTCCTCCGACCGAGCTTGCGCCATTATCGGCAGCGTGGCTCGCCCTGGCAAGCCCAAAGTCGTGCGGGAGCAGTAGAGGCAGGGAGCGGCTTGCCGACAGCGGCTCTCTCGAACAAGCGCCCTGCTTGACCGGTCTCGAAAGCCTCTTCTAAGATGAGCCGGCAGGTTCCCCTGCCGGCGGCGACCGACTGCACCGTGGCGGCATCCGTACGGGTATGGAGACGAAGCATGGCGGAAGACCGGACAGTCGAGCGGCTCGATATCTCGGTGCATACTCCTGCCGGCCCGGTCACGGTGCCTGTGGACGTGCCGCTCCACTTCGTGCCGGTCGCGACGCTCGTTTCATCCATGCGCCGCATCGACGAGGCGGCGCAGGCGCTGGAGGTGCGCGACGTGGTTGCGCATGGCGCGGCGATCTCCTGCAAGAAAGGCTGCGCCGCCTGTTGTCGGATGTTGATTCCTCTGTCGGCTCCGGAAGCGTTCGCGTTGGCGGATGCGGTCACGGCCTGGCCTGTCGATCGGCGGGAGGCAGCCCTGGCCCGTGTCGCGGATGCGCGTGCGCAACTGAAGCGAACCGGGGTTCTTTCGCAACTCTACGAGATTGCCGAATCGGAACGTCAGCTCGATGACGACGCCTTTGAACCGATCAACCGCACCTATTATGCGCTCCGGTTGCCCTGCCCCTTCCTGGTCGAGGAAGTCTGCTCCATCTATGACGATCGCCCGGCCGCTTGTCGCGAACTGTTGGTGACGACGCCGGCGGAATTGTGTCAAGATTTGGAGCGAAACCCGATCCGTCCCGTCCCGGTCCCGCTGCGTGTCGGGACGGTGCTGGCCCTGCTCTGGGCCGACCTTGTCGGTGGGCCGGCCCGATTCATTCCCTTGCCGCTGGCGCTGGAATGGGCTGAGCGTCATAGGCAGGAAGGCGGCCGGTCCTGGCAGGGGAGGGAGTTGCTGGAACGGGCGCTCGACAAGGTGTGGTGGTATTTAAGTCGCGAGGTCACGGCCCGCCGACGTGCCTCCCCAAGTTCTTCGTCACGCGGGCAGGACCACCCGCAGACCTGACGATCCATTCGACGGACCATCGTAACCCTGGACCAACTTGCATGTCTCGGCTGCCTCGCATGATACGCGTCATGATGGACCTGGATCGGGAGCGGACTCGGATTGTCGCCGAGGTCATGCAAGTCCGCTGGCTGATGCCCCTTCTGATGAAACCTCGCAACGGGCAGAAATGGACGCGGGACGATCGCGTCCAGGTTCGCAGCCATGTGCGCCGTCTCGCCGCTGGGAGTCCGTACCTTGTCGCCCTGATCCTCCCGGCAATCCCGTCACGCTTCCGTTCCTGGCTTGGTGGCTGGACCAGCGGCGAACGCGCGAACGGGCCCGGCCGGTTCCATGCCGGTTCGGCCCGAGAACTCCGAGCCGCCTCACGTCCGTGATTGTGCCGCCGCGTTATTTGCGATATGATCCGGCCTCGTTTAAGAACGGGACGCCGCTGATCGCGAGCGTCCCGGTGCCTGACCCGTAAGGAGGCCGCGAGTCCCATGACGCAACCGGTGTTGGCCTGTTTAGATTTGGAAGGGGTGCTGGTCCCGGAGATCTGGATCAACGTTTCCGAGCGAACCGGCATCAGTGAACTCCGTCTGACCACGCGGGATATCCCCGACTACGATGTCTTGATGAAGCGGCGCCTGGGGATTCTCGACCAGCACGGGTTGCGCCTGCAGGATATTCAGGCCGTGATCGCGACCATGGCTCCGTTGGAGGGAGCGGGCGAATTTCTGGATTGGCTGCGGGAGCGGTGCCAGCTCATTATTCTCTCGGACACCTTTTACGAATTCGCGCTCCCGCTCATGAGGCAGCTCGGCTATCCCACGCTGTTTTGCCACGGGCTGGAGGTGGACGGGACCGGGCGGATCACCGACTACTGCCTTCGACAGCCGAATCAAAAACAGGAATCCGTGATGGCGCTGAAGAGCTTGCGTTTCAGGGTCGTTGCCGCGGGCGACTCCTATAACGATACCGCCATGCTGGCTGCGGCAGACGCGGGGATCTTCTTCCGGCCTCCCAGCGCGATCAGCCGGCAGTTTCCGCAGTTCCCCGTGACCCAGACCTATTCCGAGCTGAAGCGACAATTCTGCCTGGCCGGTGGCCTGATCCCCTAGGGGGCGCGGTGGAGAGGGATTCGAGGGAGGCCATGCGTGCGGTTTGTTGAGACGGCGTTACAGGGCGTGATCCTCGTCGAAATCGATGTTTTCCCCGATGCGCGTGGCCATTTCTTCGAGATCAGCCACGCCAAGAAGTACGCGGAGGGCGGGATCACGACCCCCTTCGTCCAGTCCAACTTTTCCCGCTCCAGCCGCGGCACCCTGCGCGGGTTGCATTATCAACTGCATCAGCCGCAGGGCAAGCTGGTGACCGTCGTGGAGGGAACGATCTTCGACGTGGCCGTGGACATCCAGGTGGGATCTCCGACGTTCGGCCGATTCGTGGGCTATGAGCTGTCCGTGGAGAACAAGCGGCAACTCTACATCCCTCCCGGCTACGCCCACGGATTTTACGCGCTGACCGACACGGTCGGCGTCGTCTACAACTGCACGGATTTTTACTCGCCCAAGGGCGAACGAGGAATCCTCTGGAGCGATCCGGCGATCGGGATTCCCTGGCCGGTTCCCCGGCCGCTGCTCTCGCCCAAGGATGCTGCCTACAAGACCCTTGCAGAGATGGCCGGGGAGTTGCCGGTCCATCGGCCCGCCTGACGCCGAGGGTCTTGCGCCTGACATTCTGGCGCGCCGTTGACGGGTCTTGCCGCGGCATAGTATATAAGCTCGCTCCGTGGACATCATGCGCCGCTCCGGACCGATGGGTCGTCCGGAGTCCGGATATGCGATGCACAGCGCATGGGCGTGATGATGTCGCTGTGGGAGGCGAGGCGTGAATCGTGCAGAAGCTCCGGCACCGGTCGGGGCAGGCAGAACGACAATAAGCTGATGGGTCGCCACGGCGACTGATCAGAACCTTACCAAGAAGGAGAAATTTCAATGGGTGACCGTGTACATGTCGGCGAACTGGTTCCGAACTTTGAGCTGGAAACCTACGATCCCCGCAAAGGAGAGTTCGGCAAGGTGTCCCTAGACTCTCTCAAGCAGGCGAAGAAATGGACCGTCCTCCTGTTTTACCCAGCCGACTATACCTTCGTCTGTCCCACCGAGCTGGCCGACGTGGCGGAGAAGTACAAAGATCTGGCGGCTGCCGGCGCCGAGGTGATCGCGGTGTCGACCGACACCAAGTTCGTCCATATGGCCTGGCAGCGGGAGGAAAAACTGTTGAAGGGGCTCGCCTACCCGATGGGAGCGGATCCGACGGGAAAAGTATCACGGCTGTTCGGCGTCTATGACGAAGCGACGGGGCTCGCGCTCCGAGGGACCTTCATCATCAACCCCGAAGGCAAACTTGTGGCCGCCGAGGTCCATTTCTATAATGTGGGGCGAAGCGCAGCGGAGCTTCTCCGGAAGGTCAAAGCGAACGTCCATTGCGCGGCTCATCCCGAAGAAGCCTGTCCGGCCAACTGGAGCGAAGGCGGGAAAACCTTGAAGCCGGGCGCGGGACTGGTCGGACGAGTGGCCGAGGCGCTGGGGCGTTGACGGTCCGCTTGCGCCCTGTGTAGGATAGACGCAACGTATGAGGGAGGGGGCCATGGTGACAATCACGCAGAAGGCCGAGGAGAAGATCAAGGAATTGATGACGGAGGAGAAGGATGTGGTGGGCCTGCGCATCTACGTGCGCGGGGGCGGCTGCCATGGGTACCAATATGGAATGGCCTTCGAGTCCACAATGGGCGACGACGACACCGTGATCGAAAAGGGAATCGTGAAAGTCATCATGGATTCCCAGAGCGCGCCGCTTCTGAGCGGGGCTGAAGTGGACTATGTGGACAGCGTGCAGGGGTCCGGGTTTTCCATCAAGAACCCCCAAGCCAAGACCACATGCGGCTGCGGCAGCTCCTTTAGCGCCTGATTTGTCTTCGGTCCGGTTCCGAATAGAAGGGCTGGGGTCGCTCACCGCACCGGTGAGGCGCGATCCCGGCCCTTTCTGTTTTTGCCCCTTCAGTTTGTAAGGGAGCTGCTATGCCGGAAGTCCGATTGACCAAACGGATCGAGTTTGCAGCCGCGCATCGCTATTGCCATGCGGCCTGGGACGAGGCGCGCAACCGGGCATCGTTCGGGGCCTGCTTCAACGAGCCGGGGCATGGGCACAATTACATGCTCGAGGTCACCGTGGCTGGGCAGGTGGACCTCTACACCGGCATGGTGGTCAATCTCTATGATCTCAAGCGGGTGTTGAAAGAAATCCTGGAGGAGTTCGATCACAAACATCTCAATCTAGACACCCCCTATTTTCAAGACAGGATCCCGACCACCGAAAACATTGCGGCTGTGCTCTGGCACGTGCTGGCGGCCCGTCCGGAGATCGGCCGCTTGGAGAGGATCAGGCTGTACGAGGATGAAGACCTGTCCGCGGAGTTCTTGGGTATCGCCAATCAAGCCGGCTTGATCAAGCGGTACCACTTTGCGGCGGCCCATCGTCTGCAGAGCCAGGGCCTATCCGAGGAGCAGAACCGGCGGTTGTTCGGAAAGTGCCACAGCCCTGGTTCCCACGGACACAACTATCGGTTGCATGTGACCGTGCAGGGGGGGATTGATCCGGTCACCGGCATGCTGGTGGACATTCCGGCGCTGGATCGCGCGGTGGCTGAACGTATCCTGCGGCGATTCGACCATCAGGATCTCGATCGAGACCCGGAACTGACGGGGCGCATCACCAGCGGCGAGAATCTGGTCCGGTTCCTGTGGGATCTCTTGGTGAAGGGACTGCCGGCCGGTCGCTTGGAACGGATCGGGCTGTCCGAAACCAGCGGGGCCTACTACGAATATCGCGGCTAGAACGCAGCCGCGCGTGAGTTCAGCCCTTGAGCAGGTGGTCGTTGATCAGCGCCGCCAGCTCGGCCGCCTCGACCGTACCTTCCCGCGTGACCAGCAGTGTCCCTTGCGAAAAGAGGTGGGTGGTCGGATAGGTCTCGAACTGGTGGCGGTTCTTGATCTCGCGGCAACGGCCGGGCACGTGCATTTTGGCTTTGCCGATCCGGATCGTGGCAAAGCGGGCGGCTGTGTCCTGCAGGATCGGGTCGTACGCATTACAGGGCTCGCAGGAGGCGATGCCATAAGCCACGATGGCAGCCTGGGCCTGCACGAACTCCTCGTAATTCTCGTCGCTGACGTCTTCGACTGAGCCAGCCATAAGGGTGTAACGTCGACAGTCCGAAAGTCGGACAGCCTCGACTTGAAGACTGTCCGACTTTCGGACTGTTCGACCGCGGTTTAGTTGAGCTTCTTGAGCGCCTCGAGAATCTCCTTGTCGTCCCGGGCGACCTTGATCTCCTGGACCTTCACGTAAGCCACTTTCCCGTTCTTGTCCACGATCACCGTCGCGCGCTTGCCGCAGTTCAGCGGCTCAAAATACAGGCCGTATTTCTTCACGACTTCGCGGTTGAAATCGGCGAGCAGCTGCTGCTTGAGCCCCAATGAATCGGCCCAGGCCTTGTGGGAGAAGAAGCTATCCGTGCTGATGCCGAAGACCACCGCGTTCATTTGGTCGAACTTCGGGAAATCGTCGGTCAAGCACTTGTTTTCCCCGGTGCAGACCGGGCTCCAGTCCAGCGGGTAAAACGCCAGCACGACGTTCTTTTTGCCGCGGAAATCGCTGAGCTTGACATCCTTCTGGTCTTGGTCTTTCAGCGTGAAATCAGGGGCTGTGTCCCCTGCTTTTATCTCGGGGGCGACATCTGTGGCCATGGAAACCTCCTCTATGGGCTTGAGTGGATTGAGTTGGGATGAACGGGCATCACTCGGAAGCCACTATTGGTAGCATGCGCTCGGAAAGTTTGTCAATCGGCCCAAAAGTCCCAGGAGAGTTTCGGTCGGATGGGCCTTGCGGGACGTTACCAGGCGACTTCACGGAAGGCTACTGGCCCTTCGGCCGAGGGGACCGTCCGGTGTTTGGTGACGGAGAGGGTCAGCCCGATTCCCGGCAGGGACAACGACGCACCGACCTTCAGGGACTGGCCCAACCTAATGATCTCCTCGGCAATGTCCGTGAGCCGTTCCGATGTGGGGCGGCCGGACAGGCCCATGGGCCGAAAGACTTCCAGCTCATCCAAGCCGAATTTGGCCAGGCCCTTGGTATAGAACCGTTCGCGTCCGGTCTCGTCCGCGTCGGCCTGCTCCACGGTGATGTGGTCTTGAGCGGAGAATTGCGCCAGCGGACGATCCTGCCAGTCGGAGGGGTTCCAATAAGCCTGGGTGCGGAGATCGTAAGCGGTGCCGCCGGTCAGCAGGGTAAAACCTCTGGCGAGGCGGGCTGCGTGCAGGACCATATCAATGGCCTTGTTCGGCGCGGTACGTGTCAAAAGAACCTGTCCGGCGTTGGGATGTCCCCAGACAAGCGATTCCTTCCAGCCCTCAGCATCCGCGGCGGGGAGCAGCAGTCGGATCGCGACTTCCCAGGGGCCATGGGTGGCGCGGAGCTGCGAGGAGCATCCGAGCGACGGTCCTGGGTCTGCCTGGAGGCGGAGCGGTCCCCCATATTCCAAATCAAACCAGACGGCGAATTCTTCAGGAGCCGGAGGCGCGTCCCAAAACCCAACGATGTACAGGGGTGGAGCGGAGGGCGGAAGCTTGACGGCCTTGCGGCGGATTTTCATCGTGCGGGACTCGGCAGTCGTAGGCGAAACGACCCGCTCAGCCCTTGCGATCTTTGCGGGCTCTGCGCCGCTCCTCGGGATTGAGCAAGCGCTTCCGGATGCGGAGGTTGGTCGGGGTCACTTCCAACAGCTCGTCCTGGCCGATGTACTCCAGCGCATATTCCAACGTCATGGCGCGGGGCGGGGTCAGGGTCAGG
>SYGW01000011.1 GCA_005800255.1 Nitrospiraceae bacterium | reverse complement strand
TCGTAGGTCTTCATGATCTCGCAGATTTCTTCAAAATGGGTGTAGGCGAAGTTTTCTTCATGATGGGCCAGGCACCATTTTGAATGGATCGCGCCGCCACGGGCGATTTCATCGCGGACAAATTCCGGCGTGATCACGGAGGGGATGCTGGCGCCCCAGGACTGGCCTTGGTGTTGCGTGACCCCGCCGCCATGTCCGTTCCGCGAGGCCAGCTCGCGCGCCACTTCGCGGGACTGGTTTTCCCGGATCGCAATGAACTCCATTTCCGGTGTGACGATGCCTTTTCTGGCGTAGTGGATCTGGGTCACGTTCATGCCCGGTTTGGCCCGCAGCGGCTTGCGAATGTGTTGGAACCGGAGCTCGTCCAGCTTGGGATCGGTCGCGCGCAGGCGGCCATACAGCGAAGAGACATCTGGGAGCTCGACCACATCGTTTCTGCCGAGTATCCAGCTTCTACGATAGGGAGCCAAGCCAGCCTTTGCATCGATGGTGAAGTTCGGGTCTGTGTAGGGGCCGGAGGTGTCGTAGATCGTGATCGGCTCATTAGGGGTGGGCGTGCCCCCGTTCATCGCTTTCGTCGGCGTCAGGCTGATCTCTCTCATCGGAACTTTCACGCCGGCCTGGGTGCCCTGCACGTACACTTTGCGCGAGGCGGGGAAGGGCGTGGTCGTCAAGGTCGATCCGGCAGATTTTTGTCCCTTGCCAGTGGCAGATCCGTTGCCGATTGTCTGGTCGCTCATGAGGAGATCCTTTCTCCGAAACGTGAACTGTGCGTAGTAATCAGAAATAAAAAAAACCGCACCGATGGAAGGGGGTGCGGCAGAGAGACCAACAGTGTGTGGTTGTTCTCGCTTCCCTACGCTGGTATTACCCAGGTCAGGTTCTGAGGGTCGTCCGTTCGGGCGGACTCTCAGCCACGTGGCTCCCCTAGCTTCGAGCAAGAATCGTATCGCTGGCCTCCTCCGTTGTCAACGGGGTATTAGGCCTATCGAGGGCGAACCGAGTGGACCCTCTGTAGGACTTCCTTGCAGGGCCGGTTCATTGATTGTCGGGGGACCCTAACGTAGAATGGTGCGGTATGTCACTTTGCTAGGGAAGCTATGCAAATTATTTCGACACTTCCGAAACCGATCACGGATTATCAGCAACTGTCTGCGGAGGAGCTTTTCCGCCGGACGGTTGAGGCGAAACGCGTGCTGGGAGACCGGGTCATGATCCTGGGCCATAACTATCAGCGGGACGAAGTGATCGCCCATGCGGACTTCCGCGGGGATTCGCTTCTCTTGTCGAAGTTGGCGGCCGAACGGTCGGAGCGACCTTACATTGTGTTTTGCGGCGTGCACTTCATGGCCGAGACCGCCGATATCCTGAGTCGCTCCAAGCAGACGGTGATCCTCCCTGATATGGCGGCAGGCTGTTCCATGGCGGACATGGCGGCGATCGAACAGGTCGATCAATGCTGGGAGGAGCTGGGACGGATTCTCCCCGTGGAAGAAACGGTCATGCCGGCGGTCTATGTGAATTCTGCCGCGGTGCTCAAAGCCTTTTGCGGCGAACATGGCGGGATTACCTGCACTTCTTCCAACGCGAAGGCGGTCATGGAATGGTGCTGGGCCAGGCGGGAGAAAATCCTTTTTTTTCCGGACGAGCACCTGGGCCGCAATACGGCCAACAAGATGGGATTGCCGCGCGACAAGATGATCGTTTGGGACCCCTCTCAACCTAACGGGGGCAATAGCCGTGAGGCGATCCAGCACGCGAAACTCATCCTCTGGAAAGGCCATTGCAGTGTGCACCAGATGTTCCAGCCCGTGCACATCGACAATTTCTGCAAACAGTATCCGGAGGGGAAGGTCATCGTCCATCCCGAATGCCATGAAAATGTCGTCAATAGGGCAGACCTCTCAGGATCAACCGAGTTCATTATCAAGACCGTGACAGCGGCGCCGGCTGGGTCCGTCTGGGCTGTGGGAACGGAACTGAACCTGGTCAATCGATTGAAGCGGGACCTCACCGACAAGAAGATTTTCTTCCTCTCCTCCACGGTCTGCCAATGTGCGACGATGTTCCGGATCGATGGGGCTCATCTTTGCTGGGCGCTGGAAAGTCTTGTCGAAGGCCACGTCGTGAACCATATTATCGTCCCAGACGATGAGAAACGCTGGGCGAAGATTGCGCTGGATCGCATGATGGCGGTCAGTTAGCGGGATCGTGGAAAACGCCTGATTCCACCCACCCAGCCCCGGTGCGCCAAGATGCACCTTTCACCGGGCGTCGTTCTCGCATCGCTCAGACCCTCAACGTACCCTCCGGGTACGCCTCGGCCCTTCGCTCGCTGCGGCCTTGCTGGAAGACGCTTTTGACGATCCCGCATCAAGGCTATGGGCTGGTACCCTGGCTGCCATTCCGGTATATTCCTACCTCTGATTCCCATCACGTGCGCAGATTCTCCAGAGAGACCAGATAGGCTATGGATTACAAGGCAACGCTCAATCTCCCCAAGACCGATTTCCCTATGAAGGCGAACCTGCCGCAGCGGGAGCCTGAGCTCCTGGCTTCGTGGGAGCAGGAACGGCTCTACGAACAGATCCAGGAAGCGGGGAAGGGCCGGCCTCTGTATGTCTTGCACGATGGGCCTCCCTATGCCAATGGCCGTATCCATATCGGCCATGCGCTGAACAAGATCCTTAAGGATATCATCATCAAATCCAAGACGATGGCCGGATATCAAGTGCCGTATGTGCCGGGCTGGGATTGCCATGGTCTGCCGATCGAGCATCAGGTGCTTAAAGAGCTCGGCGACAAGAAAAAGACGCTCGATACTCCGGCTATCCGCAAGCTCTGCCGGGAATATGCGGAGAAGTTCTATACGATTCAGCGGGAAGAGTTTCAGCGGCTCGGCATTTTGGGGGATTGGCAGCGGCCTTATCTCACGATGAATCCCAGCTACGAGGCTACGATCATTCGCGAGTTCGGAAAGTTCGTGGAGCGGGGAGGCGTCTATAAGGGACTGAAGCCGGTCCTCTGGTGCACGGCGGACCAGACAGCCTTGGCCGAGGCGGAAGTCGAATATGAAGACCATACCTCTCCCTCGGTCTATGTGAAGTTTCCGCTGGTCACGTCGCCCACGGTGTTGAGCAAGACCTTCCCCGGCATTTCGTTCCCCGGCGGCGTCAAGCTGGTCTCCGTCGTGATCTGGACGACCACTCCCTGGACCCTTCCGGCCAATCAAGCCGTCTGTCTCCATGCCGATATCGACTATGCCTTCGTCCAAGTCGGCGACGAGGTGCTGATCGTGGCGGAGAAGCTGGTTGAGAGCATGGCGAAGGCCTGTAAGCTCGAAGGGGCGAAAGTATTCGGGGTGAAGAAGGGGAAAGAAGGATTTGAAGGGATCGAGACGCAACGGCCCATGAGCACCGGCCTCTCGCCGATCCTGCTTGGCGACTTCGTCACGCTCGAGCAGGGAACCGGCTGCGTTCATATTGCGCCGGGACACGGTATGGAAGACTACATCCTCGTGTTGGAACACAATGCCAAGGCGTCGGCGGGAGAAAAGCTGGAGATCCTGGCGCCGGTGGACAACGGCGGACGCTTTACCGAGATCGTGAAGGAATTTGCCGGCCAGCATGTGTTGAAGGCCAATCCCAAGATCGTGGAGTTCCTCCAGGCCAATGGACGGTTGCTGGGCCATGGCTCGCTAAACCACTCCTATCCCCATTGTTGGCGTTGCAAGAATCCCGTCATCTTCCGCGCCACCGAACAATGGTTCGTGTCGATGGAGACGAACGATCTCAGGCAAGAAACGCTGGCGGAGATCGAACGGGTTCGCTGGATTCCCTCTTACGGCCGGGATCGGATCAACGGGATGATCCAGAACCGCCCCGATTGGTGTTTGTCGCGGCAACGGGTCTGGGGCGTGCCGATTCCCGGCTTTACCTGTACCGGCTGCCGGTCTGTGCTGGCAGATTCGACCGTGATCGAGCACCTGGCGACCTTGATGGAGACCAAAGGGGCCGACGTTTGGTTCGAGCAATCGGCTGCCGATCTCTTGCCCAAGGGCACGGCCTGCCCGAAATGCGGCGGGACTGATTTTGAAAAGGAACGGGACATTCTCGACGTCTGGTTCGAGTCGGGGGTCAGTTATGCGGCGGTGCTGAAGCCGCGTAAGTGGTGGCCGGCCGATCTCTACCTCGAAGGGTCTGATCAGCATCGGGGCTGGTTCCATAGCGCGTTGCTGGCCGGAGTAGTGACCGATCGCCGCGCGCCCTACAAGGCGGTGTTGACCCACGGGTTTGTGCTCGATGGGCAGGGCAAGAAGATGTCCAAGTCGGCGGGGAACGTCGTCGCGCCGCAGGATGTGATCAAGCAGTCTGGCGCGGAAATTCTGCGCCTGTGGGTCTCGGCCCAGGATTATCGCGACGACCTCAGAATTTCCCCGGAAATCCTGACCCATATGGTCGAGGCCTACCGGAAGATCCGGAATACCAGCCGATTCTTATTGAGCAATCTGTACGATTTCGATCCGGAGAAGGATCGCATCCCCTATGAGCAGTTGCCGGAGCTGGATCGCTTGGCCCTGCATCGGCTGAGCGAGCTGATTCCGCGGGTCAGGAAATCCTATGACGACTTCGAGTTTCACACGATCTTCCATGCCCTGAATAATTTCTGTTCGGTGGATTTGAGCTCCGTCTACCTCGACATTCTGAAGGATCGGCTCTATACCTTCCGGGCCGATTCGCCCTTGCGGCGCGGCTCGCAGACGGTGCTCTTCGAGATTCTCGTGGCCATGACGAAGCTGATGGCCCCGGTCTTGAGCTTTACGGCAGAAGAGATCTGGCGGGCCCTGGCGACGCAGCCGGGAGGGAAGCAGGGGGTGAGCAGCGTCCATCTGAGCACATTCCCGGAGGTCCAGCCTCAATGGCAGGATGCTGAGCTGGCGCAACGGTGGGAGAAGCTCTTGGGCTATCGGACACAGGTGCAGGGCGTGCTGGAGGGAAGCCGGCGTGACAAAGTGATCGGATCTTCGCTGGAGGCAGCAGTGGAACTTCTGGCCGATGCCGACAGCTATGAGTTTCTCCAGTCCTACCACAAGGATTTAACCACGCTCTTCATCGTCTCGCAGGTGAAATTGATCGCCAGTGGCGAGGCGAAAGGTCCGCTGGCGATTGTGGCGACGAAGTCCTCGTTTGGGAAATGCGAACGTTGCTGGAACTATCGAGAGGCGGTGGGGAAGGATGCCAGCCATCCTCTGCTGTGCGAGCGGTGCATCGAGGCGGTGCAGTGATGCGACGGTCTGGCCGCTATGGGCTTCTGGCTTTGCTTGCCGGCACGATCATCGTGATCGATCAGGTGACGAAACTGTCCATCATGCAGTCCATGAGGCTGCATGAATCCATTCCGATCGTTCAGGATTTCTTCAGCCTGACCTACATTCGAAACCCCGGCGCGGCTTTCGGCCTGCTGGCCGGCAGCAGCAATGCCTTTCGGATGGTGTTCTTCGGGGTGACGTCGCTGATCGCTCTGGGCCTGCTGGGGACGATCCTCTTCCGATTGCCGGAAAAGGATTGGGTGGGACAGCTTAGTATTGCCGGGGTTCTGGGAGGGGCGATCGGGAATCTGATCGATCGGTTACGGTATGGGGAGGTAATCGACTTCCTGGATGTCTATGTGAACTCCTACCATTGGCCTGCCTTCAATGTCGCAGATTCAGCAATCAGCGTGGGAGTGGTGTTTTTGATTATCCACTTCGCCTTTGAAAAGAAAGACGAGTCGCTTTTACCTCAAGAGTTCCCTCCCGTTTCCTCATAAAGGGCCGTAAGAAGTAAAACGTGAAAGGTGAAACGAAGGAATGTCGGAGACCTTCCGATAAAACCTTTCACCTTTTACGTTTCACGAATCGCTGGCGGGCTTTTTCAGCAGCCAGTTAACCCCCAAAAATATAGAAGACAACGATGCCCATGAGGATTCGGTAGTAGGCGAAGGGGCGGAGGGTATGGCGCTTTACGAAGGTGAGGAAGGCCGCGATGACGATCCAGGCGACGGCGAACGACACCAACATCCCGACTCCGAGGGCCAGATAGTCCTCCTGCCGGAAGAGGTCCCGCGATTTCCACATTTGATAGCAGGTCGCGGCGATGAGGGTCGGGAGGGCGAGAAAGAAGGAGTATTCCGTCGCGACTTTCCTGTCCAGTCCGACCAAGAGCCCTCCGATGATTGTGGAGCCGGATCGGGACATGCCCGGCAGCAAGGAGGCGCATTGGGCCAGGCCGATCCAGAGCGCCGATCGTAGGTTCACTTGTTCGAGTTGCTGGACCTTTGGCTGGGTACGGCGGGCCTCGACCGCAAGAATGATCAGACCTCCGGCGATGGAGGAGAGGGCGACGGTTTGTGGCGTAAAGAGATGGCTCTTGATCCAGCCATGGGTAAGGAATCCGATCGCCGCTGCCGGGAGAAAGGCGAGCCACAGGCCGAGGAGGAACCAGAGATTCCGGTGGGCCGCCCAGGATGCTTGCAGGGTTGCCGTCCAGGGGGCGGCGCCGCGGGCCTGGATCATGGCCGAAGCCTCCTGCCGTTCATGCCAGGCTTGTCCGATTATGAAGGCCAGCTTCTGCCGTTCATAGGCGATGACGGCCAGGATGGCGCCAAGCTGGATTGAAATTTCCGCGCTGGCCGCGAGGTCCCCCTCGAATCCCAACGCATGCCCGACGAGAATCAAGTGGCCGGTCGACGAGACAGGGAGAAACTCTGTCAGCCCCTCCACGATACCGAGGATCGTGGCGAGACCGGGGCCCCATTCGTTCATGCGATCTCTTTCTGCGACAGGTGACGGCGCGCATTGCGTATCTGGCGCATATTCACAAAGTGGTGACGGTCCGTCAAGCAGGCAGTGGAATGGTTGCGGCCGGCTCAGCCGATCTGCTGGGTCTGGCGACTGGCAAATCTGTTGACAAAGTGAGGGGCTTGGCATACATCAACACCATACGTATAGGTGCTGGGCGATCCTCTTTTCTCGACAGGCTTGTTAGATGAGGGCGATAGCCGGTGTCTCTTGCAGGTGCCACGTTTAGTGGATGGGAGGTTTGCATGAAATCAGGATGGCTGGCGGCGGTCCTGCTGATCGGCGCAGTATCGATGGTCGGGTGTGTTTCTCAAAGGAAATATGATGAAGCGGTGGTCGATGTCGACTCGGCCCGGGCCGAGTTGGAGAAACTTCGCGCGCAGAAGAACTCGCTGGAACAACAAGTCAAGACGCTCAAGGATCTCAATTCGAAGTTCGGGAATGAGGCTCAAGTTGCCCACGACGAGCTGGAGCGTATCCAGCATGGGCGCGACAAGGAGCGCGGCAGCGCTGAGAGCCGGATCAAAGAACTCGAGGATCGCATCAGGCAATTTGCCCTGCAGAATCGGGCGGTGCAGCAGGAATATGAGGATGTGAAGCGGCACAACCAAACCCTCAAGTCCCTGGTTGCCCGCTACCAGAAAGAGCTCAAGGACCAGTCCCGCTCCGCGGCCGGAACACTCGAGCCGACCGTTCCGGCTCCGAGCGCTCCATCGGTTGCGGCCCCCACCTCCCCTGTGCCGAGCGCGCCTCAGACCCTGTCGTCTTCCATGAACATCAATAAGGCCTCTGTCGGGGACATCGTATTGGTGCTCGGTCTCCCTAAGGATGTGGCCGATCGTATCGTGGCCAACCGTCCCTACCGGGTGAAGGGTGAGTTGGTGGCGAAGAACGTGGTGACTAAAGATATTTTCGACATGATCAAAGATCGGATCAGCGTCGGTCCGTAACCGAAGGCATGATGCGCAGTTTGACAGGCCGTCCATCGTGTGGTGGACGGCCTGTTTGTCGTTGGGGCTGTTGAGAGGCCGTGCGGCCAGGTGATTCCTTTCGGCCCTGTTGATACAATGTCCTTCACGTAGACGAGGGAACGGGAGAACGAATTGATGCGTCGTGCCATTGTGGTCGTCGGGGTGCTGGTCGTCGGAGCCGCCATCGGCGGCTATGTTTTTTTTAATGGGGAAAAGAAAGCTCCGGTCCGTTATCGGAGCGCCATGGTGGAGCGGGGCTCTGTCGTGTCGCTTGTGACGGCGACGGGCACGATCAATCCGGTCGTGTCGGTTCAGGTCGGGACCCAAGTGTCCGGCATGATCAAGAGCCTCCATGCCGACTTCAACTCGGTGGTCAAGGCCGGCGACATCGTGGCCCTGATCGACCCGGAACCATTCAAAGCCCGCCGCGATCAAGCCGCCAGCAATCTTGAAATGTCGAAAGCGAATGTCTCGCGGGCCAAAACCGATCTGGCGCAACGCAAGCGCGAGTTGGATCGGGTGAAGTCGCTGGTGGCGCAGCAGTACGTATCGCAGAACGACGTCGATGTGGCGACGACGAATTCCCAATCGGCCGAGGCCCAAGTCAATGTGGCGATGGCGCAGGTGAAACAGGCAGAGGCGGCGTTGAATGCCGCAGAGCTGGACTTGAAATATACCGTCATTCGGTCGCCGGTGAACGGGATCGTCGTGGCGCGCACCGTGGAGGTGGGGCAGACGATTGCGGCCAGTTTCGCCACCCCGAACCTTTTCCTGATCGCGCTCGATTTGACGAAGATGCAGGTCGATACGAACGTCAGCGAGTCCGATATCGGCGGGATCACTGAAGGGAAAGAGGCGACCTTTACCGTCGATGCTTACCCCGGCCATCAATTTTCCGGCACGATCCGTCAGGTCCGTCTTGCCCCGATCAATGTGCAAAATGTGGTGACCTATAATGTTGTGGTCAACGTCGATAATCAGGATATCCGGCTGAAGCCCGGCATGACGGCAAACGTTTCTATCGTGGTGGCGCAACGAGACGCCGTGCTCAAGGTGCCGAATGCCGCCCTGCGATTTACGCCTCCGACCGCCGGGTCGGCCGATCGCGCGGCGGCAGGCGGTAAACCGGCCAAGGCGAAGAGTCCGGAGCCTCAGGCTGGAGCCAGCAGAGGAGCCACGGCGATCAAGCGCACTGTCTGGAAGCAGGGACCGGCAGGAGAGCCGGAACCGATTCAGGTTCAAACAGGCATTTCTGACGGGGTGGCCACGGAAATTGTGTCGGAGGAATTGTCCGAGGGGACGCCGGTGATTGTGGGAATCGAGCGACCTAAAGGCGAGCGGGGCGGAAAGGATCTGCCTCCGGGATTCGGGAGCGGCGGCCAGAAGGGCTCTTCGCGCAACCGGGGTCTATAGCCACCCGTGACGCATTTCACGTTTTACCTCTCACGTTTCACGAGATAGGCCGATGAGCTCGCTGATCGAATGCGAAGATGTCTGGAAGGTCTATCGCGTCGGCGACGTGGAGGTGCAGGCTCTGCGCGGGCTGAGTCTGACGATCGAGCAGGGCGAGTTCGTCGCGATCATGGGCTCCTCTGGTTCCGGCAAATCCACCCTCATGAATATTCTGGGTTGCCTCGATCAACCCACAAAAGGATGCTACCGGTTGAACGGGGTCGAGGTTGGAGGGCTGCGGCCCGACGAATTGGCCGGGATCCGCAATCAGCAGATCGGGTTCGTCTTTCAAAGTTTCAATTTGATCCCCCGCACCAGCGCGCTCGAAAACGCTCAATTGCCATTGTTCTATCGAGGCCTCTCGCTCAAGGACCAACGGACGCAGGCCGCGGCGGCGTTGGGGCGCGTGGGGTTGCACGGCAGGGAAGACCATTACCCGACGCAACTGTCCGGCGGGCAGCAGCAGCGTGTCGCGATCGCGCGGGCGCTGGTCACGTCGCCGTCGCTGCTCCTGGCCGACGAGCCGTCCGGCAACCTCGACAGTCAGTCGAGCCGGGAAATTATGGGCATCCTGGAAGCGCTCAACCGTGATGAAGGGATTACGGTCATCCTGGTGACGCATGAGGTGGATGTCGCAGCCTATGCGGCGCGCGAGATCGTGATTCAGGACGGGCAGATCCTCAGCGACCGCCGGACCAAGGCTCATCCACCATCCAGCCAAGTTGAGGTTCAGCTTTAGATGGCGGCGTTCGTCTGGCTCACGATCATGACGGCCCTGCGGATCCTCGGACGGAACCGGTTGCGCGCCGGTCTCACGATGCTGGGGATCGTCATCGGCGTGGCGGCGGTCATTGCGATGGTGAGCATCGGCGAGGGGGCCAAGCGGGCCGTGCAGGCGCAGATCGCGACGATGGGCACGAACGTCATTATTATCTTTCCCGGAGTGACCTCTGCGAGCGGGGTTCGGGGCAGCCAGGGGAGCGCCGTGACGCTCACCGTGTCCGACGCCTTGGAGATGCGAAAACGCATCCCCTTGCTGACCGACACAGGCTGGTCCCGGCGCGATGTCATGCAAATCGTCTATGGGAACAAAAACTGGAACGGACCGATTAACGGCATTTCCCCAAGCTACCTCACCATTCGCGACTGGTCTTTTACGAGCGGCGGCCCCTTTACCCAGACGGACTTGGATAGCGCGGCCCGCGTTGCGCTCATCGGCCAGACGATCGTGGAGAACCTCTTCGAACCGGGCGAAGAGCCGGTGGGGGCGGTGATTCGCATCAAGAATGTGCCGTTCCGTGTCATCGGGGTCCTTGCGCCGAAAGGCCAGTCCTCCCAGGGTTCCGACCAGGACGATGTGATCTTCATTCCCTTTAGCACGGCGGAACGGAAGGTGTTCGGGACGTCGTTTATCGGGTCTGTCGGGGCCATGTTCGGCTCGACCGATCAGGTTGAGGATTTGCCTCAGGCGGTCGAGCAGATTCGGGAGGTGCTGCGGGCGCGGCACCGGCTCCAGACCGAGCAGAACGACGACTTCACGATCCGGACCCAGGTCGATATCGGGAAGGTGCAAGAGGGCACCAGTGAAACCCTGACGATGATGTTGTTTGCCATCGCCTCCGTGTCCCTCTTGGTCGGGGGGATCGGCATCATGAATATTTTGCTCGTGTCCGTGACGGAACGGACGAGAGAGATCGGCGTCCGGATGGCAGTGGGAGCCAAGCGCCACCACATCATGATGCAGTTCCTGATCGAGGCCATGACCTTGAGTCTGGTGGGAGGAGTCTTGGGGATTGCGGTGGGGATCGCGGGAGCCAAGTTGACGACGGTCATCGCCGGCTGGCCGACTATTATCTCCGGAGATGTGATCGTGGTCGCGTTCTTCTTTTCGCTCGTGGTCGGGCTGTTTTTCGGTCTGTATCCTGCCAACAAGGCCGCCAGGCTGAATCCTATCGAAGCGCTCCGGTACGAATAAACGAGGATGTTTTGGCAGTAGCCGTGCGGTCTGCTAGGAGGCGGATGCCGGGGCCAAATGCACTTCGATGCGGGGGTTGTCCTTGTCGATGTGTTTGTAGAGGTGGGTTTCGACGATACGGTTGTCGTTGAGACCGAGCCCATCGCAGAGGGCGTCCTGCGCGATCTTGAGCCCGCCATCCACGTCCCGCCGCAGGCCCGACGTAAAATAGAATCGGATAGAGAGGGCCAGCCACTCGGATTGGAGCCCTGCCAGCAGGGCAGCCCGGTGAGGGGATTGCGCCAATTTCAGCCAGACAACTTGTCCCACCTGGGCCTTATAGGCGCGACCGGCAGCAGAGAGCAATCTCCGTCCGTTCACCGTGGCATATTGATGGTTCACGCTGGGGGGCACCGGGAGGGTCAGAGCTATCGCATGATTCCCGGCCAGTGGTTGTGCGGACGGAGCTGCTGGCATGAGGGAACGGGGGGCGGTTTTCGCGGCGGTTCGCGGTGTTGCTACTTTTTTGTCCGGATTTCGGTAGGAGGTCACGCGTACGGCGCGGGGAGAGGAGAGAAGCCGGGTCTGGCGCCGGAAAGTTGGCATGGGCGCTAGCTTAGAGGAGATTGAGGATTTTGGACATGTTCTGCTCGTATCGCTCTTCAGATCTGGCGAGGTAGCGACGCCATTCGCTTGGGTTCCAGATTTCCATGCGATGGTAGAGGCCGACGAGAATGATTTCCTGGTCTTCATCCAGGGGGATGAGTTTTCTGAGGCGGCTGGGAATCAGGATGCGTCCGGCCTTGTCGAGCTCGGATGTGCCGGCTTCCGACACGATGTGGTGCATGAATAGTCGACTCTGGTCTTCATCGAGCGTGGCTTTCGTCCGTTCGAGGACCTTCTCCCATTCCTTCATCGAGTAGATGAGGGTCGATTCTTCCGGGCCCTTGAGGAAGACGACGGCCAGTCCATCCGACTCGACCTGCTCACGGATCGGCGAGGGGACGATAAATCGTCCCTTCTCATCCACTTTGCAGAGGTACTCACCGGCAAACATCAATGGGTCCTGTTCGTTACGACGCCAGCTGGGCTTTGGTGCGATCGCGAATCCACTGTTCCAGATCCGAACGTACGAAGCGCCATTCTTTCCCAAGCTTGAAGGCGGGAATCTGGCGACTCCGTAGATAGCGGTAGAGCGTGCGCGAGGTGATCTTGAGATAACGGCAAGTCTCCTC
>SYGW01000086.1 GCA_005800255.1 Nitrospiraceae bacterium | reverse complement strand
CTTGCATGCCCGGGAAGATGAATTTGTCGACGGCCTTGGCATGCTCCGCCTTGCACATGACGACGCCGCCGCGCGGTCCGCGCAGTGTTTTGAGCGTGGTCGTGGTGACAAAGTCGGCATAGGGAACAGGATTGGGATGGAGGCCCGCAGCGATCAGGCCGGCGATGTGGGCGATATCGACCATGAGATAGGCGCCGACTGATTTGGCGATTTGCTGGAACCGCGGGAAGTCGAGGGTGCGGGCGTAGGCGCTGGCGCCCACGACGAGCATGCGGGGCCGGCATTCTTCCGCCAGCTTTTGCACGGCGTCATAGTTGATGGTCTCGGTCTCGCGGTCCACGCCGTAGGAGAAGGCGCGAAAGAGGATCCCGGAAAAGTTGACCTTGCTGCCGTGTGTGAGATGGCCGCCTTGGGCGAGGTCCAAGCCCAAGATGGTATCGCCGGCCTTGAGCACGGAGAAGTAGACGGCCATGTTGGCTTGCGAGCCGGAATGCGGCTGCACGTTCACGTGCTCCGCGCCGAAAATCTGCTTGCACCGCTGGATGGCCAGATCCTCGACGGTGTCCACATGCTGACAGCCGCCGTAATACCGCTTTCCCGGGTACCCTTCGGCGTACTTATTGGTCATGAGGGAGCCTTGCGCGGCCAGAACGGCGGGGCTGGCAAAGTTCTCCGAGGCGATCAGCAGCAGCTTGTCGCGCTGCCGCTCTTCTTCTGCGGCAATCGCGGCAGAGATATCCGGGTCTGTGGCTTTGAGTGCGTCTAAAGAACCGACCGCGTCTTTCATCACAGCTCGTTCCCTTTTAGGCCTCGGCGGGGGCCGCTTCAGCTTCTTGCTTCTTCACGACATGGATTGCAACGGTTGCGGTCACGTCACGGGGCAGCTTGATCGGGACGGTGACGGTGCCGAGTTCTTTGATCGGCTGGTCGAGCTGGATCTTGCGCCGATCGACCGTAAAGCCTTTTTCGACCAATGCTTCCGCAATGTCCTTGACCGTGACGGCTCCGAACATCTTGTCGTCCTTGCCGACTTGCGCCTGGATGGTGATGGACACGGCCGAGATGCTCTTGGCGTGGGTTTCGATTTCCAACTTTTCCTTCTTGGCCCGTTCGCCGGCGACGCGCTTGATATGCTCAAACGCCTTGATGCTACGGCTGTCGGCCAGAACGGCTTTTTTGCGCGGAAGCAGGAAATTGCGTGCGTATCCGTTTTTTACATCGATGAGATCGCCGAGATGGCCGACCCCTTCCATCGTCTCTTGTAGAATAACTTTCATGCCCCTAACTCCTTCTGTTGGAAAGGGAGTGAGCATACTGGGGGGGATGAAAAAAGTCAATTCGCGAATGTGGGGCCTCTATTTTCGCAGCGATAACGGCGGTTTTGAGAATGGCATTCTTCAGGGGGCCATTTCGTGCGGTGATTGCGTTGACATGCCGAGGACCCGATGGTACCGTCCTCGCCCATGCTGAACTTCAGATTTGCGCGTGTGTGTTGGGCGATCGCTCTGAGCTACGGTTTGTTGACGGCACCGCCGGTCCTTGCCGCTTCGTCGGCCGAGCCCCTCAATATCGTGGTGACGATTCCCGTCTTGAAGGACTTGACCGAGCAGGTCGGTGGCTCTCATGCCCATGTTACGTCCCTGCTGAGCGGTTATGAAAATGAACATACCTATTCGCCGAAACCGAGCGATTTGGTTGCGGTTCGGAAGGCTCGGTTGCTTTTCGAGGTCGGGATCGGCCTTGAGGTGTGGGTCTCTTCGCTGGTCAAGAATGCCGGCAGTGCATCGCTCCTGGTCGTGACGACCTCCAAAGGCATCGCGCTGCTCGAGGACGCAGACTACGACGGTGCGGCTCATGCCGGTGAAGGGGGCGAACGAGGCAACCCTCACATCTGGATGGACCCCGAGAATGTCATGGTGATGCTGCAGCACATCACCGACGCGCTTATTGCGGTTGATCCGGCCCATGCGACGGAGTACCGGGCCAACCAGGCTGCCTACATTCGGAAGTTGGACCAACTGCGAGGGGAGCTGAGCGAGCGGGTTGCGCGCGTGGCCGACCGGCGTTTTATCGCGCATCACCCGGCCTGGCCGTATTTCGCGAAACGGTTTGGCTTCCAGATGGTTGGGACGATTCAGCCCCAATCAGGCAGTGAGCCATCGGCGCTCCATCTGCACGGTTTGATCGCCGCCATCAAAAAAGACCGGATCAAGGTTGTGGTGTCTGAAGTGCAGTTGAGTCGACGGATCCCCGAACTTTTGGCGAAAGAAACCGGCGCCCGAGTCGTGGTGCTCACCACTCTTCCAGGAGGCCTTCCGCATACGGAGACCTACCTCGACATGCTTCGTTATAATGTGCTCCAATTGGCCAACGGATTGGAAGGGCTCTAGTCGAACGTCCAACGATCGTACCGTCGTCGGTCGGCCGATTCGAAACGTGAAGACTTTCGAACGGGATGACCTTCAGACCTCTCACTATGCCGACTCCTATCATACATTTCGATCATGCGACCTTTGGATTCCCCGGCGTCATTGCGCTGGAGGACATTTCGCTCGAGATTCAATCCGGCGAGTTCGTGGGGGTGATCGGGCCCAACGGGTCCGGAAAAACGACCCTTTGCCGCGCGGTCCTTGGCTTGATGGCGCCACTGAAGGGCCACCTGAGGATTTTTGATTGCGCCTGCGACGAACTGCGCTGTTACCACCGGGCCAAGATCGGCTACCTTCCTCAGAAGGGCGTGGTGGATCGTAACTTTCCCGTCACAGTCCTGGAAACGGTCATGATGGGACGGTATGGGGCCCTCGGTCTGTTTACACGGCCATCGGGGAAGGATCGCAAGATCGCGCTGGAAGCGTTGGCGCACGTGGGGATGGAGGACCACCGCGATAGCGCGCTTGGTCATCTTTCCGGAGGCCAACAGCAGCGGGTCTTTATTGCGCGAGCCCTGGCCCAGCAGCCCAAAGTGTTATTGCTCGATGAGCCGACGACGGGGCTGGATATCACTACGCAGCACAATGTCGTCGAGCTGGTGCGGCATCTCCATGACGAGCTGGGGTTGACCGTTCTGCTCA
This sequence comes from Nitrospiraceae bacterium, assembly GCA_005800255.1. Next base: position 457 of record SYGW01000086.1, on the reverse strand, counting down.
TCACCCATGACATTAATATGATCCGCTCGCATGTGGACCGGCTCGTGCTCCTCAAGACCAGGCTTTATGCAGCGGGGCCTCCTGCCGCTGTTCTGAAGCCGGAGATCCTGAGCCAGGTCTACGGGAAAGACCTGGTGATCACGGAGCGGGACACTATTATCGTCGAAGATTACCATCACCATCATCACTGACCATGCTTGATCTGCTCGCCTACGATTTCATTCAACGGTCTCTCCTGGCCGCCGCACTCGTTGGAGCCATCTGTTCGACGATCGGGGTGTTCGTCGTGCTGCGCGGGCTGGCCTTTATGGGAGCTGGCACGGCCCATGCGGCCTTTGCGGGAGTCGCGCTGGGCTATCTCATGGGCTGGCCGCCGCTGCTCATGGCTATTTTCTTCGGCCTCGCGACGGTCTGGATCACGGGGTGGGTGGAAGAAAAAGGCCGGATGAAGCTGGAT
>SYGW01000085.1 GCA_005800255.1 Nitrospiraceae bacterium | reverse complement strand
CTACCTGTCGCTGGAAGACGACCTCATGCGCATCTTCGCCTCCGAGCGGGTCTCCCAATTGATGCTCAAGCTCGGCATGGAAGAAGGGGTCCCGATCGAGCACGGCATGGTCACCAGGGCCATCGCCAACGCGCAAAAGAAGGTCGAGGCCCACAACTTCGAAATCCGGAAGCAGCTCCTGGAATACGATGACGTCATGAATAAGCAGCGCGAGGTGATTTACCAACACCGCCGCGCCGTCTTGGGCGGCACGAATCTGAAAGACGACCTGCGCGATATGATGGACGGCCTGGTGAACTCCGCCCTGAACATCTATTGTCCGGCGGAACAATACCCGGAGGAATGGGACATCAAAGGGCTCGCGGAACTCATGCATAGCCAGTTCGCGCTCGACCTGACCCAGGACAAGGACGGCGGAACCGAGTCGCTTCGCACCATGGGCCGCGCCGCCTTGGTCGAAGACCTGCGCGCGCAGGTGAGCGACGCCTATGACAAACGCGAGCAGGAACTGGGCTCGGACTTGATGCGCTTCCTGGAAAAGAACTTCATGCTCCAGGTCATCGACCACCATTGGAAAGACCATCTCCTCGGAATGGACCACCTACGCGACGGCATCGGCTTGCGCGGCTACGGACAGAAAGATCCGCTCATCGAGTACAAGCGCGAAGGGTACGATCTCTTTGCCGGCATGATGGAGCGGGTCAAAGCCGACGCGCTCGACCGGCTCTTCCATGTGCAGGCAGTCCGGAACGAAGGGCAACCGGCCCCCCAGCCGCCGCCCGTCATCTCACGGCCCCAACCAGCCCTTATCCTCAATCGCGGAGAAGAACCGATCGCCCCCCAGACAGTTCAACGCAACGACAACAAGGTCGGCCGCAACGACCCCTGCCATTGCGGCAGTGGGAAAAAATACAAAAAGTGCCACGGAGCGTGAGGACACGACGACGCTAACGCTCTCGCTCCCCTACCTCCGAAGCGACCCTCCCAGATTCTCCTGGGTGGAAACCTTCTGGGATCCCCTCGGCTGCGGCAGGAGTCGCAGAACCTCGGTCAGTTCCAGCTTCCCTTCCCAGGGGAATCTCGGTGGGTCCCCGCTTCTCCGATAACGTCCGCGAGAAGCCTCAGCGCCGCAAAAAGGGAGGGGGGAGGGATCTCCTACTGCGCCCGTCGAGCAAAAATGGCATCTGGCCGCTCCCTTCCCCTTCCTTCCAAGGCCGCGCGTTGCGCTAGCATGGAAGATCAGCAGCCCCCATCCTTCCATTCCCTGAAACAGGGAGATTTGCCTGAATTTCCAATACTCTTCGCCTTGACTTAGCGGCGACCGGAAAGTTAATCTAGCCCACTTTTCCCCCTCCCTGAGGTTTAGGCAAAGGCGGCCCGTTTTCTCGGGCTGGTTCGAGCTGTCTTCACAGAGACGAAGGAGTGGTTTGTGTCGTTAGGGCATCCTGAGCTCATTACTGCCATTTCGTCCGAGATCGCCAAGAGCGGACCCATTCCATTCGTCCGCTTCATGGAACTGGCCCTTTACCATCCCCAGTATGGCTATTACATGCGCCAACCGGACGAGGCACAGGCCGAACGCATCGGCTGGTCCGGCGACTTCTACACCAGCTCCGATGTGCATCCGATCCTCAGCCGCGCCATTGCCGCGCAGGCCAGGCAAATGGATGAACTATTAGGCCACCCCCTCCCCTTCACGATCATCGAAATGGGCGCGGGCAAGGGCCTGCTCGCCCGAGACTGTCTGGCCGCGATCCATGCCAGGCAAGACGACTTTTCCTCGCGGGTCCGCTATGTGCTGATCGAACGGAGCCCCGCCATGCAGGCGCTCCAGAAACAAAACCTGGCTCCCTGGCTGAATCAACCGGGCCTCGTGACCTGGGTCGAAGGATTGGATGCCCTCGGCCCCCAAAGCGTGACCGGTCTGTTCTTCAGCAATGAACTCGTCGATGCCTTTCCGGTTCATCGCATTCGAATGGCCGGCGGTCAGACGCAAGAGCTTTTCGTGGACTATCGGGATGGGCGCTTCGAGGAATGCCTGAAGCCCCTCTCTACCCCGGCGCTCGGCCACTATCTCCAGCGGCTGAACCAGACCTGGCCGGAGGGATACAAGACCGAGCTGAATCTCCAGGCCTTGGGATGGATGGAACAAGTCGCCCAGCGGATCGATCGCGGGTTCGTGATAACCATCGACTATGGCCATACGGCGCAGGATCTCTACGGACCGGAACGGAAGAACGGCACCTTCCTCTGCTACTACCAGCAACTGACCGGCGACGTGCCCTATGAGCGGATCGGGCAGCAGGACATGACCGCTCATGTGGACTTCACCAGTCTGGCCACCGTCGGAGTGGCAGCCGGCTTGCACGTGACCGGCTTCACCAATCAGATGAGTTTTCTCATGGGGCTCGGAGTGGAAGAGATGATCGGCCAGCTCGATCCGGAAAGTCCGGAATTCGGCGCGGCCATCCATCTCCTCAAGCCGGACGGAATGGGACGGACCTTCAAGATCCTGATGCAGCATCGAGGGGTCGACCGTCCGGATCTCGACGGGTTGAAATTTAAACCGTTTTTCGGCGCGGCATTGACCGCCGCATAACACGCAGGACAAAGTGATGGCCTTCCGTCGCTCTGGCAACGTTTCACGCTTCACGCTTCACATTTCACGAGGCCCGCGTGGGTAACACCGCCATTCCCGAAAACTATCTGCCGATCCTCATCTTCATCGGCATTGCCATTGTCTTTGCCGCTGTCCAACTTGGCGCCGGCAAGCTGGTCCGACCAAGCCGCCCCTATCGCGCCAAGCTGGCCCCCTATGAAAGCGGCAGTCCCTTGTTCTCCAACGCACGCACCCAGTTTCCGATGCGCTACTACGTCATCGCGATGTTGTTCGTCATTTTCGACATCGAGATCATTTTCATGATCCCCTGGGCCGTCCGGTATCAGTCGCTCGGCCTCCTGGGGCTCGTCGAGATGCTCGTGTTTCTCGGCATCCTCCTGGTCGGGTTCTGGTACGCCTGGAAGAAGGGGGCATTGGAGTGGGATTGATGAGTGAGGCGACGGTCGGGGTGCCCTTCGTGCTCGCGGAACGCGCGCCTCAGAATGCCTCGTTCGACGCGCGCAGTGAAGAGCGCTCCGACAATCCCCTCCAACTGAAGAGAGCAGAGGAGATGAAATGAGTTTTCTGGAACGGCAGTTTGAGGCGAATATTCTGACGACCAATCTGGATGCGGTCGTGAATTGGTCGCGGAAGTCGGCCTTATGGCCGATGACCTTCGGCCTCGCCTGCTGCGCCATCGAAATGATTGCGAGCGTGTCGTCGCGCTACGACCTGGACCGGTTCGGCGCTGGAGTCTTCCGGGCCTCGCCGCGGCAGTCCGACCTCATGATCATCGCCGGTACGGTGACACGCAAAATGGCCCCAGTGATCCGCCGCATCTATGACCAGATGCCGGACCCGCGCTACGTCATTTCCATGGGCTCCTGCGCCACCTCCGGCAACCATTACAACAGTTATGCCGTGGTCCAAGGCGTCGATCAGATCATTCCGGTCGACGTCTATGTGCCGGGCTGTCCGCCCCGGCCGGAAGCGTTGCTCGACGGCCTCTTGAAATTGCAGGAAAAGATTCAGCGGGAAAAGGTGTTCGTGAAGTGACGTTGTGCCTCTAACGACTACGATGCAAGCTCTACTCGACAACCTCAAGGCCAAATTCCCGGACGCGATCCTCGCGGTCCAGGTCGACTCGGCGCGTGCCGAGACCTCCGTCTCCGTGGCCGCCCCGCGCCTGTTGGATCTTGCTCGCTATTTGTACGATGAGCCGGAAGCAACCTTCGACCAGCTCACCGATATTTGCTCGGTCGACTACCCGGAAGATCAGCAGCGGTTCGAGGTCGTCTACCACCTCCACTCGCTCCCCCTTGGGCAGCGTCTGCGCCTCAAGGCCCGCATCGCCGGGGACGATCCGACGATTGCATCGGTCACAAGCATCTGGAAGGGCGCGGAATTCCTGGAGCGCGAAGTCTATGACATGATGGGCATTCGTTTCTCCGGCCATCCCGATCTCCGGCGCATTTTGATGCCGGAGGACTATGCCGAGGGCTATCCCTTGCGAAAAGACTTCCCGGCGGAAGGGCGCGGCTGGCGCAGCGAGTTCGACTTCATCCCGAGAATGGACAACTCCCCGCTCGACACCATCGAGAGCGAAATCCCCGAGGAACAAAAACACGCCTTTCGCGCCGAGCCCGGCCTGCCCGGCTCGCGGCGGAAAGAGGAATTGCTCCTGAACATGGGGCCGCAACACCCCAGCACCCACGGCGTCTTGCGCGTCGTGCTGGAACTGGACGGCGAACGGATCGTCAAGGCCACGCCGGATCTGGGCTACCTCCACCGCGGCGTCGAGAAACTGGCCGAAGGCCTGGCCTACATGCAGATCATCCCCCACACGGACCGGCTCGACTATGTCTGTGCCATGGCCAACAACTACGCCTACGTGCGATCCGTGGAAAAACTCCTCGATATCACCGTGCCGGTCCGGGCCGAATACATCCGCACCATCGTGGCGGAGATGCAGCGCATCATCGGGCACCTCTTTTGGCTCGGCACGCAGGCCCTCGATATCGGCGCGATGACCGTATTCTTCTGGACCTTCCGGGAACGCGAAATCCTCCTGGACATGTTCGAGAAGCTCTGCGGCGCCCGGCTGACCCTGAACTACTATCGCATCGGCGGCGTCGACAGCGATTTCGCCCCCGACCTGGTTCAACGGATGAAAGCCTTCCTCGCGACCTTCCCCGAGAAGGTCAAGGAATACGATTCACTCATCGCCTCGAACCGCATCTGGCTCGGCCGCACGAGAAACGTCGCCGTGCTCTCGGCCGAGGACGCGATCAACTTCGGCTGCACCGGTCCGGTCCTGCGCGGGTCTGGCGTCGCCTACGACGTCCGCAAGGCCGAGCCCTACGGCGTCTACGACAAAGTCGACTGGGAAGTGCCGATCGGCAAAAACGGCGACACCTACGACCGGTACTGGATCCGCATGGAAGAAATGCGGCAAAGCGCCAGAATCATCGCGCAATGTCTCGATCATCTGCCAGCCGGAGCGATCATGGCCGAGGCGCCGCAATATATTCCGCCGCCCAAAGAGCTGGTCATGCGGGATATGGAAAGCCTGATCCATCATTTCATCATTTACACCCAGGGCATCAAGCCACCGAAAGCCGAAACTTACTGCGCGACCGAAGCCCCGAAGGGCGAATTGGGCTTCTTCATCGTCAGCGACGGCAGCCCCCGTCCCTACCGGATGAAAATTCGCTCGCCGTCGTTTGTGCACATGGGCGCCTTCGACCATATGGCGCGGGGCTACTTGATCTCCGACATCATCACGATTTTCGG
>SYGW01000084.1 GCA_005800255.1 Nitrospiraceae bacterium | reverse complement strand
TTGTGGTCTATGACCGGACAGCGGACTTGGTCAAACAGGCGGAAGGCGTGGGCTGCGTCGGTGCCACGTCATTGGCCGATCTCGTCTCGAAGCTGACCGCCCCCAAGGCGGTCTGGATCATGGTTCCCTCCGGGCAGCCCACCGAGGACACCGTGCAAGCCGTCGCGGCGCTGCTCAAGCCCGGCGATACCATCATCGACGGGGGCAATACGAAGTTTCACGACGATGTGCGGCGAGCCGCGGACCTGAAGGCCAAGGGCATTCACTACGTGGACGCCGGGACGAGCGGCGGCGTCTGGGGCCTCAAGATCGGCTATTGCCTGATGGTCGGCGGGGACAAGGAGCCGGTCAAACGTCTGGAGCCTATCTTTACGACACTGGCCCCGGAGAACGGCTGGGCTCACATGGGCGGGCACGGAGCCGGGCACTACGTCCAGATGGTGCACAACGGCATCGAATACAGCATGATGCAGGGTTATGCCGAGGGATTCGAGTTGATGGCCAAGAGCAACTACAACCTGGACCTGGCCAAGATCGCCGACCTGTGGATGCACGGCAGCGTCGTGCGCTCCTGGCTGCTGGAGCTGGCCGCCGACGCCCTGGCCCAGGACCCGCGCCTGGATCAGTTGAAAGGTTATGTGCAGGACTCAGGAGAGGGCCGCTGGATGGTCCTGGATGCGATTGAAAAGGACGTGGCCGTTCCCACGCTGACCGCCGCGCTCTTCACCCGCTTCCGATCCCGCCAGCAGGATACCTTTGCCGAGAAGATGCTGGCGGCTCTGCGGAATGCATTCGGCGGCCATGCGGTCCGCCGATAAAGCCTGACGCGGGAGGAAGCCAAGGATGGCACAACAAGACCAGAGACTCTCGACAAGCGAACAGGCGCGCAACGGGGCCGCCGAGCCTTGCACGGTGGTGATTTTCGGCGGGTCCGGCGACCTGGCCCGGCGTCGCTTGGTGCCGGCGCTCTACAACCTGCGGTTGGACGGTTTTCTTCCCGAACGCTATACCGTCTTGGGACTCGGCCGCAAACCGCTGAGCGATCAGGAATTCCGAGCCATTGCGCGCGAGGGGGTCCAGACCTTTTCCCGCCAGGCGCTGGCGGAGTCCAAGTGGGCCGATTTCGAGCGGCATCTGCATTACCAGGCCTCGGTGATCGACGAACCCGCCTCCTATCACGACATCAAAACGGCTGCGGAGAAGCTCGAAGCCGATTCGAAGTTGCCTGGCAACCGGATCTTCTACCTGGCCATCCCACCCACGTCGATCGCGCCGGTCTGCGAGGGTCTGCAGCAAGCCGGCTTGGTCCGCCCGATTCAAAACGGCGAGCCCTATTCCCGAGTGATCGTGGAAAAGCCGGTCGGTCGAGACCTGGAGTCGGCGCGGATGATCAACAACACGATCGGAAAGGTCTTCGACGAATCGCAGACCTTCCGCATCGACCATTATCTGGGCAAGGAAACGGTCCAGAACCTCATGGTCCTGCGTTTTGCGAACAGCATCTTCGAGCCCATCTGGAACCACAAGTACATCGACCATGTGCAGATCACGGTCAGCGAGGCGGAAGGCGTCGGCACCAGGGCCGCCTATTACGAGGAGTCGGGTGCGCTGCGCGACATGGTGCAAAACCATCTGCTCCAGTTGCTCTGCCTGGTCGCCATGGAGCCGCCCCATTCGCTCGACCCGGACGTGGTCCGCGACGCCAAGATCGAGGTCTTACACTGCCTGCGGCCTATCCTGGGCAAGGATGTGGAGCGTTTTACCGTGCGCGCTCAATACAGCCAGGGCAAGGCCCATGGCAAAGACGTCCCCGGCTACCGCCGGGAAGCCGGCGTCTCTCCCGAATCCCTGATCGAGACCTATGTGGCGGTCAAGTGCTTCGTGGAGAACTGGCGCTGGGCCGGTGTCCCCTTCTATCTGAGAACCGGCAAGGCCTTGCCCAAGCGGGCCAGCGAGATCGCGGTGCAGTTCAAGGAAATTCCACGAATTCTTTTCAACGCCGATCCTGTTACGCCGCAGATGCCCAATCTGTTAACCCTCAGGATTCAGCCGGAAGAGGGGCTCTCCCTGAGCCTCATGTCGCGTGTGCCGGGAACCAGAGCCGAGACCCATCCTGTGGACATGAGCTTCAAATACGGCGAAGTGTTCGGAACGCCCTCCCCGGAAGCCTACGAACGGCTGCTGCTGGACGTCATGACCGGCGACGCGTCACGCTTCATGCGACGGGATGCGGTGGAGGTATCTTGGGCCTGGGTGACCGGAATTTTGGAAGGTTGGAAGGCCCAAGGGGCCAGGTGGTTGCCTGAATATCCGGCTGGAGGCTGGGGGCCGGTCGAAGCCGATCGCTTGATCCAGAGCGACGGGCGGACTTGGAGAATTTTGTAGAAATGCAGAAGGATGAATGCTAAACGATGAAGTTTTGAGCTGATCGTTTTCGTTTATCATTCATCATTCAGCGCTTCTTGTAGCTGCTTCAGGATGGCGTCCTTTTTCCCCAGCCCCCCGATGAACCGCTCGAACTGCCCGTGCCGGTACAGGGCCAGGGCGGGCAACGACGAAATCTCCAGTTCGGCCGGGATCTGATAGTTTTCCTGCACGTTCATCTTCAAGATGACAAGGCGGGGCCCAGCCTCGACGTGAACTTGTTCCAGTTCCCCCAGCAAAGCCAGGCAACCTGCGCAGCCTGGTTGCCAGAATTCCACCAGGACCGGCCGGCCGTCCCCTTCCACGACCCGGTCGAACTCGTCGTCACGAACGTCGCGAATCATCAGTCCCTCATCGGCAGGCGGCGGCAAAGACTTGTTCGTACAAAAGTGCCGCCAGGCGTTCGTACCCCTCGGTCGTCAGGTGCAGCCCGTCATTGGAACAGCGAGCGGCGAGCTGCCCGGTATCCGGCTCCGCCGTGTCGGTGAAGAGATCGACGCAGGCCATGCCCTTTTCGGCGTAATAGCCCGTGATGAGTCGGTTCAAGATCCGGCGGCGGTTGATATGATCCGCCAGCCAGCGTCGTTCTTCCCCGAGAAGGCCTGAGTCGGTAGCCCCGGGCATGGCCTCTTCAGTGCCCCCTCCCACGCGAATGGAGGGAACGGTGACCCCAACCGGCTGGATGCCCCGGTTCAGCGCGTGGTCGTATACCTGAATCAGATTGGCCATGATCTCGGACGGCGCGGCATTCCCCCCCAGGTCGTTGGTCCCACCCAAGACAACAACCCAGGCCGGCCGGTGAGATGCCACGTCCCGCTGGAAACGTATGACCATGTCGCCCGTCATTTCTCCGCATAGGCCGCTTACGGCTACCCTGGCTTTGGCTCCCAGTCGGTCCTGAAGGAAGCGGCCGTAGGGTGTCTCCAATAGCTGCGGGCAGGCCATGGTCGGCGACTGGTAGCCGGCCGTCAGGCTGTCACCGAAACAGATAATCAGTGGAAGGTCTGCCGGGCTCATCTATGCGTACTCATGCGGACGGCGGCTCACGTCGTCACCGCCGAATCCGCCCTCGAAGCCGGCGACGGCATCCTTCTGATTCTGGCGTTGCTCGCCGGCACCTGACCGCGCTTCCTTCAAAACTCTTCGTGCTACCGCCTGGACTCAGCCGGGGGCCAGGCCATGTCCGCTTGCCGGCCGCAATAAAAACAGGACAGCCGATATCTGGCCCGCCGTCTGGGATTCGGCAAGGATGTAAACACCACCGGGGTGTCGTCGAAGGGGCAGATCGGTTGCTGGTGCATCAGATGTTCGTCCGCCATGAGCAGGAGCGAGGCGTCGTCCCAGGGAGGCGTCAGAGTCTCGCGCCCTCTGAGTTGCCCTTCCCATCCACAGTGCGGGCATCGGAGGCTGAACGTCTTGATCCGGTCCTTCACCTGGGACAGGTCGGTCACATCGAGCGGCCCGGCGCAGCCGGAGGTGTGGCACGAGATAGTTTCATGTTGCAGGGCCTTGACGAACTCGGCATGTCCGTAGGGTTGCGCTGCTGATGCGGTCTTCGTGTTCATAGCTGTCCTCGCATTGCGCTCAGCCTAGCAGCGCTTTTCTCAAGAATCAAATGACCGACTGTCTCTCCGGCTTTTAACTCGCTCCCCAACCCTCTCTTCCTGCCGCCACGTTCAGTCCTGGACCTGCACATCGTTTGAATAAGTTTCCTGACCCTGTTGCCTCCGTTTTAATAGGCCATCGCCTATCCTGCACCGACATGCATACATGTGTATGGTTCGGCCACTGCAGCCGCTTATGCATTAGGAGGTGCGTCATGACTTTGATCCTCTGGGTGCCAATCGTGGGAGTGCCGTGCCTGTGGGTAATGGGCGAAGCGACTGAGCGGAGCGGCCGACATTAGGCGGCCCTGGGATTGGCCATCCCGACTCAAAATATGCTATCAGAGCAGGGCACAATTGGGGAAGAGCTCGTGATGCAGTTCGCGGTTCAGTTGAGTCGGATATTGTCGCTATGCATCTGGCTGTCGGCCACATCGGTGGCGGCGCAGGAACCTCCCGAAGGAGCGCCAATCGAGTTGGCCCAACCTTCAGGCGGCGAACAGCCCCACCCTTTTGGGCATTATGGGGCCTCTGTGGACCTGGACAACGATGTCGATTTGCACTTCACTAAGAATCATCTGTTTCGAAGCTGGAGCGAAACTCAGACCTTTAATGTGAGGCGGCCGGTCTCATACGACCACCTATCCGACCGGGTCGAACCTGCGTCCTTTTTCGTGGCCGATGCTCAGGAGTCAGGCTCCCGGGTGGTCCAGGGAAAGGGTCTTTCAGGGGTGGCCGGCAACGGTCCTTGTCTCGGATGTGAGCAGGAACGTCCAGGGTTTGCAAGGAGATTGTTCAACGCCTACGTCGATGAATTTCAAGGGACGCCGCAAGCCGCCGGGACCGAACCGGCATCGCTCCGGCGCGCCATGCCCTCTCCCTGGGACTCCCCGCCCTATCCCAGTTCCGAGTACCAGGGCTACCCTCTGATCGGCGTCCCTCCTGCCACGAAAGAGTGGCCCTTGATGAAAGCCCTCTCCGGCACCGCGATCGGTGATGCGATGAAAGCCAACGGGATCAAGGCCTATGGCTGGATCAACGGGTCGTACAACCGGAGTACGGCGAAGAACACCAACCAGCCGATCTCTTATTGGATCGTCCCCAACTCCATCGTCCTGGATCAGGCCATCTTCCGCGTCGAACGGGAAGTGGATACGACGCAGACCGACCACATCGACTTTGGATTTCGCTCGACCCACCTCTATGGCATCGACTATCGGTACATGACGGCCGGAGGCTGGCTCAGCGACCAACTGTTGAAACGCAATCAACTCTATGGCTATGACCCGACCGAGCAATACCTGGACATGTATGTCCCCTGGGTGGCCCAGGGACTGATCTTGCGAGTCGGGCGCTGGGTAGCGACTCCGGATATCGAGACCCAGTTCGCGCCGGACAACTACATGGCCACGCATACGCTCCAATTCACCTTCGACACCTATACGCAGACGGGCATGATGGCTACCGTGATGCTGAACAAGCAGTGGACGGTTCAGGCCGCCATTCATTCGGGCACAGATATGGCTCCCTGGTACAAAGGGGCCGTTGCCACCGGCATGGCCGGCATTCGGTGGGTGTCCTTGGACAATAACGACTCCGTTTACCTCGTTCTCAACAACATCAACAATGCCAAGTTTCGTCATTTCGAGGTAGACGGCCAACCGGCCGGACACGACAACTTCAACTATGTCGTCGGCACCTGGCAACATCGGTTCAACCAAGAAATCCACACGAAGCTCGCCGGAATCTATTTGTGGCAGCGGGATGGCGTGGTGGGCGGCACGCCGATTCTCGGTCCGAATCGGTCATTCTCGGACGTGGGGTCTCGCGGCGCGCTGCTGCCCGGCATGTCGCTGGCCTACGGGGTTCTCAATTACACGATGTTTCAGGTCGCGCCGAGGGACTATTTTACCCTCCGCAACGAATGGTGGCGGGACGAACGGGGGATGCGGTCCGGGTTCGCGAGCCACTACTCCACGCATGCGGTCGGATTCAGCCACCAATTCAACGATGTGGTCATGATCCGTCCGGAAGTCGGCTACTACCGTTCCTATACAGTGCCGGCATTCAGTCGCAGCAGGGATGGCGATATGGTGATGGGCGGGCTCGATGTGACGTTTCGGTACTGACAGGATGCTGAAAAGGTCCGTTCCTCTTGATGCCTGCGTTCATACGCGCGGACCTGATGAAGAACTTGACACGGCCGGCCGCTACGGTTATTCTCGCGCCACTTTGAAGTCATGCGGCGAGGGTGATCACTCCCTGTCATTCAGCTCAAAATAGACGTCAAGGAAAAGGAGTCGTACGGTTATGGTGAAGCGAACAGCGGGACTGGCGATGCTGGCATTGGCGGCCGTCTTCGTTCTCATGGTCATGGGCGCGTCGTCCGCATTGGCGACCGATGCGTTTAAAATGGGCGTGATTGATCCGCAAGAAGTGTTGGAAAAGTCCAAGGCCGGCAAGCGGTCGCTGGATGCGCTCAAAGAATACGCCCGCACGAGACAAAAAGTTTTGTCGACCGATGAAGAAGAGCTGAAGGCCTTCGAGAATAAAATGAAAGAACAAGCGCCGAAACTATCCGATCAGGAAAAGCAGGCCATGGAGGGACAGTTCCGCGCCAAGATTCAGCACTATCAGAAGCAGGCGCAGGAGTTCAACCAGGACCTCAGCGGCAAACAGAAGGAAATGGTGGACGACTACATGAAGCGGATCGCCGTCGCCACGAGGGCCGTGGCGGAGCGCGGCGGGTTCAGTGTGATTGTCGACAAGGGCAGCGAGCAGACCTTGCGGATTGTCATCTACAACAAAGACACGATCGACGTGACCGACCAGGTGACCAAAGAATTCGACAAGCTCAACCCGGTGAAGTAAGGCGTCGGGCGCCGCCGTCAGGCGGCGCCCGACGCTCCCGCCTACTCCACGGGAAAGCCTGCATCACGCCACGCCTTGATCCCTCCCGCCATCGAGGTCACATGACGATAGCCCATTTGCTGTAGGCTCTCCGCCGCCAGCGCAGACCTGTATCCGCCGCCGCAATAGAGGATGATCGTCGCCTGCTTATCGGGGATAAGCCCTTCGATATCCCGCTCAAGGATTCCCCGCCCGAGGTGTCGGGCGCCTTTCGCATGGTCCTTGGCGAATTCGTGATCCTCCCGCACATCCAGAAAGTGCATCGGTTCGCCCCGATCCAGCTTGGCTTTGACGTCGGCTACGGTACACTCCTGTATCTGTTGTTTGGCCCGCTCCACCACCTTCAGAAACTCCGGGTTATGTTTCACGCGCCCCCTCCTCGTCCTCGAACAGTGCCAGCTGTGCACGGGCCCTATCGTCCCTCTCCAGGGCCGGCCTTGTCAATGTCGGCTCAAGGAGGATTCTTGAGCAAGCGAGCGCCTCGAGCCAGGCCCGATGACCATGACGCACCGGTCCACCACCGCTCAACCATTCGCCATTGACGATTCCGCGGGCCTCACGTAACATCCGAACCCATGCACGATATGCGATTCCTTCGTGAAAACTTGGACGGGCTGCAGGCCCAGCTCGGCCTGCGCGCCGTGGATGTCCCCTGGGAAGACCTCCGCAAGCTGTTGCAGGAACGCGGCAGTCTGACGACGCAGGTGGAAGACCTCCGGCACCAGCTCAAGACGGGCTCCGAGGAAGTCGGGCGGCTCAAACGCGAGAAACAGCCGGCGGATGACGCCATGGCGCGGATGAAAGCCGTGGGCGATCGCATCAAAGAGGGTGAAGCAAGCTTGCGCCTAGTGGACGAACGGGTTCAGGACCTGGCGCTCCGCATTCCCAACCTCCCACACCAGTCAGTCCCGGTCGGGACGGATGCAGCGGCGAACGTGGAAGTGCGGCGTTGGGGCTCGCCTCCAACGCTCGCCTGTGCGCCCAAGCCCCATTGGGAACTGGGCGAAGCGCTGGGCATCTTGGATTTCGAGCGGGCCGCCAAGATCGCCGGCGCGCGATTCGCGGTGCTCACCGGCCATGGAGCTAGGCTGGAGCGGGCGCTGATCAACTATATGCTGGACCTGCATACGACGGCTCATGGCTACAGGGAGGTGCTGCCTCCCTTCATGGTCAACCGTGCGGCCATGACCGGCACGGGTCAGCTTCCGAAGTTCGAGGAGGATTTGTTCAGGCTGCGTGACGACGAGTATCTGTTGATCCCAACGGCGGAAGTGCCGCTCACGAATCTGCATCGCGAGGAAATCGTTTCGGAAGCGCAACTCCCCATCAAATACACGGCCCATACGCCCTGCTTCCGTCGTGAAGCCGGCTCGTATGGAAAAGATACCAGGGGGCTGATCCGGCAACATCAGTTCAATAAAGTGGAACTGGTGGCCTTTGCGAAGCCGGAGGACTCCTACGAGGAATTGGAACGACTCACGACCGCCGCCGAAGCGGTGTTGCAAGGGTTGGGGCTCCCCTACCGGGTTATGGCCCTCTGCACCGGTGACATGGGATTCAGTGCCGCGAAGACCTATGATTTGGAAGTCTGGCTCCCCTCCCAAAAGACGTTCCGGGAAATCTCCTCTTGCAGCAACTTCGAAGCGTTTCAGGCCAGACGCGCCGGCATCCGGTTCAGGGGCGCCGCCGGCAAGAATGATTTTCTCCACACCTTGAACGGCTCCGGATTGGCAGTGGGACGGACCCTGGTCGCGATTCTTGAGAATGGCCAGCAGGCGGATGGGTCGGTCCTGGTCCCGGAAGTCTTGCGATCGTACATGGGCGGGGTGGAGCGGATTTCGAAACGCTAGTGCGACGGCTTGGGTAAAATCTGGCATGAAAAAACTAACTCTACAAACCGCAAAAAGTCTTTCCCCAGGGCAACTCAAAAAGGAAACACTGTAGGAGTGTCTCGGCGCGCGTTAACTCGATAAAACGAAAAAGAGCGCGCCGTTCAACCGAAGGTGATTGATTCCACGGGTGGCAAGGGAACCTCCGCCCGCATATAATCGAAGCGGGCGGCCTAGCAAGCTGGGTTGGGAGGGGTGGCTGAGTGGCCGAAAGCGCCGGTCTTGAAAACCGGAGTCGGGGCAACTCGACCGTGGGTTCGAATCCCACCCCCTCCGCCACCCCGAACTTGCTTGGCGGGAGCCGCGTCCAGCGGCGATCCGCAGCGAATCTTACGGATCATCAGTTGGCAGACAGTGACGCGCCAGCCATACCCACAGGCAATGAGGCTCCATGGCCATGACAAGGTGTTGCGTCCCGCGATTTCAAATGTGACTTAGCACGGTGCAGCGGCGCGTATTTCGGCCACACGGAGGGGATTCGAACAGGGGTTCCGGTGTCCCTTCGAGGGGAGACACGAGGGGGCCATCTCCCTCAGTGGGAGCGCATGATGGACCGCCGAGCGCGACGTCGAATGTCCACTCCCTCTTCGCCCCGACGCCCGCTTGCTGTCGCCGTTGACCTATCTGCTGAGGCCAACGGAGAAATCCTTCCGTTCCTATTCTTCCCTCTCACGGCCAGGCATGGTATAAGAGTGAGCTTCTGCCGGGGCAAGTGGCCTGACAATGAAGTCTCCAGGGGGCATATAGGGAAGGTCGGTCAGACACACCGACAAAGAAGACGATTCATAACCGCGTGGCGCGGAGAGGTGGCCGAGTGGCCGAAGGCACCGGTTTGCTAAACCGGCACAGGGCCAAAAGCTCTGTCGCGGGTTCAAATCCCGCCCTCTCCGCCAGTTCTAGCGCGATAGAAAATGCCCGGCTTTCCTTCCAGCAGGCAATGGCGCGCCATGCCCGTGAAATGGTGTCGCGCAACGCGACTCTCTCCGCCAAACCGAGCTTGCTGGGCCGCCGGCTCACGGTCGCTTTATTGCAATTGCGGCCGGTGGATAAACACCTCAAACATCGTCGTCCGTTTTTAAGCCAGCTTCGTCAAGCCGTCAGCCCCCTGAATCCATCGCATACGGTTCTTGACCCCTCGATACAAAGCCCTGTATAAGGTCCAGGCACCAAGACGCGCCCGTAGCTCAATGGATAGAGCACTAGACTACGGATCTAGGGGTTGGGGGTTCGACTCCCTCCGGGCGCACCACTCACCCCTTGCCCTGCGTTAAGACTGCCGCTCCAGACGACGCAGCGAGCGCATCAAGGCCGGATCGTTCAGCCCCACCTGACTGAGCGCATCCATCACATGCATGCCCTTGCTCTGCACAAGTTCCTTCGCCTTGGCATATTGCTGACGGTTGAACCGGGCCACAGCCGGCTGGCCGTTCACCACCTGGCAAGCCAGGACCTCCCCCTCCACGTCCAAGATGCCCCCGGCCTCTAACAACTGCTTGGCCTGTGCAAGCGTAATCCCGTGCAAGGATGAAAAATCCTCGATGCCGCCGGTCTCCACCAGTTTGCCGTCCGGCATGATGCAGAGCCGCTTGAAGTGCGGGGACCAGTCCTTCCTGAAATCGATGTATTTCACGTTGCCGCCCTTGGCCACGGCCCGGTCTAGCTTGGCATAGTCCAATCCAATGTTCGGTTGCCTAAGCCGTTCTTGAAGCTCAGGCGGCAGGGTTCGATTGAAGACTTTCGCCGCTGCTTCTTCCAGGCTGAGCCCATAGGACCGCGCCAACTGCTCCGCTTCCGCATACTGCATGACGTCCAAAATCCAGGTCTGCTTGGGCTCGTGCCCGGCGACATCGAGCGTGCATGCGAAGAGCCCCCGTGTCACCAATGCACCTTCCTGTGGATAGACGTAGACTCCGCCTTCGGTGAGCAGCTTCGTCATCACGTCGATCGGGACTTCGTAGCTCTCGGAAAGAACTCGGGCGTGGCCGGGCAGGTCCTCCGGCTCCGTCATCGCGCACAGGGTCACATTGCCGGGCGCATCGAACTCCGTATAGTCTTCGATGATATTGTAGAGGACCGGAGCTTTCCCGGCGGCAGCGGCCCGTTTCTTAATCTTGAACATCCTGTACGCTCCTCATTGAGTCAACGGCCCATACGGCGGGAGCGTGGTCAATCTGGCGTCTTCGACCGGTCCGCCGACGGTAAAGTGGTAAAGCGATTGCAAGCCCTGATCCTTGATCCCGAAGGTCTGGTGCACTGGGTCGTCAAAATAGCAGCCGATTCCCGTGGCGCGCAAGCCGACCGCCTCCGCCTCCAGATATAACACCTGCCCGATCAATCCGGCTTCCCAGAATAACCGACGGTAGAACCAGGGCCCGTGACGGCGCAAGCTGGAGTCGAATTCCGCCGCCATTCCAAGCGAATAGGCGCTGTCGCCAGCGATCTCTTGTCCACAACTGACTTGGGCGGCTACCCGCCGTGCATCTCCCTCCTGCAGCACAAAGAGCGGGAGCGCTTCTGGACAGCTTTCCGGCCTGGTCCACGTGAAGGAGTTCTGCATGACCTGGCGGAGCCAATCGGTTTTGGTTTCATCCCGGACCAGACAGTAGAGGCCAGAGGAGAGCCCCTCCACCCGGTGGACGAAGAGCAGCAGATGGATCGTGGGGTCCCAGGGAAGGCAGTCCCACGGAACAGGCCGTTGGAGCACCGGTTCCCGGGCCAGCGGCATCACCCGGGCAAGCATCGCGAAAAAAGCTGTGGCGGGCATGGCTGTCTTGCCGTCGAACGCGACCGCACTGCGTCGTTGGTGAATGATCTGCCCGGCAGAGAGTCGGCTTGGATCGTGTGGATGGCCCGTCACTGGTCGGTCCGCTGCGGCAATCGCCGGCAGAGTCAGTAGGCTCGACTCCACCGTCGGCTTCCATGAGGCGGCCGCCACCTCGTCGATGATGGTCCAGGGAACCGGCTCATCCGGGCTGAGCCGGTTGGCCTTCCCGTACCATGGGCAACCGGCTTGGGCTCGGATCGTTTCCGAATCGAGGCACAGAGGGATGCCTGCGATCGAGAAGGGCGTCTCTTCGCCGGGCCAGACCGCCAACAGGCAATCAGGATGTTCGCGTTCGGCTCCGTCGAAGTCTTGAGGCCGGTCCAAGCCGAGCAGCGACGCAACCTGATCGTCGGAAGCTCCATCCAACAGTACCGCCCTCCAGCCCAAGGCCGCCGCCGCGATGCGCGCCGTACCGATGGCATGTCCCACGTCATGCTGGCAGTACCGGAACGCCCGCTCTCCGTACTTCCAGGCCTCACGCCAGTGGACGGACGAAAGCCCGAACAGGAACGTCCCTTGGGGAAACGGCTGCAGCAGGCGTGCGAACGATGTGTCGGACCAGTCGGTCCGCCGCTCCAAACCATGCTCTTTCGGCGCATAGTGATAGAGCCCGGGAGTCGTTGCCAGACCGGGCACTGGTCCGGCCAGGACATAGCCTTCGGTCGGATGCAGGTTGCCGCTGGACGGATTGCTGCGCAAGGCCCAGCTGCTCTCCCCTGCCCGCTTCCAAGCTGTCAGGCTCAGCGCATACTCGAAAAATCTGGACAGGGCCTGCAGGGTCACCGCCCGGCTTGAAACGCCTCCTGCACAATAGAGATTGCCATAAGGCGGAGACGTCGGCTCTTCGTTCGGTACGAGTATTGGCAGAGAGACGAGCGGCGCCCCCGCATAGCGTCGGAATGGGTTCGGCTGGTTGGCCCAATCCAGATAGCCGAGGGATCGGGCAAAGCGATGAAAATGGTGCTTGGTGGCTTGATGATACTGGAGCACTGGTTCCAGACGGTTCATGCCTACTCGACGGAGCGTGGGGTGATGGATGCCAGAGGGCGCATGCGCGTGTGGCGTGAGTCTACAAGGCCACCGCAGGAAAGTAAATCGCGGTGCTTGCTCATTGACGGGCCACGGCTGGCTGCGTATGCTCAGCGTGAGGAGGCGGGCAGGACATGAATTTCGACCCGGCAATTGCCGCCCAGGCGGCATTTCAACAAGTGCTGGCATCAGGCGTGTTAGGTTCTGATGCGGACGCGGCCGTCGAAGCGGAA
This sequence comes from Nitrospiraceae bacterium, assembly GCA_005800255.1. Next base: position 17,399 of record SYGW01000084.1, on the reverse strand, counting down.
GCCACCTTTTCCGCCAGCGCTGGCGCTGACGCCAAAGCCGCCTATGCGACGCTTCAGGAACTTGGCCCAAGCCATCCCGATGCCCAAGCATTCCAGGAATTCTTGATTTACATTACCTGGCAACAAGTCACGGAAGAGACGATCCCCCTTCATTTTCGGCGAGGACTGGACCTCTGCAACCACTACCTGGCTCGATTCGGTCAGATTGCCGAGCGCAAGGACAAGGGTCCCAGGCAAGTCCTGGCGTTGAGGGAATCATTTCGTGGCGGGCTGGGGCTAACCGAGGACGACGACCATGAAGGAGAATACGACAAGGATGCCGTCAAGGGTGGGGATTAGATTCTGGCTGTTGCTGGGCCTGCTCGGTTGGATCGCGCCCATACCGTCGCTCGCGGCGCAGAGAACCAAAGCCGAGACTTCTACTCCCCTACTCACCGCACATGAAATTGGATTTCGCTTTCGCTTCGTCCTATCCTAACCATCGTGTCGGAGGCGCACAAGGAAAAAGGCAAGATCTTTCTGCACCGAGGCGATCTCGCGCAAGCCCGGCACTGGTTTGAACTGGCGCTTGCGGAGGACAGGGTCTACGGCCTCGCATCGTCGCTCACCGAGACGCTCGGCAACCTCGGAAACGTCTGTGCCATGCTGGGAGCGCTGGACGAGGCGGACCGATATTATCGGGAAGTCCTGGCCATCCAGCGTGCTGAGCCGGACCCGCGGGCCATCGGGCAGACCTTGGTGCATCTGGGCAATATCCAGGCCGAGGCAGGCCATCCGGATCAGGCGCGGCCCTACTACCTCGAAGCCTTGGACATGCTCGTGCCGCGCCGGGACCATCGGGCGCTCGGCATCCTCTATTCGAACCTCGGGCTCCAGGAAGCGGCCAGCCATCGCTATGAAGCAGCAATCGCCGCCTTCAAACAAGCCCTGGATTCCCATCGCGTCGCGGGGGACGAAGATGGGCTGGCCGTGACCTACAGTCAACTGGGCAAGACCTTTCTAGCCGAAGGCCGGAATGATCAGGCCGAGCAATGTCTCAACAACGCATTGGAACACTTCATCAAGCTCGGCAATGAGCCGGGCGAAGCCGCGGTGCTGCGCCTCCTGGCGTCACTCTACGAACGGCGAGGCGATCGGCTCTCGGCCGTTCGATGTCTGGAACGGGTGGTTTTGGTGAATAGCCGGTATCGGCTGGCACAGGCGGCGGAGGATGAAACTCGCCTGGCGGTCCTGCGGCAAGCCCGATTGGAACGGTAAGCGCTGTGGATGGCCGGCGAGACTTCATGCTATGATGCCGCGCGACCGGAGAGGGGGCAGAGCAGGATCATGGATATTGACGCATTCCGCCAGATGGTGACCAAAAATCCGAAGGGATTCTTGGGACGCTACGGGCTGGGCAATAAGCTGCTGCAGGAAGGCGGCGACCTCTCCGAAGCTGCCGAGCATTTACAGATCGCCGTTCAATTGGATCCGACGCATGTCGCCTCCCACCTGGCCCTGGGCCGCGCCCTCGTCAAACTCGGACGCAAGGAAGAAGCCCGGCCGGTCTTACAGGCCGGGATCGACGCAGCCCAGTCCGGCCGATCCTCCGGCGGGGTGGATCTGGTCCCGGAACTGCGGGCCCTGCTCCAGACGCTTGGATAGCCTCCCCGCATGCCGCTGATCTGGTGCTCCATCTCAGGCCATGGGTTCGGGCATGCCGCGCAAACGGTCCCGGTGCTCAATGAACTTGGAACCCGCATCTCCGGCCTCAAAGCCCTGCTCCGTACCACGGTGCCCAGGCGGTTTTTTGAGGGGCGCCTCGAAATTCCCTGGGAACTCAGCCCTCAGCCGCAGGATGTCGGCTGTGTGCAGGAGAACCCGCTCCATATCGACCAGGCCGCAACCTGGGCCGAGACGCAACGGTTTCACGAACGGTGGGAAGTCAGGGTCGAAGAAGAAGTCCGCGCCATTCGCGCCAGATCGCCTGTCCTGTTGCTGTCGAATATTTCCCACCTGGCTGTCGAGGCCGGAGCCAGGGTCGGCCTCCCCACAATTGCGATGTCCAGCTTGTCCTGGGATCAGATCCTGGAACCGCTCATGACGCAGGGCGATACTCGGCAGGCGAATGTGATCCAGCAGATCCGGCAAGCCTACAGCCGTGCGGACCTGCTGATGCGGCTTGTTCCCGGCATGTCCTTTTCCGCGTTCCTCAAGCAAACCGATCTCTCCCCTATCGTCAGCCCTTTGGTCCCTGAGCGGGCCCGGCTCATCGCCTCATTAGGGGCTCAGCCGGAGGAGTTCCTGGTCCTGGTGGGGTTCGGGGGCATCGCCATGAACCGTCTCCCGCTGAGGCGGCTCGAAGCCCTTCAGGGCTACCGGTTCATCGTCAGCGATATGGGCCAGGCTTCCTATGATCGCGTGAGACCGGCGGCATTGCTTCCCCTGCCCTTTGGCTCGCTCATGGCCTCCGCCGATGTGATTGTCACCAAGCCCGGCTACAATATGACGGTGGAGGCCGTCGTCATGGGAAAACCCACCCTCTATGTCAGGCGGTATGACTTTGCGGAAGAAGCGTGTCTCGTACAGTTTCTTCACCGCTATGGGCGTGCGTTGCCACTGTCCGTTCAGGATTTCGAGGCGGGTCGTTGGGGGGCGGCGCTTGCGGCGGTGTTGGCCTTGCCCGCCCCGCTCCATGCTCCGCCGGCGCCGACCGGAGCGGCCGAGGCCGCAGCCATCCTGGCGCCATACTTCCACTAGCCCGGCGCCGCCTGGCTGGCGCCGGCACCGTTTCAACCGTCACTAGGTGCAAGAGCCGCCTCATCGTCCACAGCATGCCCGATCCGACCGAGATCACGAAGTGTGCCGTGAGCCTGGAACCGGAAGGAGGCCGTCCCCAACCGACCGGCGAGATTGATCTGGTCGGGCGACTCTGAGATCGCCTCAATCCCTCTACTCTTCCCGCTACTCTTTCCTTGACACTTCGCTCCGACACGGCTACAAGAATCGGTCTTTCATGAGAATCGAACCACAAGGCAACCGGATCATCCGGAGCCGACAGAACAACCGAGGATGTCGTGTGGATGGGCAAGGGGACAGGGCTGAGTGCCGGACAGGCGTGGCATGCAGGATGGCTCTGCCTCTACCTTTTCGCTTGTCCCAATCCAGCTGCGGCGCTGGAAAAATACGGGCGCCCTCTCCCTGCCATCGGCGAAGTACAGGAAGAAGGGGTCGCCCATCCTGAAGAACATGAAGACCATCGGGTGCGCGGCTACCTGCTCTCGTCCGTCCTTGTCGATAACCCCACCTTCGCCGCCCGGCCTGACAATACCGGTTTAGCCGGTCTCCGGCACATGGTCCACGTGGAAACGGACCTCTACAAGGAATACCTCCAGTTCTATACGGACCAGAATTTCTTCTCGGACCGGAAAAAAGGCTGGATTACCCTGACGGAATGGGACCAGACCTACGCCTTCACCGGGTCCTGGAACAATTTCGGCTGGCGGGTGCAGTACGAGCGGGACGCGCCGCTGGACCGGAGCGGCACCAAACAGACCTATGGGGACACGCTGCTGACCTACCGCATGACCGACGCGAACCAGTGGTCCTGGTGGCGCTCGGTCTTCCCCAAGCAAAATATCACCGCCTATGTCGGCGCTGGTTGGCTCTTCTATAACCAAAGCTACTTCGCGCGCCCCGACAACACCGGCCGCGCCCTCTACCGGTACGTCGCCCATACGGACATTGACCTCTACCGCAACCTGGCCGTGCTGTTCGTGGACACGAATTTCTTTACGGATCGGACCAACGGCCATGCGCTCCGGCCCTCCGAGCTGGATTGGATCACCGGCCTCGCCTTGCGCTGGAAGGATGCGGAGATCAGCCTCTATCACGAGCAAGACATGCCGCTCGACCGCGCCGGATTGGTGCAGCGCTACACGGCCATCCAACTTCGCGTCGAATTTGAATTCTTCCGCCGCTAGCCTGTGATTCATGAGGGCTTCTCCGTACGGAGTGGCTGTGTTAAGATACCGCGCGCTGCAGACCGTCTGAGAGTGCGATGCGTATGAGTTTTATCGCCGACAAGGACCTGGAATATATGCAGCTGGCGTTGGAGCAGGCCAGGCTGGCCCCGGCGCTCGGCGAAGTGCCGATCGCCGCCGTCTTGGTGCTCGATGGGCAGGTGCTGGCGCAGGTCCACAATTTCCGAGAGGTCTGGCAGGACCCGACCGCGCATGCGGAAGTCGTGGCCATCCGAGAGGCCGCCACCAAGCTCGGGAGCTGGCGACTGACCGGCACCACCATGTATGTCACGGTCGAGCCCTGTTCCATGTGCGCCGGCGCCATCATCCAGTCCCGCGTCTCTCGACTGGTCTTCGGCACGAAGGATCCCAAAGCCGGCGCCTGCGGGTCCGTCTTCAACCTGCCGGATGAACGGCGCTTGAACCATCGCGTGCAGGTCGTGGGCGGGGTCTTGGAACGAGAAAGCCAGGAGTTGTTGCAGGCGTTCTTTCGCGGCTTGCGAGACGGGGTGAGCGAACGAGCAAGTATGTGAATAGTCAATGGTGACCGGTTAAGACCGATATCTTTCTTAAATCGCTTGCCATTCACTGTTCACAGTTCACTTCTTGAGAGACGGAGAGGTGCGAGAGTGGCCGAATCGGGCAGTCTCGAAAACTGCTGTCTGGGCAACTGGACCGTGGGTTCGAATCCCACCCTCTCCGCCACCCCGAACTTATTTGGCGGGAGCCACGCTCAGTGGCGATCTGCAGCGAATCTCACTTCGCACCGGGCAGTGCCGCGCCAGAGTACCGGCGGGCCATGAAGCTCCACTGCCATGAAAAGGTGTCGCTCCGCGACAAGAATTACAGCGTGAGCTGGAACTGCACGCGCGACTCGATGCCTACCATGCTAACCTTCGGTTGAACCGGCTGCTTGTTATCAGTTTGTGTGGTTGAGCAGCTGGAGCAACACCTCCAGTATCTTTAGCTTTTTCATCGTGTCTTGTCAAACCGCCGCTTCGATCACCTGCGGGCGCTGCAAGGCTTGCTGTCAGCCTCGGAAGCTCGCTTGCAGCTTGGCGATCAGCTCCGTTCGGGCTTGTTCGCCCAAGGGCTTTGGTTGGTGGGGATGGCCCCAGACCGATTCGAGCGGCGCAGGATCGTCGGCCAGCCTGGGGACGACGTGCCAGTGGATATGCGGGAGCTGATTCCCCAGAAGTCCGTAGTTGACCTTCACCGGATGGAATTCTCCCGCCAGCACTTGAGCCACGGCATTTACCTCCTCAATCACCAGGCCCCGTTCTTCCTTGGTCAATTCATACAGTTCCGTGGCATGTCGCTTGAGCACCAGCACGGTCCAACCGAGAAAGAACTGGTCTTCAAACAAATAGGCCAGGGTCAGGCCAAGATCGGCGATCCGATGATTTTGCGGGGGCCAGCGACCGTCACAGGCTTTGCATGTCAGGTTGCGTTTAGTCATGCCTCGCCTCCATGGCCCGAACCGCCAAGGCTTTACGGACCGCCACCATGGCCAGGGTGTCCCGTTCGCAATATTGCAACAACGCGTCCCGCAATCGTTCCTTCTCCATCCAGTCGGTTTCTTCGAAGACCATCTGCTGGTAGGCCCGCGCAGCCGTACCCCCTTCTCTGATCTCCAGGTCCTCGTAGCTCAGGTCCGGTACCAGGGCCGGCAGGACGGACTTGATCGAAAAGGAACCGGCAAACGCTGGATGGTAATAATGCGCTTTGACGATCGTGAGCAAATCCCACAAACGGGCCATGGCCTGCGTGAGGTCGGCCCGCAGCGACGGCAAGGCATCGGCCAATCGCTGCAGCACGGTCCGTTCATAGTCGGAATAGACGCAAATACTGCCTTCTCGCCCGAGGGATGCGAGCAAGGTGACCGCAAACTCGTCACGCGGATCGTCGGAATCGCGGCAGAGATAGGCCTCGTGCCTGACCTGTTCCCCTTCCGTCTCGATGTGATTGGACCATTGCGTCGGAATGACCTGATAGGGCCTGGTCATCGGAAATTTGGGGATGGCGGGCATGAAGGTTTCAAAGTCGAGGTGATGGACGGGAAAGCGGACGGACGAGAGCGCGTCGTGCAGGCGCGCATCAATCCATTCGACATTGTCTTTGACGCGGCGCTGCAGGGAGGTGAGCTTGACGTTATGCGGAATGGCATCAATGGTCTCGATGCCCTGACGGGCCAGCCGCTCGACCGTCTGCGCGCTGCCCGGTAAGTGATAAATCCAGCGGACCGGCTTCTCTTTCGTACAATGGTCCCAGAACGGACAGTCATAGGGCTGGTGGCAATGACTGCCCGGCTCGATGGCGGGCGGGAGCTGCGCCTGCAGCATGGCTTTCATCCGGGCCAGGCGCGGAGCGACGTCCAGCTCCAGCGCGGCGACCTGGGCGGAGAGGTCCTGCAGGGAAAACAGCTGTGTCAAATCCAGGGGGCCTCCCGGATAGACATACTGAGTGTTGATATGCATGAGCCATGTGCCGTCGAGTGAAAGGCCGGCGCCCCGCAAGACATGGGCCTGAACCGCTAGGTCGCTGATATGGATGTCCTTCGTCCGGCTCGATGATTTCACCTCGATGAGACGCCAGGCGTCCGGGCCGCCGGACGCCGACGCGACTCGTTCGAGGATATCGACGCGGACCAGGACCCGGTCATATTCCAGGCCCCCTTCGAATATCGCCGACACCGCCGGGTCGGCGAGTAGGGCGGTGGTTCGGCGCAGCGCCTCCGTCGGATGGCGATGGTCGGCCGTCACCAGGACGCCGCCGGGGAAACGCTGGCGGGCCAGTTCGCCCACTTCTGTACCCATGTCCAGAATCGCCTGGGTCTGTTCATCGGGGGCGACGGCCAAGGTCGGCGCATGGATCTCCAGGTAGAGCCGCTTCTGACATTGCAACCCGGAGAGATATTTCGATTTGGAGAGCCGGAACGTTCCCGGAGAGGCCTGGGGCATTGGATCTGGGAGGATGGCCATGATCTTGTGCCGCAGAGCGCGCCGTCCTCAACTGGACGGAGATAGTTTGGGATCGCAGTTCAAGGATGGCCTGGTGTCCCTGCCAGGCCCTTTGGACACCTGAATACGCCCGACCCCTTTGACATTGGCGCAGAGATCACCGAGACCGGGCGCGATCAGCCGGAAGGGGCCGCCTTTTTGTTCCGAAAGCGGGGCGCCGTCCGACTCGTAAATCAAGACCCCGTGTTCTACCGCCTGGGGAATGGTCAGGCAAGCGGCAAACTTGCCGTCCAGGGAATGGAACGTGACATGGTCGGCACCGATGGCCATGGCCGGCACTTCGAGCAAGCCCTTGACCCGCACGCCTTTCCCCTTGAACCCTGGTGCAAACTTGCTCACATCCGGCACGTGATGTTCGGCTGGAAGCTTGACGATGACATCCAGGTCGAACTGGATCGGTTGAATGACGTCTCCGTCGATCCTGAGGATCCCTGGTCCGCTCCGTTCGCGCTCCGTGATCACCTTGATCGTCGCCGTGAGAGCTTCATTCAAAGGAACCGGAATGCCCAACTCATGTCCCAGCCTGACGATATAGCCGTTGAGCGCGTCGATCTCCGTCTGCCGGCCCGCCTTCCAATCGTCGTACATGGAGGTGTGAATGGCTCTGATCTCCTGGGACCAGCGCACCACCTTGTCGGCGATATCCTCGCTCAACGGGACTTTCAGCGTGGCCGCCACCGCCGCCACCTCTCCGACAATCTGGCGGATCACCGGCAGCATTTCCGGATGATCCAAGGCTTTCGCGATCCGATCGTTGATCAGGACCGTCAGGGGATTGAAGGCGCAGTTCCAGCACATCTTCTCCCACTTGACGCGACGGATGTCGTCCACCAGATGGCAGGGAAGGCCGGCCTGCTTGAACAAGTCGGCGATTGCCAGAACCCTTGGACTCTTGTGTCCCATCAGCTCGCCGATGGACACAGCCCCGCGCTTGTAATGCTCAATCACGCCCGGCTCGACGATTTTGGAATAGATGAACGCCACCCCCCCCACGACACAATCCCGCTTGAGTCGGCTCAGAAGGCGATCCTCCACATCCACGCCGTTCTGAAGCGTCAGCAGGACCATTCGCTCAGTCAGAACCGGCTCGAGCTGGTCCAGCGCGGCATCCAAATCGAAAGCCTTGACGGCCAGGATGATGAGATCCGGCGCCGGCAACTCGCGGGGATCGGAGGCGCAGGGAGGCCGGACGGTGAAAGTCCCGGAGGCGCTGCGGATCGTCAGGCCGTTGGCCCGAACGGCCCGCAACGTGCGCGGCCGCAGCAGGAACGAAACGTTGGGGTTTTGTTTGGCGAGATGCGCCCCGAAAAAGCCGCCGACGGACCCGGCCCCGACAACCATGATCTGTTGCATAAAGACTCCGGAGAACGTTCTCAGCAATCAGTTGTCAGTCTTTAGTCCGGAGCGCCGGTTCAAACTGACAACCGAGAACTAATTACTGACGACTTTACGCGCGTACTATAGCACGCGCCTTGTGAGGGGCAAAATCGCTATAATAGGCCCCATGCCGCCATCGGCCGCCATTCTTGAAGCCAAGTCCAGGCTCGCCCGTGCCCGTTCCGTTACCGTGCTGACCGGCGCCGGCATCTCAGCCGACAGCGGCATTCCGACGTTCCGCGGCGCCGACGGGCTCTGGCGCAATTTCCGGGCCGAGGACTTGGCGACGCCGGAAGCCTTTGCACGCGATCCTCGCCTGGTCTGGGAATGGTACAACTGGCGGCGGGAACTGATCGCGACCAAGCAGCCGAACGCGGGGCATCGGGCGTTGACGGAGTTGGAACAAAGACACGAACGGTTCCTGCTGATCACGCAGAACGTGGACGGTCTGCACCGGGCCGCAGGATCGAACCAACTGCTGGAGATTCACGGCAATATTTGGAAGGTCCGCTGCACGGTCTGCAAGCAGGTCGAGGAGAACTGGGAGGTACCGATCGCCATCCCGCCCCACTGCCGGGCTTGCCATGGTCTGGCCCGGCCGCACATCGTCTGGTTCGGCGAAGCGCTGGAGGAAGAAGCCTTGGACCGGAGCATGGGGGCCGTCGCCGCCTGTGGCGTCATGCTGATCATTGGCACCTCGGGGGTCGTGAACCCGGCCGCCTCGTTCGCGGGCATCGCCAAAGCCGCCGGCGCCTTCGTGATCGAGGTCAACCTGGAGGAGCAGCCCCGGTCGGCCATGGTGGACCTTATGATCGGCGGCAGGGCCGCTGAAACCGTCCCGCTCCTGCTGTAGCCTGCTAGAGTCGCGCGATAGCTTCGGGCAGATCATCCAGCCCCTTGATCGTCGGCTGCCCCTGATGGACCCCCTCGCGGTCCAGGAGCAGCCCCGTTAGACCGGCCGCGCGGGCCCCTTCCAAGTCGTCTTTCAGACTATCCCCGACATGGACCGCTTCTTCCGCATCCACGGCATGCTTGTCGAGGGCCAGGTGAAAGATTTTCCTGGCCGGCTTGGCCGCGCGAGACAGACTGGAGATCGTGACTGTGTCGAACAGATCGGTCAGGCCCAGCCCTTTGAGGACGGTAAACAGCCTGGTGTCGAAATTGGAAATGACGCCGAGTTCAAACCCCTGCCCCTTCAGGCGTTGCAACGTGGCCAGGGTATCCGGATAGAGCGCCCAATGTTGGGGGCCGGCGAAGGCTTCGTAGACCTGGTCGAAATAGTCGTCGAAACCCTCGAACATCCCCACCCGGTAGAACACATTGTGGACGATGTCGAACCACCAGAGCCGCTCACATTGTTTCAGTTCGACCGGATCGCTCACGGCGAAGAGCGGCGGCGGGGCATCACGGAATGCGCGTTTGAAAGCTTCATCGACGGCCTGCATCAGTTCTGGTGTCCGACCTACGCCGAACGGCTCGGCGTGGGACAGGTACACCTCGGCCACCGAGCCCCTGACGCGAAACAGGGTGCCGACGGCATCGAAAAACACGACTTTGATTTGACTCACAGGCCCATCCTTGTGTCGCGCAACCCTTGTGGCGCAGGCAGTGTACCGATCCGATTGAAACGAATTCAAAATCTCCTAGAGTGCCTGGTTTCTTGACAAGCCGGAAGCCCTCTACTTGCTTGCCAATATGCCAGCAAAATAATGAGGATGTTCGGGGCCTGCACGACTGCTGCAAGCCGCGTTGCGAGCCAGATTGCCAGGGTCTATCCACCTGAAGATATAACGTGGATCGCCATGGAGGCGATGCAGCAAGCCTTGCCGGACATCTCCCACCAACTGATCGCTGGCCTCAAGCCCATCATTCAGAAACGCGTGTCCGAGATCACGGAGCAGCTGGTGCCGGATCTGATCGAGAAACGCTTGGCCGAGTGGCCGCTCGGCGGCGCGAGCCAAGGAGCCTGACGAGCGGAGTGCCGCCCAGCAAGGCGAGATGGCGGGAGGATAACCGACAGAAGGCTGAGAACCGTGGGATTCCGACCCTGCCCGAATGAGCCCTAACGCTTCGTGCGCTTCGCTCGCCTAGCTTTGGCCAATCCCTTGACCCGCTTGATGTTCTTGCGGTGCTTCTTCCGAACCTTCCGATCTTTCTCGCGTCCGCGTGCCATAGACCACGATCTCCAGGTTAACCGCAAGCATCCAAACGGCGCGATGTATAGCACACTCTTCTTCTCGCGCACAAGCGATTTGCACGGAAGAGGCCACAAACGGCTCGCGCAGCGACGGCGCGCCTTGCCGGTGTCGGAGGGCCATGTTAAGATGCGCGCCACGTAGAAACAGCCTCCTCCACCTTTATGATCGTGGCGTTTATCCGATGGCCTCCCGGCAGCTCGAGAAGACCTATGAACCCAAGCTGGTCGAAGAACGGTGGTACCGGTTCTGGATCGACCGGGGCTACTTCCGCGCCTCCACCGATCGTCGGCAGACGCCCTACACCATCGTCATTCCTCCCCCCAACGGTACCGGCTCCCTGCACGTCGGCCATGCGCTGAACAACTCCTTGCAGGACATTCTGATCCGATGGCGCCGCATGCAGGGGCGCAATACCCTCTGGATGCCCGGAACGGACCATGCCGGCATCGCCACACAGAATGTCGTTGAGCGGCAGCTGATGGCCGAGGGCACCTCGCGGGAAGCCCTTGGACGCGACGCCTTTATCCGGCGGGTCTGGGACTGGAAGGCCCAATCCGGCGGAACCATCATCCAACAGTTGAAACGGTTGGGCGCCTCCTGCGATTGGGACCGCCTCCGCTTCACGATGGATGACGGTCTCTCCCATGCGGTTCGCGAGGTCTTTGTCCGCCTGCACGAAGAGCACCTGATCTACCGGGGCGAGCGACTGATCAACTGGTGCCCCCGCTGCCTCACAGCCCTCTCGGACATCGAAGTTGAGCATGAAGAGACGGCCGGCAAGCTCTATCACATCCATTACCCGCTGGCCGACGATCCAGAGACCCTCTTAATCGTCGCCACGACCAGGCCGGAAACGTTGCTGGGAGACACGGCCGTGGCCGTGCACCCGGAAGACCCCCGCTACAACCGCCTGATCGGCAAGAAGGTCCGTCTCCCGCTGACCACCAGGGAGATTCCGATCGTGGGAGACCCGATTCTGGTGAATCGCGAGTTCGGGACCGGCGCCGTAAAAATCACGCCCGCGCACGACCTCAACGACTTCGAGGCCGGCGAACGGCACGGCCTTCCGCGCTTGCCAATCCTGGATCACCAGGCCCGCCTCGACCCAGTGGGGTTGCGGGCCGCTTCGGTGGAACAAGCCGTCATCGAGGCCGTCGAGTTGCTGCGCGTCAACCAGGCCAGGCCGAAGATCGAGGCGCTCCTGCAGGAGCGGGGCCTCCTGGAAAAAGTCGAGGCCCACAAGATGGCGCTGGGCAAGTGCTACCGGTGCAAGACGGTGGTCGAGCCCTATCTCTCGCCCCAGTGGTTCGTCAAGATCAAGCCGCTGGCGGAGCCGGCCATCAAGGCGGTGGAGGACGGCCGCATCCGTCTGATTCCCGAGGCCTGGACCAACAACTATCTCGGCTGGATGCGCGACATCAAAGACTGGTGCATTTCGCGGCAAATCTGGTGGGGGCACCAGATTCCCGCCTGGTATTGCCGTTCCTGCAACGCCGATGCGATTTTGGAAACCGCGCACGACGGCATGACCACGACCGAGGCGCAGGCCCTGCCCAAGGCCTCGCGCAAACGCGTCACGATTCTGTCGAACGCCAAGGCCCTGGTCATGCGGACCCAGCCGACCACCTGCCCGACCTGCGGCGGGAACGACTTCCTCCAGGACCCGGACGTGTTGGACACCTGGTTTTCGTCGGCCCTCTGGCCCTTTTCAACCCTGGGATGGCCTGAACAGACCCAGGAACTCAAGACCTTTTACCCGACATCCACCCTCGTCACCGGCCTGGACATTTTGTTCTTTTGGGTCGCCCGCATGATCATGATGGGGCTCAAATTCACGGGCCAGGTCCCGTTCAGGGACGTGTATATCCATGCGCTGGTTCGGGACGCGGAAGGCCAAAAGATGAGCAAGTCCAAGGGAAACGTGATTGATCCCTTGAGCGTAATGGACCGGTACGGCACCGACGCCTTGCGGTTTACCCTGGCCTCCATGGCCTCGCCTGGCCGCGACATCAAACTGGCTGAGGAGCGGATCGAAGGGTACCGCAATTTCGCCAACAAGATCTGGAATGCCGCCCGCTTCATCTTGATGCACGTGGACGGACCCAGGGCCTCGGCCCCGCTCGCCGACCGATCCTTTGCAGACCGTTGGATCATGAACCGCCTGAGCCACACGATCCGGTCCGTCAACACGTCCCTGGAACAGTACCGGTTCGACCAGGCGGCCAGCCAGCTCTATCAATTCATCTGGCACGAGTACTGCGACTGGTACCTGGAGTTGGCGAAACCCTCCCTCCAGGACAAGGAATCGCCCGCAGCCGGTCGGACCAGGCAGACCCTTCTCGAGTCGCTCGAAACATTATTGCGCCTGCTCCACCCCTTCATGCCCTTTCTTACCGAAGAAGTCTGGCAGACGGTCCCGCATGCAGGCGACAGCATCGTCACCCAGCCCTATCCGAGTTCGAGCCCTGAGTGGGATTCCAAGGACGCGGAAGCCTCTTTCGCCGCCCTGGAACAGTTTGTGACGACGGTCCGAACCGGACGAGCCCTGCTCACTTATCAACCGGGCAAGAAAGTCACCCTCTACGGGGCGGCGGCAGGAGGAGACCAGTTCACTCGCTTGCAGGATCTTCACGCCTATCTCGAACACCTCAGTCGGGGCACGGTGCAGTTGGCCGCCATCGACACCTGGCCGACCGACAAGGTGCTTCGCCTGGTCACGGAGGGGATCTCAGCGGGGCTGGCCGTCGAAGGAGAGGTCGATCTCGAGAGCGTGCTCCAAAAACTTCAGAAGCAGCACCAAGAGAATCGCCAGGAAGCGAAACGGATCGCCGGCAAACTCGGCAATGCCGAGTTTACGTCAAAAGCTCCCGGCGAAGTCATTCACGAACACCGCGAGCGCGTCAGGATCCTTGAACAGGAAAGCCGGTTGCTCGCCAGCAGCGAAACGCAGTTGCGCGCCATGATGCCCGCCAAGGACTAGATGTCTAGTCCTTCCACCGAACAGATTCGAACGGCGGTCCGCCGGGCCCTGGAGGAAGATCTCGCCTGGGGCGATGTGACGACCGCCACTCTCTTTCCCGCACCGATCCAGGCCCGCGGCACCGTCACGGCTCATCAGACGCTCGTGCTTGCCGGGATGGCCGTGGCGCGGGAGGTCTTCACGGCGGTGGATCCGAAGGTCCGGATCGTTCGGGCTCGCGAAGACGGAGCCCCGGCCAAGAAAGGCCAGGCCGTGCTGACGGTCCAGGGTGATGCCCGCTCGCTCCTGATGGCGGAGCGGGTGGCGCTGAACTTTCTTCAGCACCTGTCCGGCATCGCCACCGTGACCGACCGGTTGTGCCGCGCCGTCCGAGGCAGTCGCGCCACGATCCTGGATACGCGAAAAACCACGCCTGGGCTGCGCACCTTGCAGAAATGGGCCGTGAGGTTGGGCGGAGGGCAGAACCATCGCCACTCCCTGGGCGACGGCATTCTGGTCAAGGACAACCATCTGCTGCTGTTGCAAGGCCGGCATATCGGCATCGCCGAGGCCTGCCTGCTGGCCCGTCAGCACGCGCCGCATGGGCTGCGGATCAGCGTCGAAGTGCAGACCCTCGAGCAAACAGGGGAAGCCCTGCGCGGGGAGGCCGACGTAATCCTGCTGGACAATATGACGCCACCCCTCGTGCGGAAAGCGGTTGCGCTTATTCACGGCAGAGCGTTGACGGAGGTTTCCGGAGGGATCACCCTTCAAAATGCCCGCGAGATGGCCGAGGCCGGGGCGGACTTCATTTCCATCGGGGCCTTGACCCACTCGGCCCCGGCGGCCGATCTCAGCATGGATATCCTGCCCCTCCGCCCTCCCAGGAAACCTCGCACACAAGGACGGTAACCCGATGGCCTCCCTGCCCGCCCAGCCACTGACCCGAGAAACGATCCAAGCCCTTTTGCGAACCAAGCGATTCGGCCGCACCCTGCACGTGCTGCAGGAAACCACGTCGACCAACCATGAAGCCATGAAACTGGCTCAGCAAGGAGCCCAAGACGGCGCCGTTCTTGTGGCCGAAACACAGACAGCGGGCAAAGGACGGCTGGGACGCAGCTGGTATTCGCCGCCCGGAGACAATCTCTATTGTTCTGTGATCCTGAGGAACCAGGCGGCGGACGATCTAGCCGGATGGCTCTCGATGATTCCACTCCTCTCGGCCGTGGCGGTCGCCAGAGCCGTGCAGCTGGTTGCCGATCTCAAACCGTCGCTCAAGTGGCCGAACGATATACTGCTCGGAGACCGCAAGCTGGGGGGACTGCTCTGCGAAAGCAGCCTGTCCGGCCCCTCCACGACCTTCGTCGTTGTCGGGATCGGGCTCAATGTCAACGGTAGCCGCGCAGGATTTCCGGAGAACATCCGCGAGACCGCCACGTCCATCGCCGCCGAGACCGGCCGGCAATGCGACCGGGCCTCGCTCTTGGCCTCCATCCTCTTGGAACTTGAGCGCTACTCCGAGACCCTGCTGACCAGCCCCCCGGAGACGTTCCTGAGCGAATATGCCCGCATCTGCGCAACCTTGGGACGAAGCGTCAGGGTCTCCCTGTCCGAAGGACAGACCATCGACGGGCTGGCCGATTCCATCGCGCCGGATGGTTCGCTGCGCATCCTCCGCGAGCCGGCTTCCGGAGGGGGCTTGGTCGAAGTTCGCGCGGGTGATATCGTGCATCTGCGTAATGGACGTAAAGCGTGAGGCCTCAGGCGTGAGGGGGAAAAGCAGGACAAACCAGGCAGCAGCACCCCTGCCGCCTGACGCCTCACGAGTCGAACAATGCTGCTGACGATCGACATCGGCAACTCCAACATCGTCTGGGGTCTGTTCCGGCAGCAGACCATGATCGGGCATTGGCGCACGGATACCAATCCGACAAGGACCGCAGAAGACTATGGGAGCTTACTGGCCCATCACATCCGGAGCGCTGGCCAGGCCGCAGCCGACATCAACGCTGCGATCCTCTGCAGCGTCGTCCCCGTTTTGCTCCCGGTCATCAAGCAGATGGCCCAGAATCTGTCCCATCGCAAGCCGCTGATCGTCTCCGCCGACATGGATACGGGCCTCACGCTTCATTATGCCGATCCGCGCGAACTCGGAGTCGACCGCCTGGTCAACGCCGCTGCCGCCTACGACCGGTACAAGACCAGCCTCATCGTGGTGGACTTGGGCACAGCCACCACCTTCTCCATCATTACCGGGCAGGGCGACTTCCTGGGCGGCGCCATCGCGCCTGGCCTCGGCATTGGGGCCGAGGCGCTCACCGCCAGAACCGCCCAACTGCCGAACGTCCCCCTGGCCCAGCCCAAGACCGTTATTGGTCGGGATACAGTTAGCAGCATCCAATCCGGCCTCATCTACGGTCATGCTTCCATGGTGGATGATCTCATCGCCAGGCTTCAGGATGAATTGGGACAGCAGGCATTGGTGGTCGCAACCGGTGGATTTTCCTCACTGCTCGCCCTCTGCTCTAGAAAAATTCAGGAAGTCAGGCCCCATCTGACGCTGGAAGGGCTGGAACTGCTTCATCGCCGCACCACAAACCGAACCGGGATTTGATGCCCGCCTTCAGGCCGTCAGAAAAACGGTCTCACATTCCTTGTCGCGTCCGACTCCCTAAGCTTTGAACAAAATTGAGTCTCCCTGTTGACTTTGTAGCCCCTATGGCTATCTCAGCCGAGCGTTGGTGTATCTCATGAGCGACGATAAAGAAAAAACAAGCTTTGTCAATGGGTTAGATTCTGGACCTGCCGATGACTGCTCCCAGGAAAACGGGGAGAGAGAGCGGCAGGGTTTGGACCATGGTTTGAACCAAGCCTTGGCCGCCAAAACGGAAGAGGCCCAGGCCCTTCACGACAAACATTTGCGGCTGGCTGCAGAATTCGAGAACTATAAACGGTTGGCGCAAAAAGACCAGCGGGATTACGCCCGCTTCGCCAATGAAAGCTTGCTGAAAGAGCTGCTGCCGATTATCGACAACCTTGAGCGGGCGATCAAATCCGCGAAAGAGGCCCCGAAGGAAGGGGCCAAGGCCGATAGTCTGATCGAAGGCGTCGAGCTCACGCTCAAGCAGTTCATGGATCTGCTGGCCAAGGCCGGGGTTCGCCAGATCGCCAGCGTCGGCGAGCAATTCGATCCGGCCCGGCACCAAGCCGTGGCCCAGGTGAAGTCTCCCGGCGCGCCGGACAATACGGTCATCGAGGAATTTCAAAAGGGGTATCTCTTGCACGAGCGGATGTTGCGGGCAGCCATGGTCACGGTAGCCAGCGCCCCGACAAGCAACTAGGAACATTCTTCAACCGGCACGGCGTAGGCAAGCAGCCGCGCACCGATTGACGTCCCGTTTTTTGGAGGAAGGAGAGCATATTATGGGCAAGGTCATCGGCATTGATTTGGGCACGACGAATTCCTGCGTGGCCATCATGAGCGGCGGGGACCCGGTCGTCATTGCCAACGCCGAAGGCAGCCGCACCACCCCCTCCATCGTGGGTATCACGGACAAGGGAGAGCGGCTCGTCGGCCAGATCGCCAAGCGTCAGGCCATTACCAACCCGGAAAACACGATTTTCTCGGTCAAACGGTTGATGGGCCGAAAATTCAACAGCCGCCAGGTGCAGGAGGCCGCCAAACGCCTGCCGTACAAGGTCGTGGAAGCGGACAACGGGGACGCGCATGTCGAGATTCGCGGCAAGCGCTACAGCCCCTCCGAAGTCTCGGCGATGATCCTCCAGAAGATGAAGCAGACCGCCTAGGACTATCGGGGCGAAAAGGTGACCGAGGCTGTCA
>SYGW01000083.1 GCA_005800255.1 Nitrospiraceae bacterium | reverse complement strand
CTGGAACGTGCGCGTGCCGAACGATGAGTCCGGTCAGAAGGGGCTCCAACGAGGCGATGCGGTTCATGTGCGCTGGCACATGGCCGATGCTGTGGTGCTGAGCGAATGAAACCTGCTGCGCCTGCCGGATGGGCGGCCTCCTCGGGGCGAGGGCTCTCCTGGTGGCTCCTCGGACCAGGCCTGGTCTGGATGGGGCTTTTGTTTATCGTACCGCTCTGTCTCATGGTGGTGATCAGTTTTGCCGGCCGTGGCACCTACGGCGGAATTGTCTGGTCGTTTAGCCTGGGGAACTATCTCGATCTGCTCCATCCTCTCTATGCCCGTATCCTGGGCCAGTCGATCCTTCTGGCTGCCGGGACGACCTTGCTCTGTCTGATCATGGGCTTTCCCTTGGCCTATTATATCGCTCGGGCTGCCCCGAGCCGGCAGGGGATCTGGCTGCTGCTGGTGATGATTCCCTTCTGGACCAACTTCCTCGTCCGCACCTACGCTTGGATGTTTATCCTCCGTACGGAAGGCTTGCTCAATACGATTTTGTTGAAGCTGGGCGTGATTAGCAGCCCCATCGAATTGCTCTATTCCAATACGGCCGTGGTGATTGGCCTGGTCTATGGCTATCTGCCTTTCATGGTTTTGCCGCTCTTTGTGGCGCTCGAGCGGGTGGATCGGACATTGGTCGAGGCGGCCTGGGATCTCTATGCCACTAGGTGGACGGTCTTCCGGCGCATCATCCTGCCTCTGGCCAGGCCGGGAGTCGTGGCCGGCTGTCTTCTCGTCTTTATTCCGTCGCTCGGAGCCTTTCTCACGCCGGACCTGCTCGGGGGCGCGCGAAGCATGATGATCGGGAACCTTGTTCAGCATGAGTTTCTCGTCGCGCGAGATTGGCCGCTGGGCGCGGCGATTTCCTGTCTCTTGATGTTGTGCGTGGCTGCCATGATGCGCTGGTCCCTTCGCGCAGCGAAACCGCTTGTCCCGCCGGAGTCTGAATCATGAAACCGTCCGGCGGCTGGCTGTGGCGCGCAAGTGTGGCGAATCTGTTTTTTCTCTATGGGCCGATCGCGGCGCTGATTCTTTTTTCGTTCAATGAATCTCGTTTATCTGCGACCTGGCAGGGCGGGTCTCTGCAATGGTATCGCGCCCTCTGGGCCGATCAGGCCTTGCAGGCTGCCGCAGCGAATAGTTTGTGGGTGGCGACGGTCTCGACTCTGCTCGCGCTGCTGCTTGGTGTCAGTTTGGCCGTGGGGCTGGAAGGTCTGCCGGGGAAGCGGCAGCGCCAGATCGAACAGGCCTTGCTGTTGCCGCTGGTGATTCCGGAAGTGATAATGGGAGTGTCGCTCCTGTTGTTCTTCGTGCTGGTGCGTATGCCGCTCAGTCTGACAACCGTGATGGCGGGCCATGCCCTCTTCAATGTGCCGGTCGTGATGGTCATCGTGCGGGCGCGCCTCAGAAAGTTGGACCCGCGGCTGTTGGAGGCCGCGGCGGATTTGGGGGCCTCCTATGGGGATGCCTTGAGGTATGTGACCCTTCCCTTGCTCAGGCCTGCCATCCTTGGAGCAGGGCTCATGGCCTTCACCATCTCGCTCGATGACTTCATCGTCACGTTCTTTACCGCCGGCCCCGGCGCGACGACCCTGCCGCTGAAAGTCTATTCCATGATCAAGTCCGGCCTGTCCCTCGAGATCAATGCCCTGTCAGCATTGTTTGTGGTGGCCTCGATGGGATTGATCGGTTTGTCGCTTCTGCTCCAACGACGGTAGGAGATCCATGCGCGCTCACGAGATGATCCGCTCTCTCTGCCTGGTTCTATTACTGCTGTGTGGGAGCCAGGCCTGCCAGCGCCTGTCCGGGGATGAGGAACAGAAGACACTCCATTACTTCACCTGGTCCGATTATGTCGGGCCTGAGCTGCTGGCCGAGTTCGAGCGGCGGCATGGAGTGAAGGTCGTCGTCGATACGTTCAGCAGCAATGAAGAACTGTTGGCCAAGCTCCAGGGCGGAGCGACCGGCTACGATGTCACGGTACCGTCGGACTTCATGGCGGCGATCATGATTCAACAGGGACTGGTGGCGGAGCTCGATCCCGCGCTGTTGCTCAATGCCGCCACGTTGGAAGACCATCTCCAGCATCTGCCGTTCGATCCGACGCAGCGTTACGCGATTCCTTATCTCTGGGGCACGGTCGGAATCGGCTATGACTCAGCCGTTATTTCGCCGCCGCCGGACAGTTGGGCGGTTCTGTGGGATTCCCGGTACGCAGGGAAGATCAGCATGTTGAGCGATCAGCGAGAAGTGTTCGGGGCGGTCCTCCGGTCGATGGGGGCGTCGATGAATACGAAAGACCCGGCTCTGATCGGGGAAGCCACGGCGCGATTGCTGGCGCAAAAGCCGCTGGTGAAGGCCTATGCCAGCGACCATTACGACCAGCTCCTGGCTTCAGGGGATGTGGTGCTGGCCCATGGGTGGGGAGGGCCGGTGGCGCGGGCCATGAGGGATCGGCCGTCGATTCGCTATGTCGTGCCGAAAGAAGGCGGCACTCTCTGGGCGGACTGCCTGGTCGTGCTCCAGTCCTCCCCCAGGAAAGAGCTGTCGATGCAGTTCATCAATTATCTGTTGGAGCCGCAGGTGGCGGCGCGCACGGCAGAGCGGTTGCTTTTTGCCTCGGCCAACAAAGCAGCCAGGCCCTTCGTGCCGACTCATATTTTGAAGAATCCAGCGATCTATCCACCCATGGAACTGCTGCCACGACTCGAATGGATGACCGATGTGGGGGAGGCATTGCGGATCTATGATCGGGCATGGACCGAGTTGAAGATGCGCTAGCGTGATGGGGCTAAGTGCTTATTTCTCAAGAGATTATTTGCATCGCCTGACAGACACTGTATAATGCGAAAGCAATTCAGTGAAGGGCGTCGTAGTTCCTACGGGGGGGCTTTCTGTGGTTGTGGATCGACGAGTAGGTCTTCTCTGCTGCATCATCGTCCTGCATCTGTTGAGTGTTTCCGTTTATTCAGCCCGCGCGGCCTCATCAGCCTCTGCTTCTGAACAACCTGTGATGTCATCGCGGTCGTTGCGCCTTAGCGTGAACGACGCGCTGGCCCTCTTCGTCAGCCAGAATCTCGATGTGCTTATTGCCAAGTACGGTATTGAATACAGCAAGGGCCAGCAGATCACGGCGGCGCTCTTCCCCAACCCTGTGGCGTCGATCGGAACGCTGAGCTCCTTCACGCAGGGGCGGACATCGTCGAACAGCGGGGCGGTGATCAGCCAGGTTCAACAATTGTTCGAACTGGCCGGAAAGCGCGGTTACCGGATCGAAAGTGCCGGCTATGGCAGCCAGTCGGCGGAAGCCTCGTTTGAAGATGCCGTGCGCCAATTGGGGTTCACCGTTAAAGACACCTACTATAGGATCCAGCTGGCGCAGCGCAGGCTGGTGTTGGCCGAAGAGAATCGCGACCGTTTTTCCCGCATTCTCGATATCAATACGATTCGCTTTAAAAAGGGGTATATCGCGGAGGTCGACCTCATTCGCATCAGATTGCAGATGGTCGATTTTCAGTCGCAGGTGATTCAATCGTTGCAGGAAGGGGAGACGGCCCGCGGCGATCTTCGGCAGCTCTTGCGGCTGTCGCCCAAAACGACGCTGGAGCTGACGACGGACTTGGATTTTCGGCGCATCGATCCCGACATCAATAAGCTGCGCACGGCCGCGCTCGATCTTCGCCCCGATATCAAGGTCCGGCGGTTTACCTATGCGCAGCGTGAGTCCGACCTGAAGCTGGCGAAGGCGTACCGGATTCCCGACGTGACGATCGGGGCCGGCTATGCCGTGCAGGGGGCGCAGGGGCCTGACAATCCCCAGCAGTGGTCGCTCAACTTGGGGTTGCCGTTGCCCGTGTTTAATCGGAATCAGGGCGGGATTCATCAGGCGGAGGTCGCCGTGCAGACAGCCGAGGCCGACTTGAATAAGACCGTCAACCTCGTGGAGAACGAAGTGGAAGTGGCCTACCGTAATTTACTCCAAAGCCGGCGCTTGGTCGAAGCCTATGTGGGCGGGGTGTTGGAAGATGCCCGTTCGACCGTGACAATCGTCGAACGGGCCTACGAACGGGGTGGCGCGACGATTCTGGACTTGCTCGATGCCGCGCGTACGTCGCGGTTGATTCAGCAAAACTATATCGAAGCCCTCTTTAACTATCAGCACAACCTCTTTCAGTTAGAAAGCGCCGTGGGACAGGAGATTTCCTCATGAAGTTTCAGGCTAGGCCGGTGGCGGTGGGCCAGCTCGTCTTCTCCGTGACTTCGGCCCTCTGTCTCCTGTTCCTGTCTGCGTGCGGGCGCGCAGAGGAGCCAGCTGTGACCAATATTGTGACGGCTCCCTCCCAGGTGGCGGGATCGGAGACAGCGTCGCACCCGCGGGTGGAGACGGCGTTGGTTGAAATCGGGTCGGGAGCTCATGACCTGACGCTGGTCGGAAAGGTCGCGTACGGGGAGGATCGCTATTCCAAGATCTCCTCGCCCCTGCAAGGGCGGGTGCTTGAAGTGCGGGTGCATTTGGGCGAGCGGGTGAAGGCCGGGAGCGTGTTGTTGGTCCTGGACAGCCAGGAAATCGCTCAAGCCTATTCGGAGTATGTGAAGGAAGACTCGGATCTTCAATACGCGACCAGAGCCCGCGAGCTGGCCAAGGACCTCTATGAGAATAAAGCCCTGCCGCTCAAAGACCTCAAGCAAGCGGAGAACGAGCTGATCAAGGCGCGCGCGGAATTCCGCCGCGCGAAAGAACGGCTGTTGTCGCTCAAGGTGCCCGCGCAGGAATTGGAGAAGCCGCTCGACCGGCAGAAAATCACGTCGCGATTCGAAATGAAGAGTCCCTTGACCGGGATCGTCGTGGAACGGAACGTGACGCCGGGCCAGTCGATCGGGGGAGATTCCGGGCAGGTCGTTTTCACGGTAGCCGATCTCGATCTACTGCAGGTGGTGGCGGACGTCTATGAACGGGATCTCGCCCTGGTGCGGGAGGGGCAGTTCGCCAACGTCAGCGTGGAGGCCTATCCGGACGTGAGTTTTCCCGCGACCGTGGCCAGCATCGGTGACGTGGTGGACCCGACCTCCCGGACTATCAAGCTGCGCGCCTGGGTCAACAATACGGATCACCGGCTGAAGCCGGAAATGTTCGCCCGTCTCCATATCCAGGTCGGCGACGCCACGCCGTTGCTGCTGATCCCGCGCGAGGCCGTCTTGGAAGTGGATGGGAAACAGTTCGTGTACGTCGTCGAAGGCCCTGACCGGTATGTGAAACGGGAAGTCAAAGTCAGCACGGTTTCACCGGATCATGTGCGGGTCCTGGAGGGGTTGAAGTCCGGACAACGCATCGTGACGAAGGGCGCGGTTTTGATCAAGGGACAGGAGGTGAAGGGCTAGTGCGTTACTTGGCGCGGATTTCCTCCTTCGAATTGGAATCGAATTACATCGCATGATAGCCAGAATTGTCGAACTCTCGCTGGTCCAGCGGGTCATGGTCTGCACCCTGGGCTTTCTGCTTTTTTTCGGCGGACTCTACGCCTTTCATACCCTCGACATTGTGGCCTATCCCGATCCCTCGCCTCCGATGGTCGAGCTGATCACCCAGTACCCGGGCTGGTCGGCTGAAGAGATCGAACGCCAAATCACGATCCCCATCGAAGTCGCGCTCAACGGCATGCCCGGCCTCACCGACATTCGCTCGCTGTCGATCTTCGGGTTGAGCGACATCAAGGTCTATTTTGATTTCAATACGGAAGTCTTTCGCGACCGCCAGGAGGTCTTGAACCGGCTGGGCTCGGTGCAGTTGCCTCCCGGCGCGGCGCCGTCGCTGTCGCCATGGTGGGCGATCGCCGAAATCTATCGCTATGAGCTCACGGGAGCCGGAGAGACCACGCTCACGGATTTGAAGACGATTCAAGACTGGCAGGTCCGGCGGGAATTTCGCCGCATTCCCGGCGTCATCGACGTGACGGCGTTCGGCGGCACGACCAAGGAGTATCACGTTGATATCGACCCGGGCCGGTTGATCAGCTACGGGGTCAACCTTTCGCAGGTTATGTCGGCTCTGACCAATAGCAATGCCAACGTCGGCGGCAACTACCTGACGATCGGCGCGCAGAATTACAACATCCGCGGACTGGGCCTGATCAACGGGATCGCGGATATCGAAAACGTGATGGTGGTGGAAAAGGACGGAACCCCGATTTTCGTCAAGACGCTGGGAACGGTCGCCGTGGGGCCGCGGATCCGTCTGGGCAAGGTCGGCATCGACGACCGCGACGATGTCGTCGAGGGGGTGATTCTGCTCCAGCGTGGCTATAAGGCGCTGCCCGTCCTGGAGAAAGTGCGGCGCAAGGTGGAGGAGCTCAACACCTGGAAGTTGCCGGCCGGGGTCAAGGTCAAGACCTTCTACGATCGCACGGCCTTGATCCATACGACGGTGGAAACGGTCACGGACATCCTCATCAGCGGCATGGTGCTGGTCTTCGTCAT
>SYGW01000082.1 GCA_005800255.1 Nitrospiraceae bacterium | reverse complement strand
GTGGTGGTCAGCCGGGTCGAGGTGGGGCTGTTGGTGGGGATGACGGTGATCGCCTGCATCATCATTCTCTGGCTGCATCCGATGGTGGCTTCGCTCCAGGCTCAGGCCTTTGCGGTGAAAGAGGAGGCGGCCAGGAAGGCGACGTTCGAAGCATTCTTCCGTATCCATATGCCGGTCCGGTCGCTCTACATGGTTAATCTCGTATTGGGAATTGTGTTGATAGGGATCAAGGCTAAACGGTCGCTGCGGCGGGATGGAGTGGTGACGTGAAACAAGCATTGTTGGCATTGGCGGATGGCACGCTCTTCGAGGGGCGCGCCCTGGGCTATGAAGGGGAGACGGTCGGCGAAGTCGTGTTTAACACGGCCATGATCGGCTATCAGGAAGTCTTGACCGACCCCTCCTATAAAGGACAGATCATCACGATGACCTGTCCCCACATCGGCAACTACGGGGTGACGCCGGAGGATATCGAGTCGCGGAAGATCTGGGCCGAAGGGTTTGTCGTCAAAGAGGCCAGCACGCTCGCCAGCAACTGGCGCAGCAAGCAGCAGTTACAGGCCTATCTCCAGGAAGCGAAGATCGTCGGCATCGAGGGGCTGGATACCAGGGCTCTCACGCGCCATCTGCGTGAACATGGCTCGCAGCAGGGCCTCATTACCCATGTCGAGACGGACGCCCGTCTCGCTGTGGCCAAGGCCAAGGCGGCTCCCGGCATCATTGGCCGGGATCTGGCGACCACCGTGACCTGCGAGACCGCCTATCAATGGACGGAGGGATCCGGCGAATGGATTCCGTCTCTTGGCGAGAAACCCCGCGCGGCCGTGACCAAGCGCTGGCATGTCGTCGCCTATGATTTCGGCGTGAAGCAAAATATTCTTCGTCAGCTTGTGGATGCCGGCTGCACGGTCACCGTCGTGCCGGCTTCGACGACGGCGAAACAGGTGGCATCCCTCAGACCGGACGGCATTTTCCTGTCGAACGGCCCTGGCGATCCGGAAGGCGTGCCCTACGCGATCGAATCGGTGCGGCAACTGATCGGCCAGTATCCGCTCTTCGGAATCTGCTTAGGCCATCAGATCCTCGGCCTCGCGTTGGGGCTCAAGACCTACAAGTTGAAGTTCGGACACCATGGGGCGAACCATCCGGTCATGAACCTGCGTACGAGACAGGTTGAGATCACCTCGCAGAACCATAATTTCGCGGTGCAGGTCGCGCAGCCGATCACATCCGTGCCGGATCGCCCGCCTGTCATCGAGACAACTTTCGGGAAAGTTGCCGTGACCCATGTAAGTTTGAACGACCATTCGATCGAAGGGTTGGCCTGTGTGGATCGGCCGGTGTTTTCGGTTCAATATCACCCGGAGGCCTCTCCTGGCCCCCATGACTCGGGCTATTTATTCACTGAGTTTACGCAGTTGATGGAGAAACAGCATGCGTAGAATGTGCACTATGGTTGGCCGGCTCTGTCTCCTCATAGTCATCGGTCTGCAGTCTGGCTGTATCACGGTCAATTTGGTCGAGCCGTCCGGGCCGGTGCAGGAAGTGCAGCTGAGCGGCATGGGTGAGGGGAAAGTGCTGGTGCTGGATCTGTCGGGGGTCATCAGCGCGCAAGACAAAGAAGGCCTCATGCCGCATCCCAATATGGTGGCCCTGTTCAAGGAGGAACTGACGAGGGCGGCGAAGGACGACAAGATCAAGGCCCTGGTGCTTCGCATCAACAGTCCCGGTGGCACCGTGACCGCGTCGGACATCCTCTATTACGAGTTGCGGGAGTTCAAGCTCAAGAAGAAGGTGCCCGTGATCGCTTCGATGATGGATGTGGCGGCTTCGGGGGGCTATTATCTGGCCATGGCGGCGGACAGTATTTGGGGCCATCCTTCGACGGTGACGGGGAGTATCGGCGTGATTATGCTGACCGTCAATGCGAGAGGCCTGCTGGAAAAAGTTGGACTTGAAGCCAACGCCATCACGTCCGGCCCCCGGAAGGATATGGGCTCCCCCTTTCGGGTGATGACGATGGAAGAGCGGGCCATTTTCCAAAGTGTGATCGATTCCTTTTATCACCGGTTCCTGGCTGTGGTGCAGGAGGGGCGGCCCCAACTGTCGTCCGAGCAGATCAAGAAACTGGCAGACGGGCGGATCTATTCAGGCGAGCAGGCCAAGGCGGCTGGCTTGATCGACGAGATCGGGTATCTGGATGACGCGATCGAGATGGCCAAGAAAAAAGCCGGCCTGACGGAGGCGCGGGTCGTGACCTACGGGCACAGGGGCGAGTATCAGAATAATATCTATTCCCGTTTGTTCGGGACGAGCGCCGGTATGGCCGGGTTCGCCAACTTAGATTTGCTGTCGATGGTGCGAGGTGGGACGCCGCAGTTTATGTACCTTTGGATGCCGTAGGTTGTTATGGCACGTGCCGCTGACTCCATCGATCGAGCCTTAGCCACGCCCATCGGGCGTCGGGCGATGTTGGCGCTGGGCGCCCAGGGGGCGATGAGCCTCTGCGCGGCGCTTGGGGTGGGGGCCGCCATGAGTCTGTTCGGCAGCCTGACCGGCTGTTACCGCGCGCCAGGCACGGCTCGTGATCAGGTGATTTTCTTCTCCGAAGAGAAGGAAATGCAGTTTGGATTGAGCGCCTACCGCGAGGTGCTGCGGGCTGCGCCTCTCAGCGACAATGCGGAAATCAACGAGCTGGTGCAACGGGTGGGACGGCGAATTGCGGCAGCCGCCAACAAGCCGGAGTATCAGTGGGAATTTGCCGTCATT
>SYGW01000081.1 GCA_005800255.1 Nitrospiraceae bacterium | reverse complement strand
TGGTCAATGTCGCGCTGCATGCTGTTCCTTGTGTAGGGCGAGGAGTTCGCTGACTTTTCGCCGGAGCACGTTGTTCATCACGACGCAAGGAATCGCGACCAGTAGTCCGACCGCCGTGGCCTTCAGCGCCAGGCTGAGCCCGATCATGATGGCATTGACGGCCATGGTGCCGGAGGTGCCCATCGTATGGAAGGTGAGCATGATGCCCAGCACGGTGCCGAGCAGGCCGATATAGGGGGCGTTCGCGGCGACCGTGCCGATGATGACCAAGCGTTTGGTCAACGCCATTTCCAGTCCCAGGCTGCTGGGGTATTGGGCAAGATTGACGCGGCGGTAAAAGAGCCATCGCTCTACCGCCACGGCCACGGTCCAGAGGCTGAGCGCCAGGAGGAGCCCGATGATGCCGTAATCGACGACATTTTGCAGCGCGTTCATAGAGGAAGTCTCACTTTCGTTGCGTGATTCACGGATCGGTGGGGCAGGGACCCATCGTACATCTCTATCAATGGCAGATCGTGGAAAAGCCTGTCAATGCTTTCGTGCGCTTGGTCGTCTTAGGTGCGGCGCCTAGCCTGCGGACTTGTCTTGTCGAAAGAGGACTGTATGGGTCGCCAGGACACGGAGCTCCACCGTCGTGCCAGCCTGATAAACGCTCGTGGAGCCTTGACTGCTATGGACGATTTGACCGGATGGCAGGCTGACCGTGTAGAGATTTTCTGAGCCACGGAATTGGCGGGAGAGGACGCGGGCGCGGGCGCGGGTGCCTTCCGTCGGGACGAGGTGGATGTCGTCCGGTCTGATCATGACGACTACGGCTGCGCCATCTTGGCATTCGAGCGTATCGGGGAATTCTCCCAGCTCGGTCTGGACCATGCCCTGCGATACGGTTCCAGGAATGAAGTCTGCCTGACCGACAAAGTCTGCGACGAAGGGCGTGGCCGGCATGTGGTACATCATTTCCGGCGTATCGAACTGTTCCAGGCGACCTTGGTTGAGGACGGCGATGCGATCGGCCATGGCAAAGGCTTCGTCATGGTCATGCGTGACGAGGATGGTCGTCGTCTTCGTCCGCCGCAACAGGTCGTGCAGCTCTTGGCGCATGCGCCCTGCCATATCCGGGTCCAAATTGCTGAAGGGTTCGTCGAGCAGCAGCACGACGGGATTCTGAACCAGGGCACGGGCCAGCGCGACTCGCTGTTGCTGGCCACCCGACAATTCATGCGGGTATCGCCGTCCGAATCCTTCCAGCCCTGTGAGCCGCAACATCTCCTGGACCTGCGCGGCGCGCAGGCTTCGCGTGAGTTGGCTGAGTCCGAAGGCGATGTTGTCTTGTACGCGTAAGTGGGGGAAGAGCGCATATTCTTGAAAGACCATTCCAATGCGACGGTTTTCTGTTGGAGTCATTGCCTCCGGCGACGACACGAGTTGGCCCGACAGGAAAATTTTCCCTGAGCGAACAGGTTCAAAGCCTGCGATGGCTCGTAGAATCGTTGTTTTTCCGCAGCCGGATGGGCCGAGCAGGCAGAGAATTTCCCCTTCCTTGGCTGCAAATGAAATGTCCTGGACCGCGGGCCGTCCTGTCTCATAGGAGCAGGAGACTTGGCGCAGCTCCAAGACTGAGGCGGCCGGTTCTGCTTGGCGGCCCGGAAGTCTTTTTTTCGTGGAAGAATTTGGTGTGGTGGAATGGTCTGAGGTCACAGAATCACAATCCTTTTGTTAGGCCGCGCGCCAATCTTTCGAGACCAACAAGGCCAGGGCCGGGAGACTCAGTAACACAATGAGGAGCGCGGCAGGGGCGGCGAGCTGAAAATAGTCCTCGCTCGCTTCCATCCAGACGCGAATCGCCAGGGTGTCGAATCCCACCGGCCGCAACAAGAGGGTCGCAGGCAGTTCTTTCATCGTTTGCAGAAACATCAAGACCCAGGCGACGACAAAACCGTTTCGGACCAGTGGCAGTGTCACCCGCCGCCAGGTCGCCCGCATGCCAAAGCCCAGCGTGCGAGAGACCTCTTCCAGGTTCGGGGTAATTTGCTGGAGCGCCGGCTCCAGCGATTGGAGGCCGGCCGGGAGAAAGTGGATCACGTAGGCCATGATAAGGATCAGGACCGAGCCGTAGAACACCGGAGCCAGTTTAGTAAAGAGGACAAGAACGGCCAGCGCCGCCACTGGTCCCGGCAGCACATAGCCTGCATAGGCTGCTTGCAGGCAGCCGACATTCAGCAGGGTCGGGCGTCGGCTCGCCAGGTAGGCGAGCGGCAAGCCGATCAAGACCCCGCCGGTGGCGGCGCTGGCGGCCAGGATGCCGCTGTTCCAGACGAACCCGAAGAACCGGCTATCGAGGGTCGCTTGCGCCTCGGGAGACAGACTCCATTGGATCAAGAGAGCGGCAGGGAGTGCGAAGGCTGCGCCGATAATCAGTCCGAGATAGCTGGTGATGGCGACGGTGCCGAGCCATCCGTATTGGTGCCGTTGCGGAGCTCTGTAGCGGCCGGTCGTTTGGTAGAACCGGCTTCGTTGCCGGAACCACCGTTCGGTAATCAGGAAAATCAGCGCGAGCGCAACCAGTAAGAGGCTCAAGATGCTCGCGGCCGTATTGTCGGACCGTCCGGTCATCTGTTGAAAGACGGCATAGGTGAGGGTCTGGTAGCGAAGCAAGGAGACCGCGCCGAAGTCCGAGACGACATAGAGGATGACGAGGGCGACCCCTGCGGCAATCGAGGGACGCATCAAGGGCAGGGTCACGCGCCAGAGGGTCGAGAGACGGGAGGCGCCGCTGGCCCGCGCCACCTCTTCGAACGAAACGTTCATGCTGAGGAGGGCGCTCCGACTAAGGAGATAGACGAAGGGAAAGGTATCCAAGGCCATGACGAGCGTCGCGCCCCAATAACTATGGGGCGAGAAGATCCTGGCTTGGGGGCCTGCCATCAGTTGCCAGAGATGTTCGACCGGACCGCCGAATCCCAAGAGGTAGGAATAGACGTAGGCCAGCACGTAGGTCGGCATCGCCAGAGGAAGGACCAAGGCGCCCTCCCACAGTCTGCGACCGGGGAATTCCGTGCGAGTGACCAGCCAGGCGGTCGAGACGCCAAAAAACAGCGTGATGACGGTCACGCTGGCGGCTAAGGAGATGGTGTTGAATAGCAGCTCGGGAATGCGGGTGCTCCATAAGCGGCTCCAGACAGCCGGATTGGCTGAGAGAGCCTGTGCCGTGACGTAGCCAAGCGGAAGCAGGATGAGGCCGGCAGCGGCGAGGGCAAGGAGTTGCAGCGGTGAAGCAAGCTGTTGGCGAATCGTGCTCACGGTGGGTTCCTTCGAGTTACCGGAGACCCACTTGTTCGATCAGCGTGAGGGTCGGTTCGCGCAATTCCGCCAGCTTGGTGAGGGGGACTAAGGCGGCCCGGAAAGTTTTCCGTTCCACGAGGGCTTGGTCCGCTTTCACGTCTGGGTGAAGGGGATATTCCTTGTCGAGGTCCGCGAATAATTTCTGTCCCGCTTGTGCGACCAGAAATTCGACGAGTAGTTTGGCGCTGTCCAGATGTTTGCTCGACTTGACGATACCGATACCGGCGACGTTCATGATGGCCCCCATGCCGCCTTCAAATTGGTCCGGCATCAAGGCGGCGATCGGCGCGTTGGGCTGTGTGGCGAGGTGCCGGTAGATGTAGTAGTGATTCACGATCCCTAGCGCGACTTGTCCCTTGGCGACGGCATCCACGATCTGCGAGCTCTTCTGATAGACCTGGCCGTCCGCATTGGCCTTGAGGCCCTGCAGGAACTGTTTGGTTTTTTCGTCTCCATGCGTCGCGCGAATGACCGACACGCCTGCTTGCAGATATTCGCTGCCGGAATTCGGAATGGCGATTTTATCTTTCCATTTGGGGTCGGCGAGGTCGAGGAGCGACTTCACCTGGTCTGGTTTGACCAGCGTGGTGTTGTAGACGACGATCCAGAATCGCCCGGAGAGCCCCACCCAGGCATTGTCCGGCGCGCGGAATTGCGCCGGGATGGCCCGTTCGACTTCCCGCATGTTCAAGGGGCGGAGGAGGCCTGCCGTCCTGGTCAGTTCCAAGCTGCCTGCGTCGTTGGTGATCAGGAGGTCTGCCGAGGTGCGGTCGCCTTCCGCCTTCAGCCGATTGACCAGTTCCGTCGTGCCGGAGGACAAGAGCTCGATTTGAATGCCGGTGCTCGCCGTAAAGGCGTCGAGGACCGGTTTGATGAGCCGTTCCCCGCGGCCTGAGTAGATCGTAAGCTTGTCGGCTGCTTGGGCGCAGGGCGCCAAGGCCCCGGTGACAACGAAGAGCATGAGACCGGAGAGGATCGTCCGACGCAATGTTGGCAGGGAGCAGGTAAATAACATGGAGGAGTCCTTATGTAATTGAAATTGATAAGCCGTATCAAGATGATACTAAAAAAAATCCGCCGCGTCAATGGCGGCAACGGGAGCAGAGGCCGTAAAGCTCAAGCCGATGGGTGGTGATGGTGAATCCGTTCTTGCTGGCCACTTCTTCCTGGAGCCGCTCGATTTCTTCGTTTTCAAATTCCACGATCTTCTGGCAACCGGTGCAGATGAGGTGGTCGTGGTGGCCCTTGTGCGCGATATTGTCGTATTGCGTCTGGGAGCCGAAGTGGCGGGCCTGCGCCAGGCCTGCATCGCAGAACAGATTCAGGGTGCGGTAGATGGTGGCGAGCCCAAGGTGGGGATCGGACTTCGCCAGTTGGTGATACATGGCTTCCGCCGTAATGTGCTCCTGCCGGAGGAACGCGCTCAGGATCAATTCACGCTGGCGGGTGAGTTTGAGCTGATGTTTGCCCAGGTGCTCCTTGAGCGCCTTCATTTCTTTTACATGCGTATTCGCCACGATCAAGCCTCCGAACGGAGCCCATTAAAGACGAAACTGGTCCAACCGGTCAAGGGGGCACTGGACCGGGGCGGAGGCGGAGACGCGAATTGACGGAGATCTTCCGCGCTGTTTATAGTGCGCAGGCCCAACCACGGAACGAGCGAGGTTCTAGCGCATGCGGACACCCAATCAGATTACGGTCGACCGGGCTCTCCTTCTCTATGTGTTGCATTTGACGGAGCCTCATGGCCTGTTGAGCGACGTGAAGCTGCAGCAGCTCTGCTTTTTGTGCGAACTGCAAATGTTCGGCAAGGGCTTCAAGGGCTTTCACTTCGAATTCTTCCGGTTCGCTTACGGGGCCTTCAGCAAGGATTTGGACAACGACCTGACCTCGCTGCGCCGGAAGGAGCGGGTGGAAAACTTCACCCTCTCGGATCAGGCGAGGGAAGAGGTCATCCCTTTGCTGGAGAAACATATTGAAGGGGTCGAAACCAACGAGAAGATCGTGGAGATTTTGAAGGCGGTCGTGACGGTCTATGGGCCGCAGGATAGCGGCCAGATCACCCAGTCGGTCGAGTCAGTCGAATTGAGTACGCCTCAGGACCCGGAATTTAAAATTCCGATCCGCGATATCGTCTTTCACACGACGCTCCTGGTGCCGTCCCGGATCGAGGTGCAGGCGGAGTTCACGCTGCCGGCTCCGGTGTTGGCTAAGCTGAATGTCGCGATGGGTTACGAACCGGCCAGCCGGTAGATCTCGCCGTACTTTTTCTCCACATAGGATAAGAAGGGTTCCGGGTCGAGGCTCTTGCCCGTCACTCGCTGGGCCAGGTGATCCGGCGTGAACATCCGGCCCCAGCGGTGAATCTTCTGCTCGAGCCAGCGCCGCAGCTCCAATAGTTGTCCTGCCGATATATTTTCTTCCAGCCGTGGAACCTCCAGTTTAGCCTGTTCGTAGAATTGAACAGAGTAGAGATTGCCCAGCGTATAGGTCGGGAAGTAGCCGAAGGCTCCCAAGGACCAATGGACGTCTTGCAGCACGCCCTCCGCATCGTTCGAGGGACGGATGCCCAGATAGTCCTGCATCTTCTGGTTCCAGATCCCCGGCAAGTCTTCCGGCTTAGTCCTGCCTTCGATAAGGTCCTGCTCGATTTCAAACCGCAGCATGATGTGGAGGTTGTAGGTGAGCTCATCGGCTTCGACCCGAATCAGCGAGGGCTTCACGCGATTGATCGCGGCATAGAATTGCTCGCCGTCGAGAGAGCCCAATTGCTGCGGGAAGGTCTGTTGCAGTAGAGGGTAAAAGAAACGCCAAAAGGAGCGCGAGCGGCCCACGCAGTTTTCCCACATGCGCGACTGGCTCTCGTGAATGCCGAGCGAGACCGACTCGCCAAGCGGCGTCCCGAAGTAGCGCGTGTCGAGCCCCTGGTCGTAGAGGCCATGGCCTCCTTCATGGATACAGCTGAAGAGGCAGGATTGCAGGTCATGTTCGAAGACGCGCGTGGTGACGCGCACGTCCGTCGGATGGAAGGAGGTGGTGAAGGGGTGAGACGACAGGTCCAGGCGGCCCCGCTCGAAGTCATAGCCCATGGTGACCAAGACCAACCGGCCGAATTCCATCTGCCGCGTTGTATCGTAGCTATGAAAGAGCACCGAGTCGTCGACCTGAGTCTGACTATTCTGAATCTTTTGCAGCAATGGCACCAGCCGGGCCTTCACTTGGGCGAAGAGGGAACGGAGCGCGGCGATCGTCGAGCCCGGTTCATACACATCCAATAAGGCATCGTAGGGCGAGTCTTTGTAGCCGAGATATTGGGCTTCCTGTTTTTTGAGCGAGAGAACGGTGCGCAGGTTCGGCAGAAACAGAGCGAAGTTGCTCGCCTTCTTCGCCTCAGCCCAGACTTGCTGGGCCAGCGAACATTCCCGGCTGAGCGTGATGACAAAGTCTGATGGTAGTTTCTTGGCGCGGCTATAGTCCCGCCACACTTCACGGAGCAGGGACCGGGATGGCTCGTCCCAGCCCTTCCCTGGTGTGTCCTGAATGGCGCCGGTTTGGGGGTCGATCCAGGGTGCGAGCAGCCCTTCCGTCTCCGGCGAGACCAGTTTCTGGTGGGCGATGCCCTGGAGCGTCGAAATCTGTTCGGCGCGGGCTTCGCCTCCTCCGGCCGGCATATAGGTTTCCTGATCCCAGGAGAGGAGAGCGGCCGCGCTGTTAATGCGCTGGATCTCCAAGAGTCTGGTCGTCAACGTTTCTACGGTCTTCAGGGTCTTCACGGTAGGGGGCTCCTCCTGGAATCGTCAGTCTGTGATCGCGTGTCGCTGTATCCGATCTTGTAGTCTACGCAAGGGGGCTCTCCGTTTTCAAACTGGCCAGCACAGACAATACTCCTTGACTGCAGCCACAAACGATTGTATCCCCATAGGGGATGACTCCTCCTTCCAATAGCCTGGCCTACGGGTCGGTCCTTCTCGCTGCGGCCCTTTGGGGTGGCTCGATTGTGGCGCAGAAAATGGCCCTCGGGTCCTTTTCTGCCGTCGAGGCATCGGTCCTGCGTGACATCGGCGGGCTGGCAATTCTCCTGAGTACCTGGTGGTGGCAGGAAGGCACCTTGGCCAAGCTGACCAAGGCAGATGCGCGTATGCTGGGACTGCTCGGACTCGGCGTCTTGGGTAACCACCTCCTCATTCTCATGGGTCTCAAATATGTGAGCGGGGCCGTGGGCGGGGTGATCATCGGTGCAAGTCCTGTGGTGACATCGCTGCTCTCGGCCCTCTTGATTCAGGATGTTCCACTCCGCGCCGTCTGGGCCGGCGGCCTTCTCTCCTTTGCGGGGGTGGCGCTGGTCTCTGTGGCCGGATTTCAAGCAGCGGGCGAGCAGCCTCTGCTCGGCAGTCTGCTGGTCTTTCTCGGTGTGGCGAGCTGGGCCCTCTATAGTATTGGCAGCCGGCAGCTCATGGAACGCCACTCGGCCCTCACCGTCAATTGGACGACCTTGCTCGTCGCCACCGTGTTGCAACTGCCTCTCTTGTGGACGGATCGCAAGATGCTGGATGTGGGACTCGGGTCCGTGACGCAGGCAGATTGGATGGCGCTGGGCTATCTGGTTCTGTTCGCTACGGCCATCGCGCAACAGGCCTGGCTGTTCGGCGTGAAGGGCATCGGGCCTTCGTGCGCATCGGTCCTGGGTAATCTGACTCCTGTGGCAGCCATCGTATTGTCCGCTGTACTCTTGAAAGAGCCGGTGGGCACGAACGAAATCCTCGGCATCGCGCTGATTCTGGCGGGAGTCTGGGTGGTCGATCGGCAAACCTCCAGGTTCACAAGCTAGTGAAACATGAGGCGTGAAAGGTAAAACGTAGTGCTGACGGGAGTTCTTGTTTCGAAACTTTTCACGTGTAACGACTCACGTTTCACGGATCGACGGCAGGATTTTTGAGTCGCCTGCTCAGATTGAGCCCATTCCCGTGTTCCCTGTCCTCTCGCCCTCTCTCGGTGATTGCAGTATGATACGGCATTTTTCTCAGGTAAGGAGTTCTCATGCTGGAGCAGCGCATTGAAGAAGTGAACAAGGCGAACCACGCATTCTACGCCGCATTTAGCAGCCTCGATATCAACGAGATGGATAAGGTCTGGGCGCATCAGGAATATGTGACCTGTATCCATCCGGGCTGGTCGTTGCGGTCGGACTGGCCTGCGGTCCGCGATTCCTGGGTTTTGATTTTCAATAATACCTTTTCAATGACGTTTGAACTGAGCGACGTGATGGTGCAGGTGGCGGGCGATATGGCCTGGGTGGTTTGCGTGGAGCACATCACCACCCATCAATCTGAGGAGCCGCAGGAGGCGCAGGTGTTAGCCACGAATCTCTTCGAGCGGATCGGGGACGAGTGGTTGCTGATACATCATCATGGGTCGGCGGTGATGGGGTAGGGAGCTGGTGGTCTCCTTGCTCGCGCAACGCGCGGCCTGAGAAGGCCCTCGTTGGACGCGCACAGTGAGTTGGAGCAGAGGCAAATCGCAGAAAACGTTGGCTGTGTGCTGGCGTGGAACGTTAGGACTTTGGTGCGGTGGTGGGGGCTTCTTCAACTCGGATGGTGCTGGCCCATTCGGCGACGAGGGGGTCCCGTTCTTCCATCGTCATTCCTGCATACTTCATGAACATTTGCGGGCCTTTGCGGCGGCGCCAGGTGAGATAGGCGAGGAAATGTTCACGGCAGATGCTATGCGTGCCGGCTGGAGCATAGACTCTTGTTTGGCAGCCTTTGATCATGCAGGTCAGGTCGTGCATTCCATCCTCCGGTTCAGCAGGATGCTGAAACAGTCCGCCAGCGTCGTTCTCGGCTCATCGAAATCCTCAACGTACCCCTGAAGGGTACGCCTCCGGTTTCGACTCGCCTGCGGCCTTGCTGGACGGCCTTTTTGAGCATCCTGAGTTTGAGAGCCCTTAGTATGCAGGACGGACGGGCTGATTATCAACCGGGTCGCTTACTGGCTCGAATCGGCTGGTCTCGTTCGGCGTCCCAGTTTCTGCCGAGCTTACAGCCACGGCTTTCTGGAAAATCCTCTTGAAATATGGGCTGGCGGCCAGTTACGGTACACGGTCATCTCTATGCGTGAATGGAGCCTGGCGAGGGTTGTGATGTTGCTGCAGATAATATCCGTGCTGGGCGCTCTGATGGTCCTGTCGGCTTATGGGTTAATTCAGGGCGGGTCTGGCGTGAATTGGACGCGGGCTATCTCGCATTGAACATCGTCGGGTCGCTGTTGCTGGGGATTGTGGCGATCGCGGATCAGCGGGTGGGATTTATTTTCTTGGAGTTTGCGTGGGTTGGCCTGGGATTGGTCGGCGTAGCCAGGGCCGTAAAGGCTAGGCGTACCGCGAGTTAACAGGGTTCGGATGAAAGGAATATGCACATGGCGGGTTTGATGTCGGCGGATGAGATTTTTGAAAAGGCGCAGAACGCCGCAGCGGCGGCCACGAATCCTGATGAAAAGGCCATGCAGATCGATTACCCGGCTCTGAAAGAGAAGATCCGCGCCGCCTTGGGAAATCGCAAGGTTGCGCTCTGCCATATCAATAAGTTTTTGCCCGAGGGGTACGAAGATCAGGGACGGTTCAACCTGGTGTTGCTGACAGCCGGGAACGTGGTGTTCGATATGGTTATCGGCGATTCCTATTTCCGTTACGATGTGGTCTCGGTTGGTCAGCTGGACAAGGTTCAGGTGATCGATGCCATGTGGGACAATAAGGAAAAGCGCAAGGAAGAGCCGTTCCTAAGCCTCCGCTTGATGCATGCCGAAGAGGCCCACCTTTTGTTGGCGCTGGAAGACGAAGAGCGGGCGAGTCTTCTGGCTTTCGCCAGCGCCGTGTCTTCAGTCAGGAACCCCGAAAAGTAGAGTAGAAGGCTGCTCAAAAATCCCGTCCAATAATCCGTGAGACGTGAAACGTAAAAGGTTACAGAGGGCAGCCTCTGGTATCCTTTCGTTTCACGTCTTACTTTTTACGGTTATTTAGACGAAGCTGGTGGGTTTTTCAGCAGCTTGAATGATCAGGCGCGACGGTAGAAGGGGAGAGCCTGCACTGTCGCGTCATGGCGAACGCCCTCGACGTCAACGGTGAGGACTGTGCCGGGGGCTGAAAAGTCCCGGAGCGGGAATGCCAGAGCGATCGGGGCCTTGAGTTGAGGTGACGGGGTTGCACTGCTGACCCAGCCGAGTTCACGGTCTCCGC
Organism: Nitrospiraceae bacterium; assembly: GCA_005800255.1. The sequence goes on along the minus strand of SYGW01000081.1, from coordinate 3,128 downwards.
TGAAGAGCTTGGCGCCTCTCGGCGGAATGACCGATCCCTTCATGACCAGCCCGACCAAGTGCCGTCGCACGTTGCCATAGGTATCCATCCTCGCCACCACTTCCTGTCCCGGATAGCAACCCTTACTCAAGCTGAAGGCTTTTCCTTCCAGATTCGCTTCCGGTGGAACGATTTCTTCGTTGAGGTCCGGTCCTGCCTTGGGCAGGCCTGCTTCGATGCGGAGGGCCTCACGTGCGAGACCTCCGACGGCTTTGATGCCGTGGGCCGCGCCTGCTTCCATGAGTCGTTCCCAGGCCGTGCTGAGGGTCTCGGCTGGCAGCAATATTTCGATGTCCGTCTCTCCGGTTTCCTCTGTGCGCAGGACGAACGCTGTCTGCCCGACGATCTGGGCTGTTACGGCGCTCACTGGCTTGAGGTCGCTCATCTCCATGCCGAAGGCGGCGCTGATGGTTGCGCAGGCCTTGGGCCCGCTAACGAGCAAGAGCCCCCAGGATTCCGCGCAGTTTTCCATCTTGGATTTGATGCCGTAGAGCAGAAACTTTTTGAGCGCTTGGATGGTGGCCTCGCCGACCTCGCCGACATCTTCTATCCATAGACTGTCTGCCAGGACATAGACACGGAAATAGCCCAGCATCTTGCCCTTGTGGGTGAGGAAGCTCGAATAGCGGCCCTGGCCTGGCTGGAGCGGGAGGATATCGTTGCTGATGAGGCCTTGCAGCCACTTCACACGGTCATCGCCGGTGACGCGGATCTTGCCCCGGTGCGAGAGGTCTGAGAGGCCCACGGTCTGGCGCACCGCCTGATATTCCTCGACCCAGTTGCCATAGTGGGCTGGCATGGTCCAGCCTGCGCTCTCTTCAAAGGTGGCGCCGAGTTTCGTGTGGTGATCGTGGAGGCGGGATTGTTTCATGTGTGACTCCCTACGACTTCTTCGACCAGATCTTTCAAGCGGGCGGAGAACTCATTGCGCGAGACGATTTTGGCCACGCCCAGCGCTCTGGCTCGGTTAAAGGTATCGACTTCTTCGTGATTGGCGAAGGCCAGGATGGGAATGGTTTTGAGCTGCTTGTCGGCTGCGAGCGTTTCCAGGGCTTGAAAGGCGTTGAGGGTCTCGTCGTTCATGTTCACAATCACCGCAGCTGGGTTGTTGGCGGAGGCCTTTCCCGCGATGTCCTGCTGCGTGCGAGCCCGCTCGAACTTGTAGCCCTTCGCGATCAGCGCGTCGCGGACTTTGGTGTAGAAAAAGATGTCGGTGACGCAGACCAGGATGGTCTTCTGGTCTGGCTGGTGAACATGCGTGGTCATTGTGGGGGTCTGCTTTCGGATCAGAGTTGATGGATCTTCTTCATGACTGAACGAGACAGACGAGATAGACCTGACAGGTCAGATAGATCGGTCAGTTCAGTGAACTGATCAGTCGACCCAATGCCTTTTTTGCCAAGGAATAATTGGGATTGAGGGCCAGGGCCTTCTTGTAGGAGTCGATGGCTTCGGCCCATCGGCCCTTGCGCTCATAGACGCGGCCCAGGTTGAGATGGGGGAAGGCCGGGCTCTCATAGCGTTTTGCCTGCAGGGCCTTCTCGAACCAGACGATTGCTTCGTTCAGTTCGCCCTTTTCGATCAGATAGGCCCCGATATCATTGTAGGGGTTGCCGAAGTCCGGGTCCTGGGCGATGGCCTTATGACATTCCTCGATCGCATCATCGAGCCGTCCCATGAAGCTATAGGTCCAGCCGAGAAAGGTATGGGCCTCGGCGGTCGGATGGGTCTCAAGTGATTGTTTGTAGAGTGAGACGGCTGCTTCCAGCTCGCCCTTCATCTGACGCTCATAGGCCTGCTGGAAGAGTTGCCAGGCTTCACGCTTGTCTTCTTCGCGGCCTCCGCCTTGTATCAGAAAATCTTGTACATCCATAATCAGGCCGATGAAAAATGTCCCCAGCGTCGTTCTCAGTCTGGCGAACTCCTCGACGTACTGAACGGTACGCCTGCAGGTTCGCCCTCCCTGCGGCCTAGCCGGATGACCTTTTTGATCAGCCTGCGGGAGCCGCGGGAATTGTTTTATGCGCCCTTCAGTTTCTTCTTGATCAGTTCCGCTCCGTAGCGCCCTGAGAGTAACATCGATCCGAAGGCTGGACCCATGCGGGGCGTGCCGTAGACTGCCGCCACGGCCAGCCCGATTACGAAACAGTTGGGATAGACCTCGCCGGTCCGGTCCATGATTTCCTGCTCCGATTGCGCCACCCACATGGCGCCGTTGCCGGGGACTGCCTTGTGGAGATTCCGCTTATGCAGGAGTTCCACGACGATGGCATCATGGCCTGTGGCATCCACCACGATTTTGCTTTCGAGGGCGATCGGGTCCACATGGATGATGTCGTGGCCGGCCATTTCCGCCGTCGTGCTGTTGACCACCACTCCTTCGAGGATCCCGTCTCGCCGGATGATCAAGTCGACCACTCTGGTGAGGTTCATGATCTTGGCCCCGCCTTTGTACGCCGCGGCGATCAAGGCTCCGGTGGCATGAGGGGGATCGACCATGTACATGCCGGCGCATTCCGTGATCTTCTTGCAGGGCACGCCGATCTCTTCGAGGATCTCGTTGGCGGGTTCGCAGATCGTGGCCTTGTTCATCAAGTAGCCGCCGGACCAGAAGCCGCCGCCCAGGGCGAGGCTCTGTTCGACGATGACGGTTTTGAATCCCATTTCAGCCAGGTCATGGGCGCAGATCAAACCGGACGGTCCGGCTCCTACGATGATGACATCGCTTTCGATGAGCTGATCGAATTCTTTGTAATATTCCCGCGCGATCTGCCGGGTAATATCTTTTTCTCGTAGGGGGGCTGGGGTCGGTGGCTTTGGCATTGTCTCTTCCCTTCGTCGACTGCTGAAAATGACTTTCGGCTTCGTTCTCGGCTCTACCAAATCCTCAACGTACCCCTGAGGGTACGCCTCCGGTTTGGTCTCGCCCGCGGCCTTGCCGGAAAGCCATTTTGAGCAGTCTTATCGATAAATCTCGGAGCCGGTCTTTTTGAATTCTTCCGCTTTCTCTTTCATGCCGATTTGAATCGCTTTGTGTTCATCCACTTGCAGTTGCGCGGCATAGTCCCGGACGTCCTGCGTGATCTTCA
>SYGW01000080.1 GCA_005800255.1 Nitrospiraceae bacterium | reverse complement strand
CGGATGGTGACGGTGGTGCCTTCGCCCGGCGCGCTGCCGATGGCGATGGAGCCGCCATGTTCTTCGACGATCTTCTTGACCGTGGCGAGGCCCAGGCCTGTGCCGGCCCGTTTGGTGGTGAAGAACGGTTCGAAGACTTTGCCGACGATTTCCGCCGGAATCGGCGCTCCGTCGTTCTTGATGAGGATCTGATCTTCCACGCCGCGTCCCGCGCGGTGCTGGGTGATCTGAATATGGAGATGGCCTCCAGGGCTCATCGCTTCGCCGGCGTTCTTGAAAATGCTCAAAAAGACCTGCTGGAGCTTGGATTCGTCGCCGCGGACCGGCGCAATCATCGTCGCATAGTCCTTGGTCACCTGGATTCTGGTGACTTCGAGGTCGGTGGCGACCACCGTGAGCGCGCTCTCGATCACTTCGGGGATGCGGAGGAGGCGTCGATTCAGGTCGAGCGGTTTCGCAAAGTCCAGAATCTCGTTCAGGATGGCTTCGACGCGGATCAAGTCGCGCATCGCGTTTTCGACGCGTGTCTGGGGGTCGAAATCGAGGATGCCTTCACCCGTGACTTCTTCCAGTTGGGCGCGGATCGAGGCGAGGGGTTCCCGCACTTCTGTCGCGAGGAACATGCTGAACTCGCCGATCGCAGCCTGCCGCTCCTGCTTTCTGATGATGGGCTCGGAAGAATCCGGAGTTGTGGTCTCTCCCGGCGCGCCTTCTTGGCCTGCGGCCTGGGCCTGGCTGGCCGGCACTGAGACAGGCGCCTGGAGGATTTCTGCAATCTTGACGATAATCGGTTCGAGCGTGCGGGCATCCGTCTGTTGGTACCGCCCGGCTTCTTTCGAGGCCAGGGTGATGGTGCCGCCCACTTGTCCCCGGACGAAGAAGGGCACGACGAGCGAGGAGAGCAGCCGGTCCTTGAACAGATATTTGTGATCGAGGAACCGCCCCTGGGTGGAAGCGAGGTCGTGATCCACGCGCGGCTTGCGATGGCGAACCGCCCAGCCTGAGGCGGAGCTGTCGAGCGTGAGGCGGTGGCCCGGCTTCAGATCTTTCTTTCCGTCTTTCTGTTCGCTCTTCAGATCGCCGGCCATGCCCAGCACTTCGACATTGCCCGCGAGGGGATCGTAGTGGCAGGCCCAGATGCGGTCATAGGCGACATATTGGTTGGCATCCGTCAGGGCGGAGATGATTTTGTCCTGGAGTTCTGGCGTGAGCTGCGACACCGGCGCCGCAAACAGTTCTGCGGGAGAGGGTGGCGGAGGGACCGGCTCGTGCGCGACGAAGGGCCGGCTGAGCACCACGTTCATATCGAACAGGCCGTCTCGCTCCAGCGCTTTCGTGACCTCGTCGCTGGCCTGCTCCATCAAACTTTTTTCTTTTTTCGCGAAGGTGGTGCTCTCTTTGCGCCCGATGACGAGGAAGCCGTAAGTTTTATTGCGATACCGGAGGGGCATGGCGAGCATCGATTTCGCGCCAGGCGTAATCAGGCGGAGGCGAATGGTGCGTCCATCTTCCTGATGGTTCGAGGCCGCGGTGGCCGCGACGGCGGGAGCCGAGAGGGTCCGGAGGATCGCTTGCGTGTCGCGCGGGGTGAAGCCCCGCGCCGCATGGCCGACCAGCGGGCCTTGGTCCCGGTGGAAGACGGCGGCCAGCGCGGAGTCGACCGGCAAATCGTTCAGCACGGCCGTCAAGGTCCGCTGAAGCTGCGTCTCGGGGATTGGTTTGCTGTGTGGGGCTGTGGGTGTCATTCGTGAGTTTGGGTGGAGTCGCGCAGGCATTGTAACAACGTGCGCCAAGCAATTCAATGAAAAGGAATGGGGGTGTTATTCGTCTGGGTTGATGATCTTCGGTGGCCGCTGTTGAGGGAACGAGTGTGGCTCCACTTGGCGCGGTTCAGCGGCCCAGGCATTGAGGATTGTGGTGACCAGGCTGATCACCACTGCGCCGCCGACGGCCGGCCAGAATCCCGTGACGGTGAATCCCTTGACGAGATAGGCGGTGAATTCCAGCAACAGGGCGTTGACCACAATGAGAAAGAGCCCCAGCGAGAGGACGATCAAGGGGAGGGTCAGCACAAAGAGAATGGGCCTGACCAGGAGATTGAGAAACATGAGCACGAGGATGGCGGCGATTCCGGCCGGGATCGAGTCGACCTCAATGCCCGGCACGGTCATGACAGCCAGGAAAACCGCGATGCCTGTGACCAGCACGCGGGTGGTGACGGCCTGAAACCCGCCGCGAAAGAGGTAGTTATGAATTTCTCGCGTCACACGAACGGTTGGCATAGATCACCTTGCTTGAGTGGGTGCCGGTTGTGCCGGGCTTGGCAGACGTTTGCCTGATGCGTAATGGACTTCGGTCGCGGTCAGGATCTTGTTGGCCTTGGTCGCTTCGATGACGACGCGATCTCCCACCGCAGGCAGATTGGCGCCCTTCGGGTTGCCCTTTTCCCTGAATCGGGTCTGTTTGTTCACTTGTACGTTCACGGTTTGGCCTTTGGGCGTTTTGATGGTGAGGTGCGTCGCGTCGACCGCCGTCACCGTGCCGAGCACATGTTGTCCGCTGCCGTGGGCGAAGGCGGTGGCGGAGATAAGACAGAGGGCGCAAGCGAGAAGACTCCGGTACAGCATGGTCAATCGGTCCTTTTTCATGCACACGGTCGTTTAATGATGATGGCCGCTCTCCGGCTGTATCGCCGCAGAGTCGTTACCCTGGAGGAATTGGTCGAACGCGGCTTCCTCTTCCAGGTCTTTCTTCGTTTTGGGATTGAGGTCCTTCATCTGGTCGAGCTCTTCTGCTGTCAGTTGCGGGAGATGGCGAAGGAAGTGGACCAGCTTCCAGCTGTCCAGGTCCTGGGCCGGGTCTCCTTCGCCCCAGGCCGGCATGGCGGTGAAGCGAATGCCGTTGTGAATGACCCAGAAGAGTTCCCCGTCGGACATCGATTGGGTATCGGGCAGCCGGAGGTCCGGCGCCTTGGGGTACACATTCTTGCCGATGGGTGTCTGGCCGCTCCCGTCGTTGGCATGGCAGACCGCGCAATGGTCGGCGAAGTGGGCCAGCCCTTGCTGCAAGAGATCCGGGCTGAGCGGGACAGGGTTAGGGCTGTTCCGTTGCTCGATCGGGATGGCGAGATGCCGGATCTGGCGCGCCAGAAAGATCTCGATCGCCTGGGGTTCCGTCTTCGCGCTAAAGCCGGTGGTGAACAGGCGATAGCCCAGCCAGCCGAACGTCGCCGCGCCGGCCAGTACTGCAAGAAGGATGACCGTCAGGAGCTTGGTTCGCATCGTATCCCCTCAGACTGCACTATACAAAATTATTCCGAGTCATTGCCACAGGCAGGCCCAATGGCTAGGGATTGCCGGCTTCGAGCGGCTTGAGAAGCCGGAGCAGGAGCAAGACGGTCACAGGCACGTACATCAGCAGGCCCGTCATGCCCAGCAGCGATTCGCCGATCCAGAAGGTCACGCCGAGGTTAAAGGCCAACACGCCATAGTACAGGCCGACGCCGAGGAGGAGCCTGGTGGAGACGGAGTCATCGGTGAAGAGGGCTGGTTCCGGGAGCTGCCGGTCGAATCGAAAGTAGATGGAGAGGGAAATCAGTCCGACCGCGGCCCAGCCGGCATAGTTCGCGAGGGGGACGCCGAAGTGGGTGCCGGGGTCGGGGTAATAGTAGATCTTGCCCAGGAACCAGCGGTCGCCTCGCAAGGCGACCGGGTCGATGACCATGTCGATGAAGGCATAAAACAACGCTGTGACGAGGAGGACCGCCCAGCCGGTGCGGGTGGCGCGGTCGAAGCGGAGTCCGGCGAGCCAGTTTGGGGAGCGGCCGGGGGAAGGGCGGACCGGGAGAAGGAAGCAGAGTGTCAGACAGTAGGCCGCATAGAGAAGAAAGCTGAACGAGATCGAGTCCATGAAGGGGATGTTGGAGAAGTAGAGCTCCTGCCCCACGGTCGAACCATTGTAGTGGTACCAGCCGAAGGGAATTCCGTTGCGTGTGGAGGAAAATTCGCAGACGAAGGCCGTGGCCCAGCTGATCAGCCAGAACCGCCAGGTGCGCGGCCAGCCGAGCAGCTGGATCGCGGCGAAGAGGAAGGCAGCCAGGAAGGCAAAGACGTAGGGGCGGAAGAGGATGGTTTTAAATAGGAGAAGGATGGATTCCATTTTGAAAAGTTACCAGATGCTCAAAATGGCCATCCAGCAAGGCCGCAGGCGCTGACAAGGCCGGAGGCGTACCCCTTGGGGTACGTTGAGGACCTTGTCGAGCCGAGAACGTAGCTGGGGGCCTTTTTGAGCATCTGATCACGCGTACTTATGATCTCGGAACCATTGGACTGCTTTTCCCAGAGCAACTTCCGGCGGCGTTTGCGGGATGCCGAGCTCGCGAATCGCCTTGCTGCAATCGTAGTGCATTTTATACTTGGCCATCTTTACCCCTTCGAGCGGAATACGGGGTGGCTGGCCCGTGACGTTGGCGAGCCATTGATTCAGATAGGCCAAGGGGAGAATCGCGAGCCGCGGGAGTTTGACCGTGGGCGCCTTGACGCCGGTCAGGCGGCTTAAGATCTCGAACACCTCGCGCAGCATCAAGTTCTTGTTGCCCAGAATATAGCGTTCGCCGATCCGGCCCTTCTCCATCGCCAGCAGATGGCCGGCCGCCACGTCATCGACGTCCACGATGTTCATCCCGGTTTCGATATAGGCCGGCATGCGGCCCTTCATGAAATCCACGATGATCTGCCCGGTCGGGGTCGGTTTCACGTCGCCTGCTCCGACCGGGGCGCTGGGGTTTACGATAACGACCGGCAGCCCGGCCTTCGCGAGTTTCAAGACCTCCTGCTCGGCCAGGTACTTCGACCGTTTGTAGTGGCCCGCCATCTGATCGAGCGAGACGGGCGTTTCTTCCGTGCCGAGTCCTCCGCCTGGCGGGAGGCCGATTGCGCCGATGGTGCTGCAATAGACGATCCGTTCTGTGCCGATGGCGCGGGCCGCTTCCATGAGATTTTTCGTGCCGGTGACATTCACGTCGTAAAAGATCGAGGGATCTTTGGCCCAGAGGGCATAGTGCGCCGCCACATGATAGAGCTG
>SYGW01000079.1 GCA_005800255.1 Nitrospiraceae bacterium | reverse complement strand
CTGGTCGGACGACACAGCAACAGTCACGAGCTCTGTGACCTGTTCAGAAGCCAAGGTCCAGAGCAGCGCATGGCCGGTCCCGTGAGTCGCAGCATGGGACGCAAAGGTCTCAGCCACCGATTCATGCACGGTTGATTGCACAGTAGAGTGCGGCAGCACCATGTCCGGCCATTGAAGCAACAGCAACCGTTCGTAGCTCGCACGCAACGATTCATGCACCAGAGTTCCGAGCGTCAAGGGAGGCAGGTGATCCTCCTGAATCCTTCGCACTGGCTCCAGCTTGAGCACCTTGTCCGCAAAGTACTGAAAGGGGCAGGTCGCATACCGTTCCAATGAGGTCGGCGAGAAGCTTCGCTCCCCGGCAGACGAGGGGGCCGGGGCCGGGGCCGGCCCTCCGACCATACCGTCGAAGGGACCGAGTTCGGGGGATTCCCGCTCGATAATTTCCAAAGTGGCGAGGCCCTGCTCGACAAGAGGCAGATCCCGCCCCATCACATCGAGCACTGGCAGCGCATCCTGGCCCTGCAGGAGGCAACCCAAGGCTAGCTCTTCAGCAGGCAAGAGGTCTTGGATGGATGGCTGCTCGCCGATTCTCTGAGTCAGCCTGCGAGGCACCCGTTCTTCCTCCTGCGCGATGAATCGTGGGTCCCGTCCCGCCAGGGCGATGAAACTGGAAGGGGCCATGACTCGCCCCGCTTCATCGGCTCGCTGATACGACAGATAGAGCCGGTTGGTGGCCGAGCGGATGAGGAGCTCGAACAGCAGGAGCTCCTCTTCATGCCCTGCCAGCTTCTCATCGATCTTGTAGCCCAGGGTCGATTCCAGCACGACTCGTTGGCGGTCACGAAGAAAGGGGTCCTCCCGCACGTAGCGAGGGAACAGTTTTTCGTTCATGCCAAGGATGAAGAGCGCCCGAACCGTCCTGCCACGGGCCGTCATGGCATCCAGCACCTGCACGCCCCGATGCGGCGCCGCGTTGATGGGAATGCTGGTTTCGTCCAGCACCCGCCGGAACAGTTCGACCCATTCTTCCCATGAGAGATCTCCTCCCAGCGGATCCAGCTGCTGCAACCGGGCCAGAGAAGATCGGATCAGTGCATCGACCTTAGCGAGATCCGTTTGCTCGGCTGACTCCCTCGACGATGATTCGAGCAGGTCCGGTACATGGATATGGGATTGCATCAATGACTGAAATGCGTCGGTCAAGGCGCCGATCGATCCTTGCCGGGGTAAGGCCAGGCAATCCTGGATCAATCGCGAAACGAGTCCCCCTAAAGAGGTCAGTTGAGCTATCTCGCCCGTTCCGGCTGGTGGCTGATCGTCGTTATCCGGCTCAGTCCCTGCATCGTGAAGAATGGACGAACTGGCCGGCTCGCCCAACCGTTTCCATTCCGCTTCCCCCTTCGTGATCCCTAGGGTATAGACGAGCGAACGCCAGAGGTCCGGCCGGAGATTCGTTCCTGAGGAGCCTTCGCCTCCTGCCTGATAGAAGGGGGACGTGATCACATCCAGCATCGCCCCACGGTCGAAATCGTTCAGCGGGAGCGAGGCGAGACGTAAGAGGGTCTTGATCAATGGTTCGCGCGACAGGGGCTTGCCCGCCGTAGTCGTAAAGGGCACCAGATGACGGTCGAACACCGATTGCAGCCTGGCTTGATAGGGTTCCAGGGTGCGGGCCACGACACCGATCTCATCGAAGCGGTAATGGTGCACCTCGACCAACGTCAGGATTTCACGGCAGGCCCGCGCCAGCTCCTCCTCTGCCCCGATTACGTTCGTGATGGACAGTTCGACCAGTTCCTCTGTCGCGGTGCGGGCCCCTTCCCCGCTCCGATCCTCATGGGTTTCTGCCAGAGGCAGCAGATGCTGCTCGAAAAATTGGCGGGCGAAGAAAAAGGCCGGACGGTCCTGTAACGGAAAATACAAGGTGGCGGGAACGGCGCGGACGGCCGATTCGAAGAACGAGAGTTGGACCTGCGAGAGGTCGTAAAATCCATAATAGAACAGGCGGTGCAGTCCCTTGAGGAATGGGGAACCGGAGAAATCCCTGCCGAGTGAGGCAGTCAGGTCATCAGGAGAACCGACCCGGAGCGATCGGCTCGCCTCCATCACGGCTGCATGGAGGGTGAAGAGGGAGCGGAGCCAGTCCCGGTCTTCCTCTTCGAAAACCTCTTCCGTCAGCGCCTTCAAGGCCATCGCTGGCGACACCACTGCATCCTTCAAGTCGCGCACTGTCGCCCAGAGGCCTTTCCAGGTTCCGAGAGAGGCCGGCAGGCGAGCGAGCGGTTCGAGCCCTGGCAGGTTGCGCGTGACCACCTGCCGCACCAATTGTTCGAAGAAGAAATCGTCGACCAATTGGAGCGGGGGCTCCTGGCTAGCCCCGGCTACTGCTGCGGGATCGTCGCGCAGGCGAAGGGCCAGCTGGTGGAACGTCAGGAAGTGGATATTGAGGAAAGATCGGGGCTCGTGACGAGAAAGAGACTGCTTTAGCTGCTCGACCAGAGAGGCAGAGGGAACAATGACGGCAAGCGGTGCAAAGGGATCGTCGCTCTTACAGGAGCGAATGTCCTCAACCAAGGCAGCTTCAAGAACTGGATGGAACGGCCCTGTGACGATGCGAAGCATCAGGAACCGTGACGCGCGATCGGTGATGGGTGACAAGCAAACACAGGACAGAGCGCCATGATGTTCTTATTGTAGCCAGGACACATCACTCATCACAGATCATGACTTACTGCCTAGCCGGTTTCCGGCCCCAACAGTTCGCCGTTACAATCGACACAGCACCAGTCCCCATCGATGAACTTCATCGGATCGCCGCACATGGGACATTCCGGCGGGGGGGCCTTGTCGAGGTGAGGGAGCTCGGGTAATTCAAAATCGTCGTCGTCATCGACCATACAAATCTGCTTCCTCTACTCGCGCGGTTTCATTTTCAGTAGCAGCGCTTTTTCGGCGCTCTCGCGGCTCGGAACACCGACGAACGTTAATCGTCCATCGATAATGCTGGCAGGCACAGCCCTGACTGAATGTCGGTCTGCGAGGAGCCGGCCATCCTCGGTGGTGATATCCACCTCGCGATAGCCGAAGCTATATTTGACGCGCAACTGTTTCCAGAGACTCTTGGCCGAGGGGCAAGCCCCACAACTCGGCGAAACTAATAGCACAACGTTTGGCATCGGTTCCTCCAACAGCTGCGCGATCTTACCATCGGGTTTGACGGGGGAGCAAGCAAGGGCTCTCCGCTGTTTGACTTCCCGCGACGGAAGGCGCAGCATGGCGGCCTGATTCATACAGCACAGAGGTGTACTGTGACCCGTTGCTAGCCCTGCGGCGCT
>SYGW01000078.1 GCA_005800255.1 Nitrospiraceae bacterium | reverse complement strand
TTCGGGAGATTTGCCGGACTGCCATGGCGGAAGGGGCGGATTATATCAATGCGATGGATGACGCAGGTCTTCCGGGCTTGCGTGCGTCCAAGCAGGCCTATCATCCTGTCAGGCTAATCTCTAACGGTATTGCTACGCGCGGGCGCGAATCATGAAGTCCCCCAAACCCGTATCATTTCTCAAATTTTACCATTCTCGCCCACCGTGTTGGCAAGGAAGGTGCGGGAGATTCTGGGCGACGTGGCGGTCTCCTGGCAGGATGCTGAAAATGGCCGCTAGCTTCGTTCTCGCAGATTGTGAAATGCAAGACGTAAAACGTAGGATGGTCGAGTGCTCACCCTCCGAACCTTTTTACGTTTCACCATTCACGTTTCACGAATTTGTGCTCTGATATCCCTGCCTGATTGCTTGATCTTCAGCCTCGGTTCCGTTTATCGTGCCTACACAGTGCCACATCCTGTCAACCAACAAGGACAGAAACCATGAGCCAGCAGTCGCGGGAAGTTGACGTTGAGCAATATCGGATTGAGCGGGAGCCTTTCTACGCGGAGGTCCATGGCGAGATCGGGCTCTTTACGATTGCGGCGAACAACAAGATGCCGGTCATGCTCAAGGGACCGACCGGCTGCGGCAAGACCCGCTTTGTCCAACACATGGCCTATCGGCTCGGTCGTCCCTTGATTACGGTCGCTTGTCACGAAGACCTCACCGCCTCGGATCTTGTGGGGAGGTATCTGCTCAAGGGCCAGGAGACGGTCTGGGTCGATGGGCCGCTGACGCTTGGCGTGAAACATGGCGCGATCGTGTATTTGGACGAAATCGTCGAGGCGCGGAAGGACACGACGGTCATCATCCATCCCCTGAGCGACGATCGCCGCTTGTTGCCGATCGAGAAGAAGGGGCAGGTCATCGAGGCGGCTGACAATTTCCTCCTCGTGATTTCCTACAACCCCGGCTACCAGAGCGTGCTCAAGGATTTGAAGCAAAGCACGAAGCAGCGCTTCATGGCCATTCAGTTCGACTATCCGGCGCCCGACATTGAAACCACCGTGGTCGAGCGGGAAGCGGGGGTCGATCGCGACCTGGCGGCCAAGCTGGTCAAGCTGGCTGGCAAGGTGCGGAACCTCAAGAACCATGGGTTGGAAGAAGGAGTCAGTACCAGATTGCTGATCTATGCCGGGACCCTCATCCGGCAGGGCGTGGCCACCGACCGGGCCTGTGATGTCGCGATTGCCCGTCCGATCACTGACGATCCCGATATGCAGCGCAGCATTCTGGAATTGGTCAAGGCCATTTTCTAATCCCATGGCTGCCAGCCCCCCGTCGCGGATATATGCGTCGATTGTGCAGGACAGCAAAGCCGGGGCAGTCCTCTCCGTTCATATCCAGCCGAAAGCCTCCCGCACCGAATGTGTGGGGTTCCATGGCGACGCGATCAAGATCCGCGTGGCCGCTCCTCCGGTCGATGGCGCAGCCAACGACGAATTGATCCGGTTCTTAGCCAGCCAAGTCTCGATTCCTTCCAGTTCGGTGCAGATCCAATCCGGCGCGAGTGGCCGGCACAAACGTGTTTTGCTCAAAGGGGTCACCTCGCAGCTGGTGCTGGCTCGCTTGAACCTGGGGCAATAGAAGGCGTGAGGGAGAGCGGGCGGAGGGGGCGACCTCTGTGCTCGCGCAACGCGCGGCCTGAGAAGGCCCTCGTTGGACGCGCGCAGGGGAGGTCGCTCCCTCCACCCCTCCACGGAGTGAGTGAGGAAAAGGGAAGAAGAACTGTGGTTGACGGATGCGGGGGAGGGGGTTATTTGACGTCTGTGTCGGACGGAAGATGAGATGTCTGCGTCGCTTTGTGCCTCAGGGCTCGGCCTTTGTCGGGGGTTGGGTCTGTGACGAGGCCGTAGATCTCCCGCCCCTCGTGGCCTTCCGGAAGATATTCCGTGATCGGCAGGCCGTCTTCTTTGACGAATAACAGACAGTGGCAATATTTGTAGATCTGCATTTCGTCGCAGGCGCACATCCAGCGGCGGAGTTTGGCTTCTGCTTGCTTGTCCTTGTAGAAGTTGCAGGGGCAGAGGGGCTTCCCCAGCTCGTCGATGTGCATCGCGAGGCCTTTGACGACGGCTTCGGTGACGGCGGGAGTCGGGTGCATGGAGGTCCCGCTTTTCTCCGCGAAGCCCTTCACGAACTTCAATATCTTCTCGATGCTCTCTGGCTTGGGCTCGGCCATCATCACTCCTTTGGAAAAAAGCACTGGGCGAGGGGCTGAAGAGAGGGCCTGCGCCACAGCGGCGTAGTTTACAAGCGCCAGGGCGTCCTTTACAATCCGGTACTTCCTATTACTTCCTGTACATCTGTCTGAATGGACCGAGACCCGAGATGTCGGATATTCATCAACAATTGATTGCGAAACTGGCCGAGGAGCTGGGGGCTATTCCGGCTCAGCAGCTGGTCGCTGGTCTCGCTGGGGCTGTCGCAAAGCCGAATCAGGTGGAAGGCGTGTTGCTGCTGCTCGACGAGCTGGACGACATTTCGCCGAAAGTTACTTGTGCGGCGATCGAATCGTTCCCCGATTTGCAACGGCGGGACCGGCTGAGCGATGCGGTGGCGTGGCTGGACCTGGGGATTGCGCTGGCCGGATCATCCGGCGCGATCGGGCTGAAGTTTTTCAAAGAGAGCCCGCTGGTCCTGGGCCTGATTGAGCTGCCAGCCGCTCGGTCGCTGGTGCTGAAAACCGCGCTGGAACTGGCCGAGCAGGATGCGAATGTCGCATTGGAATTCCTCCGCGTGTCGCCGGAGGTGGTGACGGTCATTGCGCCGGATCAGCTAAGTGCTTGGCTGGAGGTCGGGTTCGAATTGACGCAGGTCGATTTTGTTGTGGCGCTGGAGTACATCCGCCAAATCCCTTCAGTGGCTCGTGTGTTGCCGATTCAGGAGGCTAGGGCCTGGGCGACGTTCGGGCTGAAACTGATTTCTCAGAACAGTTTCGGCAAGACGGATTATTTCGGGACCATCGAATTTCTCCGCTCCAGTCCGCTCATCCTCGGCGATCTCGACGATCCATCGGTGCGGGCCAAGGTTGTCACGGTCGGATCCTTGTTGGCGGAACGGGATGTCGGAGCCGGGATTGCCTGGTTGTCGGAATCGCCCCGCCTTCTGCGTCTGGCGCCGAACGAGGCCTGGCGGCTCAAGGTCTTGCAATACGGGGCCTTGCTCGCAGAGCGTGACGCGGAGACCGCGCTGGCCTATTTGCGGCGCGCACCTGAATTGGTGAGTGTGATCGGCGAATCGGCGGAGGCCAAGGCCCGTTTCGAGGCCTGGTTCACAGCCGGGATGGAAGTCCTGGCCTACAGTGTCGAGGGAGCCAGGGCCTATTTTGCCCTGGAGTCGCAGAGGGCTCTGACGTCGGTGGAGACAGCCTTGAGCGGCGTGGCGCTCCGGCAGGTAGCCAGGACTGTGAAGCTCTTTGTGCAGGGGCTCTGTGGCGCGGACATGACGATTCAGGCGCTTCCCGACTCGCTGAGCCAGGAAACGATGGCACGGGCGACTGTGAGCCAGGACGGGCGTACCATTTCGCTGCCATCGCTCCTCCGCCGCTATCAGACGGCTGAAGAAAATACGCGGTTGTATTTGGTTATGGCGGCTCATGAAGCGGGGCATGTGGAGTTCGGGACCTACCGGCTGACCCTTGAGCCATTGGCTGATTTGATTGCGGCCCTGCGGCAGAAGTATGGCCGAGTGAAACAAGCCGAGCCGGATAGTTTGGCCTCGCTCTTTCGTTTCTATCCCCATCCGGGCCTGATCCAGGATTTGTGGATGCTCGTGGAGGATGCGAGGGTGGAGTTTCTGTTGCAGCAAGAGTACCCGGGGCTTCAGCGGGATCTGCAGCAGCTCGCGCGGGAATCGATCGAGACCAGGTCTCTGACCCATGGGCTGACGGCTAAAGAGCTGGTTGTCGATCAGCTGCTTCAGCTTTCGACCGCCGCGTCGCAGCCTGTCGCGATTCACGAAGCCATCAAGGAGGAGATCGCCATTCTCTGGCCCCTGTGCCAGGTGATTCTGGTTCACACGGCGACGGCGGAAGAATCGGTGCGTCTGGCCCACAGGCTCTATCTGCGGCTGGAAGAGCTGCTGGCGCCGAAGGGGGCCATGATCCAGGGGGAGCAGGCCGATGATGCGTCAGAGGAACTGGGCGTGGGACCGTCCGCTTCCGAAGAGACGGGCGAGGCCTATCGTCCCGTGACCAACTGGGTCTATCGCGGGTCGATGAATCCCGAGTTCGTCAGGCAGAATGCACAGGATGGATGGGACCAGGAGGATCAGCCGCAGTCGGAAGAGATCCAGCGCATGGCGAGTGCGGCAGGCGGGTCGCAGGAGGCCTCGTCTCAGGGTCAGCAGAATCGAGGGGGCACGCGCACGGAGACGGAAGGAGACCGGCTGGCCGGGGG
>SYGW01000077.1 GCA_005800255.1 Nitrospiraceae bacterium | reverse complement strand
TTCAACCGCGGCCTGCTCAAGATAGGCGAACGCGAGATCGAAAAAGTCCTGCTCAGTGAGTAACACGCTGGCGCCCACGTAATAGAGGTCGAGAAAACTCTGCAGGCCGGTGAATGAGTAGGCGCGGCGCAGCGCCTCCACGCTCGGGTAGGCCAGCGTCAGGCCGTTGCGTTTCGCCAGGCAGAAGATCATCTCCGGCTCCAGCGAGCCCTCGATGTGGATGTGCAGCTCGGCCTTGGGCATACGCCTCAGCAGCGCAGGCAAGGCTGAACGGGGGATGGCATCGAGCGTAGCAACATCCATCAAATAGATTCCCGGGGGTAAAAAGCCAGTCTTGCAACCGAAGAGGTCTCACGTCCGGTCCGTCAAAAGCTGTTCAATGGTCATGTCCGGATTGCTAACTCTAAGAGCACTCCTTCGCGCAGGCCCAGGTCGCTGACCAGCACCTCCGACAGCCCCGGCGTCTCCATGATCGTCCTGATGATGATGGCTCCGGCTGCGATGACTTCTTCCCGGCCTTTTTCAAGGCCTGGCAGGCCGGCTCGGTCGGATTTCTTGCGGTTCAAGAACGTCTGCTCGAGTTCTTGGATCGTGCTGAGCTGCAATCGATAGTTATGGACTCTGGCTGGCTCGTAAGTGGAAAGTTTCTGGGCCATGGCCGCAAGGCTCGTAATCGTCCCCGCTGTGCCGACGAAGGTGGCGGCTTGATAACCACCCATGCAGGCAACTGCCGCCTTCGTTTCTCTTGTCACCCACGCTCGCGCCTGTTGCACTTCATCGGCAGTCGGAGGGTCATGGCGCAACAGCCTCTCGCAGAGCCGCACGACGCCAATATCGATTGAGCGCACGATCGGCTTCTGGCCCGGCCTGTCTAGAATAAACTCGGTGCTGCCTCCGCCGATATCGAGGGCCAGTACGTCGGTCACGCCACCGGGCAAGCCGGAGCGAATACCGAGCAAGGTCCGTCTCGCTTCTTCCTCGCCTGAGATCAGCTCGACCTCAAAGCCAACTTCGCGCTTCACGCGATCGAGAAACTCATCACGGTTCCCTGCATCCCGCACGGCGCTCGTGGCGACAGCCGTCACCCTATCAACCTGAGCCTCCTCGATCAGCCCATGCCACTCTTTGAGACATTGGATCACCCGATCCATCGCCGTCTGGTTCAGCTGCTTGGTCTGATCAACTCCCTCTCCCAGCCAGAGGATTCGCCGCTCCGATCGCACTTCTGTCAGTTTCTCGTCACGCTGCAGATCGGCGATCAGCAAGCGGCAGGTGAGGGTGCCGATATCCACTCCGGCAAGGCGCAGCCTGCGCGACGAGTCCTTCATACCTCGCTCCAAACCTCGATGATCTCCGCCTCAAGCTTCCCTCGCGCCTCTTTGAGCTCTTGAATCTCTTTCACGAGCCGGCCGATTTCCCCGTCGTAGAGGACCCGCTCCACCGGCTCGCCTCCCTCGCGCAGATTCACCGCTCGCTCGCCGACATCCCGATAGAGCTCACCCAACTGCTGGTCAAGCTTGCGGATTTCAAGACGGATTCGCAGGAGTTCCGTTTCTTCCAACGCGCGGTTCGCCACCTGCGCCGTGCCAAGCCGCAGAGTCGCCATCCCCGCCTTCAAATCATGCTTTAACCGTTGTAGTAATCCCATGTTCTTTTACCTCTTAACTGACCTCTCTCCTCCCCTCGGAGAGGGATGCGTGAACTAGCGTCTCATTGCTGAAAGAGCGGATCTCCACCTCCCCCCCCCTTTTTTTTCAAGGTCAGACTGTTCTCTTGAGCGGGTGGCGTCGACCTGCCAGCCGCCCGCAGCGGGGTCCCTACACCGGGCGGAGTGCGAGGACGGGTGGAAGGCCGACGACAGGACCCGCGAATCTTAACTGACCGACCCCACCTCCAACTTCGCTTCCCACCGCCGTAACATCGCTTCTCGCAAGGCGCGATGCACCGGCAACGTCAGCTGAGGGTCCTGCTTCAAGAGGGCAAAGGCCTCCTGCCTCGCCTGCTGAAGCAAATCAACATCCCGCACCAGGCTTGCTGCGCGAAACTCCGGCATACCCCATTGCCTGAATCCGAAAAATTCTCCCGGCCCGCGAATGCGAAGATCTTCCTCTGCAATCACGAACCCGTCGGTCGATCGCACAAGCGCATCCAGCCGCTCTCGAGCCGCCGATGGCGCCTCGCCTGCCTCCTTAGACTTCTTTGATCGAAACAGCACCACGCCTGAGGCCATCAACAGACAATAGGACTGGTGCGCGCTGCGCCCAACCCTGCCTCGCAATTGGTGCAACTGCGCCAGCCCGAACCGCTCTGCATGTTCGATCATCATGACCGTGGCATTGGGCACATCCACCCCGACCTCCACCACCGTCGTTGCGACCAGAACCTGGATCTCCCCTTTCTTATAGGCTGCCATGACCCGTTCTTTCTCGTCCGACTTCATCTTGCCATGCAACAGCCCGACACGAAACTCGGCCAACTCGCTTGCCTGCAGTTGCTCGGCTCCTTGCATCGCCGCCTGCAGATCGGTCTTCTCCGACTCCTCGACGAGCGGATAGACCACATAGGCCTGACGGCCGCTCCGCAGTTCATCGCGGAGAATCTGATAGGCCCGCCCCTTCTGGCTGTCGCTCAAAAGAAACGTTCGCACCGGCTTACGTCCTGGCGGCATCTGGTCGATCACCGACACATCCAGATCCCCGTAAACTGTCATGGCCAGGGTGCGTGGAATCGGCGTCGCGGTCAGCACCAACACATCAGGCTTATAGCCCTTCTCGATAAGGGTCTTCCGTTGGAGTACGCCGAAGCGATGTTGCTCATCCACCACCACCAGTCCCAGCTTCGCAAAGACAACGCCCTGCTGAATCACCGCATGGGTCCCGATCACAACCTGCGCGGCCCCGGAAGCCACCAGCTCCCGCACGGCCTTGCGCGCGGCAGCGCGGCCGCCCCCGCTCACAAGCACGACGGAAAGCCCGAGCGGTTCCAGGAACCCCTTCATCGTCCGATAATGTTGCTCTGCCAGGATTTCCGTCGGCGCCATCAAGGCCGCCTGATAGCCGGACCCGCAGGCCAACACCATCGCCTGCACCGCGACAATGGTTTTGCCGGACCCGACATCGCCCTGCACGAGACGGTTCATCGGTTTGAGCGACGTCATGTCCAACAGGATCTCGCGATTCACCCGCTCTTGCGCCTCGGTCAACCGAAAGGGCAGAGCCCGGTCCAGCTTGCCGAGGAGCGGCGTCTTGGGATTGAACAGAACCTGTTTGACATCTTCCTTCATGACTCGCTGCCGCGAGGCCAAAGCCAGTTGAAGCACAAACAGTTCTTCAAACGCCAAACGCCGATGGGCCGGCGTGAGACCTCGCTCCATCTGTCCTTCATCCGTCCCTGCTTGAGGGAAATGTACGTCTTGAATCGCCTGTTGAATAGGCGGCAATCGATAGCGGGCACGAAGCGAAACCGGCAACAGTTCCTGCGCCCCGGCAATATGGGCATCCAACAGGCCCCTCATGAGGACGCGCATTTGCCGGGAAGTCCAGCCCTTGGTCTCGTGGTACACGGGCACAATCCGCCCCACATGCAACGGCGCTTCGGTTTCCGCACCCAGCACTTCGTACTGCGCGACCTCCATCTTCATCGCCACCCAGCCCTGCGCCTCTGCGACGACCCGCCCGGTCAACATCACACTCGTCCCGACGGTGAAGAATTGTTCAAGGAACGGCTGGTTGAAAAACACGGCTTGAAGCCGCCCGGTGGCATCCTCCACCACAATATCGAGAATCGAAAGGCGGCGACTGCGGGCCTTCTTGGCCTCGCTTCGAATGATCGTGCCGCAGATCGAGGCCTGGGCGCCCGGCACCAGTTGCCCGATCGGGGTTATGACCGAGCGGTCTTCGTACCGCCAGGGCAGGGTCCAGAGGGCATCCTCAACCGTTTCGATCCTGAACCGTTGGAGCAGCGCGGTGCGCTTCGGGCCGACTCCCTTCGCAAAACGAATGGGCTGCTCCCACCATGGCAGTGAGAGGGACTCCCTCACGGCAGGCTGAGGCATTGCGAGAGGATCCGGTTCCTGCCAGGCCTTGGCAGAATGGCTGCCCGCCTCGCGCAAAACGCCAAGGATGACCATCGCTTCCTGCAGCCGGCGCCGCTGCTCCTCTGCCGAAAACAACTGCTGGTCTTCACGGAACAACTCACGCAATTGGAGCAAGGCCGCTTCAATCGCCCGTGGATAGACGCGATCCGACAGGGCCTGCATGACCTGTGAGAAAACGAAATGACTGAGGTTTTTGACGGTGGGCAGATGCGCAAAGGCATCGCGAGTCGCGAATTCGATCGGACGCGCGACTCGGTCCAGCCATTGCTGAAACTGTTCAGGAGGTGTGGGCTCGGAAGAGCTCCGTATCACAATGGCGGATCGTAACACAGCCTCTCGCGCGCCTCAACGAGCAGAAGAACCCTTTTAGCATCCTGCGGAATAGTTTTTCATTATGTCCAGTAGGCTTCCACTATCTTGCATGGCTTGTCAATTTTCCGACAATCCTTTGTCGTCCTTCCCCTGGGTGCTACATTGAGTTCATCCAAGAAGGGCCTCTATGTACCGGCGCAACATCCTGCACATTTCATATCCCGTGGCCTTCCTGCTCGGGCTGTTCATTCTCTATCATGCCTGGATCAAGCCAACCTACCTGCTTGCCCCAGCGCCGGATCAACCCACGGCCCCCACGGGACATGCACAGGATGGGTCCACGGATCCGCAACGCGCCGACCTCAGGGCCCCGGAACCTCAGCAGACTCGTCTGATCGATACCAGCGGAGCGCCGAACACGAAACACCGGGAACTGCTGGACGCGATTCGCCACGATATCGAAACAGGAAACGTCCGTGAAGCGGAAACCAAACTGGCCGATCTGCCGGAAACCCTGGCAACAGACAAGGCCACGCGCCCCTATCTGGCCATCCTCTGGAACAATCTGGGTATTCAACAGGAGAAAACCGGCGGAACCTCCCTCTCGATCAAAGCCTTCAAACAGGCCGCGTCTCTCGACGGCAAGAATCCCGTCGTCCAACTGAACCTGGCCCATGCCTATTGAGAACTGCGCGACCCTGCCAGGACGCAGGACTTTCTGGAGAAGCTGACCTACCTGGCCCCGAGCGAACCCTTTCCCCATCTGGCGCTGGCCAATCTCTTTCAGGAACGGAATCAGCTCGGCGACGCGGCGCGCCACCTCGATCACGCCACAGCCCGCGCGAGCAACGACCCAGCCGTGCAATCCTATCTGCAGACCGTCACGGACAAGGTCTGCCGAACAGAAAAGAGCGACGCAGGACTCGCCAGCCGTGACAGCGCACACTTCACCGTGAAATTCGACGGGGAAGCCGATCAGGAAACCTGGACCACGGCAGTGGAGATTCTTGAAGAGGCCTATCGAGAGATCGGCCAGAAATTCGGACACTTTCCATCAAAAACGATCGTCGTCGTGCTGCATGCAGCATCCACCTTCCAAGGTGAAACCGGCAGCCCTCTCTGGGCCGATGGACTCTTCGATCCCGTACTCGGCCGCATTCAGATTCCCATGCAAGGCGCCCTCACCAATCGCGCCTGGCTCACACGGGTACTGCGGCACGAATTCGTCCATGCCCTCCTGCGGGACCAACAGGGCCAGGCCGGCAGCGCCGTCCCGACCTGGCTCAATGAAGGTTTAGCGATGGAACTATCAGGAGGGCACTGGTCGGATCTCGATCAAGTCACGAAACGGGAATTTACGCCGATCCCGCTGCTGACCTTGGAGGGATCATGGGGGCGATTGTCGCCGGATGCAGCAATCCTGGCCTACCTGGAGGCCCACTCGGCCGTATATTATCTGATCGACCGCTTCGGCTTGCATCAGATGCACGAGCTCCTGACGCACCTCAAAGCCAGGCAAACGTTCTCTGCCGCCATCCAATCACAGCTCTCGCTGTCGTACGAACAACTCCAGACACAGTGGATAGAGCAACTACAGAAACAGGGAAAACACCGCTAAATCACCGTCAGTCGAACCATTCAGTCTCGTACTCAGATCGCTGCTCGTTTTGTTTCCTCTGGCCCGGCGCTGCGCCAGGCTGGAATATTCTCGGCTGCCTCATCCTGTCTGGACGTCACGTCGACCTCCTCCACTGCCGGCTCGATCGTGTCCTCCCACAAGAGCTGCCGCTCCTGATCATTGAACATCTGGACGCGAAACTCGACCTGCCAGGATGGAGCCACCGACTCCTCTGTTTGGCCGATGGCCGCTCTGCTGATCCGTTCTGCTTTGGCCAGCCGACCGGCTCCGGAAAACTGATCGGTCCACACAAGCTGTCCGGTGGCCGAATCGACGGCGCGGAGTGCAAACTGAGGCTCTCCCTCTCCGACGCTTCGGCTACGAGTCCTGCTCGCCAGCGCCTGAGGCGTCAGCTGGGCCACAACCCGGTGCGTGGAACTGGATTCTTGATTGTTGGCACTGAGATTCAGAAAACCTTCCCAGAGAAACTTCCCCGTCGCCGCGTCATAGACGCGAAGCTTGAACGAGAACAGTCCGTCAGTCCCGGGACCGGCTCCACCGGCGAAGACCCGCTCGCTCGGTTGACGCTCCCCTGCCACTGCGGCCTCTTTCACCTTCAACTCATAAGTTTCCTCAGACAGAATCTCGCCGTTCTCGGCATCGTAGGTTTTTACGGTAATCGAGGACGTCTCCGCATTCTCATACCCCACACCAGCCGCCACGACCTTCCGTGGCTGCACCGAAGCGGAAACCGCCAGGTCTGCAGCCCAAGCCGTCAACGGGAAACCGTACCCGAGTACGGCAACGGCGATAAAGGAAAGGCAGCGAGCCTTCCGTGTCTGCCGCGCCTGATGCGCCGGCGCAAGCTCATACCGCACAGGCCTGAACCACTCGCGCACTTCATTTCTCGTCTCGGACAGCCATTGGATGCTTGTCATGTAGAGTCCCCCTTCACTTGTGCCGGAGTCTCGCATTGCTGGCCTACAGGGTAAATTCCCCACTGTGGGGAGAACCCCTTCGAAAGAGGGGGAAGCGTTGAACAGAAATGAACGAAGATAGGAACGAAACTGACAGATGGTTTCGTCATTCGGCCGAGATGAGGGTCTCATCTCGTCTGGAAAATGAGCTACTACAAGGCATTTCTCAGCCAAATTCACCACGGTTCTCCGAGCCTCCCGCGCTCGGCACAGTCCCAAAGACCCGATACCGGTACCGGGCCACCAACCAATAAAGCAAGTAACCAACTGGCTGAACCAGCGGCAGGCGCAGAAGAACAGAAAGGGCTCTCCCACCTCTGAGGCCAGGCAGAAGGGCCAGAAAGACATCGAGCCCCCTGGCAATCTCCCCGTTGGGACGGACCAGGAAGGCCGCGTCCGGGCGGCCTGGCCGATAGGCCTCCCCTAACGCCTGTTTGGCCTCGCCGCTCTGATAGGGAATCATCCGGACCGGTAGAGAATCAGCGCGGGCCCCCAGCCGTTCAAGGCCCTGCTGAGCCGTAACACAGAGGCGACAGTGGCCGTCGTAGACTAAAAGACACGCTTGAAGCGCTTTATCGGATGGATCGGCCATTGCCCTACTCCCTCCCGGTGCCGACTCCTAATGCCTGACTAGTCGCAGGATGCTCAAAAAGTTCGTCCAGCAAGGCCGCAGGCAAGCGACTAAAAATAGCCCTTCCAAGCTTGCTTGTTATCGTTATCCTAGGATGGCCCGGATGAGTCCATCACTGCGCGCGTCCAACGAGACCCTTCCGAGGGCGCGCGTTGCGCGAGCAGTGAGGGACTCACCGGGCGATCCTTCCCTTTTCAGCATCCTGAAGCCGGTTGCTGTGCCCTGCGGAGACGGGTATCATGCCACCCATGCGATACACCTGGACCCTCATCGGCCTGCTCACGGGACTCAGCCTCATCGGCGCCACGACCACCCATCTCGCACCGGCTGCAACAACAGCAGGCCGAATCGGCTGGATGCTCTATCTCATCGCAACCCCGATCGTTCTTGCCTGCCTCGTCAGGATCGGATGGACCTGGACCGCCATGGCCTGCGTCATCTATGGAACGGTAGGATTGGCGTTAGACCTCTCCACCCTCGCCAGCATCCTGGGCGGACAGGGCGAGAGTGGCGCCCTGCTTCTCGTCAGCGCGATGAGCGGAATCGTAAACTTTTCGCTGGTCCTGTTCGGCGGGCGCGCGTTTCTCCACGAATCGTTGGGGACCGTGCTTCCAGGATCCCATCCTCCCAGTCCTCCGTCCCCTTCTTCATCTTCACAACCTTGATCCGCTCAAATCCCGCATCCGTCAACCAGGCCTTCGTCTCGGCGGCCGAATAGGTATTGCCCCGGTCGGTGAACAACAACATCGAGACCGCAAAAAGACTCGCCTCTTCAGGAAACAGCCCCTCTCGGTCATGAAGGAAGGCATCCTGAATCAAGAGTCTGCCGCCTGGATTCAACGCAGCCAAGGCGCGCCGGAACACCGCTTGATTGTCTTGCGGCGAATAGATATGGAGCACGTTCGAGTACCAGATGACATCGTAGGAGCCGGGAATGGATTCCGTGAGCAAATCCAGCGGCTGATAGGAGAGGCGCGCGCGCCTTGTGAGTCGCAGCGATCTCCTTCGCCACAGCAAGGGCCGCAGGCCGGTCGCAGACCGTGGCGCGGAGCTTGGGATTCTTGGCGAGGAAAGCCATCGCATAGGTGCCGGGGCCTCCACCAAGGTCGAGCAGAGTCCGCGCGCCGCGCAAATCGACCTGGGCCGCAAGCTTCGGAGCGGTCTCCAGAGTCCGGTGATGCATCGCCCAGGTGAACTGCCTGCGATAAGCCGGATCATCCGGCTCATCGTGATCGAGCGGCAGCCCCGTCTTTACCGACTCCAGCAAACGGCCCCAATCGCTCCAATGGCTCGTAATCAGCCGGAGATAATCCCCCCGATAGGCGTGATGCTGGGCATTCAAGGCCGTAGCGCCCAACCGGCTGTTCCGATAGGTCTCGCCTATTTTCTTCAGCAATCCCGCCATCGCGAGATTCCGGCAGAGGATGGCCAGCCCCCGCTCGCTGACCTTCGCAGCGCGAGCCAGATCGGGAATCGTCCAGGTCTTCATGCCGATGGTAGTAAAAAGATTCAGCTCAAGGGAGGCAATCAGGACTCGCGACAACCGGTAGGCGGTAATCGTCGTGCGGAAATCGTCGAACGTGGCAATCTGCCTGGTCACCGGGCCACGCCGATCGTCCGCCGGCACCAGCTCATGAGATCTTGCACGGCAGTCGGGTTCGTCAGGTCTACGTGCCGCTCGAAACGAACGGCCACGTAGGCGTCGTTCATCTCCGTTTCTTCTGCAAATCCAGATTTCAGCAGAATCGCACGGTACTTGGAGACAGCCGGCTGGATGTAGTACTTGGCCTGCTTCGCGATCTCGTCGGTGCCCAGATCTTCCGGCGTCCCATCGGAGAGCAGAGTCATCACATCCTCCATCGCCATGCCGTACTGGCACAAGACCCGCCCGTCCGGCGTGAGCTCCAGCAGCCAGCCATCCGAGCCAAGGTCCATCGACAAGGCGCCGCCTGGCTCCACTTCCTCCAATTGCGGAAAGGTGGAGGCCAGTGAAGCCCGAAGCGTAGCCCAAGTCGTCGAAGAATTATCACTCATACACGCATCTTCCGCTGGGATGGTGTCCCGCCCTGGCCTGCCAGACTCGCCCGCAAAACCGCCAACCTCTGGATATTCTCTCCGAGTTTCGGCAACTGATACTTGCGATCCATATGCACCACCAGCTCAAGGAGATCCGCCGCCTCGCGCAGGTTGCCGGTCTCTTCGTAACATTGGGCCAGCACATAACGAGCGCCGCCGGTCCGCAGTTCGTCGCGTGATCGTTCGGCAATGGACTGGCTGGTTTGGCAGCAGGCGATCGCGTCGTCGTAGTGCTGCTGGAGCAAAAAGGTTCGGCCGATCATGCGCCAGGCATCGGCCACGCCGCCCTGATTTTCCAACCGCCTCATGAGCACGAGCGATTGCTCATAGTATTTGATGGCCAGGTCGTATTCTTTGGTCTCACGGGCAACCAATCCCAGATCGGAAAAGAGCACCGCCTTGCCTGCCTCATCATGCACCTTCGTCATAAGGTCCAAGGCCTCGAGGTAGTAGGCCTTGGCGCGATCCCATTCGCCCGCATCGGCCCGGAGATTCCCCAAATTGCCCAAGGTCGTCCCGATCCCCTTCTCGTCTCCGAGAATCTTCTGCAGCTCCAGAACCTCTTGATAGTACGTCTGGGCCGAATCCCGGCGGCCGCTGACCGCGCAAATGTTCCCCAGATTTCCCATGGTGGCGGCCAGGGCCCGCTGGTCCCCGGTCAGCCGGTCGCATTCCAGCGCCTTGGCATAGCAGGTGTAGGCATCGGTATAGAGGCCTCGCGAAAAATGCTCGTTGC
This sequence comes from Nitrospiraceae bacterium, assembly GCA_005800255.1. The sequence continues at coordinate 4,910 of SYGW01000077.1, read as the reverse complement.
CCTGGCGATTGAGTTCTTCGGAGAGGCCGTTGTGTAATGTCATGATGGGAGCTGGAGCAGCTGCTCAACCGCCTGCTTAGCGCCGGTCAGAATCGAGGTCCCGTCACCAACCAACAAACTGTCGAAATTGTATTTGAGGAGCCGCCGCAGCCCCTCCTGGGCCTTCGCCACATCGGCATACTTGTCGGCTGGCAGGAGACTGACGGAACCGGCAGGCTTCCCGATCAAGGCATCGCCGACAATCAACACACCTTTCCGTTGCTGGATGAACAGGGCCGACTCGCCGGGAGACTTCTGGTCCTTCAACTGAATCACCCAGATCCCGCCCGTGAGCAACTCCCCATCCTTGAACGTCTTGGTCGGCTTGAGATCCATCAACGGCACATCGACCTCCGGCACATACAACTGACAGCGAAACTCATCCTGATACTTCACCGCTTCGCGAACATGGTCGCGATTCGTCACGATGATGTAATCGACGGGGCCGTTGCGGAGAACGACCGCGCTCGCGTCGCCCGTCATCGGCGGAGGATCGACGAGGATCTTATGTTCCCCTACCGTCAGGAAAAGTCCGTTGAAATCGAGCTGCTTCTCCTCAGAGAACCAGGACCATTGCCAGATGCCGGGAAGAATGTTTTTCATAATACGATTTGAGCCGACAGCTGATACTTGATGGCACGGACGGATTTACAATGCCGCGACGGCATCCTTCACGACTTTCGTCACCTTCGTCAGGATGCCGGCGTCGTTGGGCAAGTCGATGATGTCGTCTTCCGAGACCGTAATGAATTTCCGATTAGGCCCCTTCGTCAGGGAAATCAGAAACATACTGTTCGAAGGCGTCACAGGGATCACTACCTGCACTGCTGCATCGGCCCCCTTTACCACCTCCAAAAACTTCTGCTTTCCCACTTCCATCTCATCCATGCCCATCTCTTTCCTCTTCCTCTCGGAAGTTGATACTTCCTCAGCCACGGCGCTCGCTACATCTTATTACTGCCACCAGCCAATAGCTTTTCGACTTCCGCCACAATTACTTCTGCGCCGGCTAAATCCATATTGCCGACACGTTGCCACCGGATCACACCCTGCTGATCGATCACATAGACGTTCGGGATGAATTTTCCGCCGCCGTACAATTTGTCCGTGACCTTGCCAGGATCGAGCAGATAGGGATAGGTGACCTTCACGGGAAAGGAAGCCAGAAACTCGCCGACTTCTTTCTTGCCGTTACCGGAAGAATTGACCCCGAGCACTGCCACCTCTTTGCCCTTCGTCATCTCAGACACTTTCTGGAGCGTCGTGCCTTGCATCATGCAGGGATCGCAGATATGAAACAGGCCGAGCACCACGATCTTGCCCTTGTAACTGTCCAATCCCACCGTCTCGCCGGTAATGGCCGTCAGCGTAAAGGCAGGCGCCTTCTCGCCGACCTTAAAGAATCCCGCCGCAAAGGCCAGATGGGCCGCAAGAACGGAAACTAAGAGCACCCCGAGTATCGATAACATTCGTTTCATAAGAACCTCCCCCTAAAGAAGTGCTCAGTGCTGAATTACCTGCTCGCCCACTCAACACTTTGATTGGGTATCCTACCATGCAGATTTTTTCAGGGGCAATGGCGCAGCGACCGACAGGATGGATGCGCAAATAGGCTGCGCAAACAGTTCGTCAGCAAGGCCGCAGGCGAACCGAAACCGGAGGCGTACCCTCAGGGGTACGTTGAGGATTTCGATGAGCCGAGAACGAAGCTGGCGGATTGTTTGAGCAGCCTGCTAGAGGGAGGGGTCGAAGAGGCCGAGCTGCCATTCCTCCGCGCGGGTCAGCGCGATGGGATACTTCTCAGTGAAGCAAGCATTGCAATACTGTTCCGGAGTGCCGGGAGAGGCATTCAACATGCCGTCAAGGCTCAAATAGGCGAGGCTGTCTGCCGTGATGTACTTCCGAATCTCTTCAAGCGAATGGCTGGAACCGATCAATTCCTTCTTGGTAGGCGTATCGATCCCGTAGAAGCAGGGAGAAACGATCGGAGGCGAACTGATGCGCATATGCACTTCCTTCGCCCCGGCATCGCGAATCATCTTCACGATTTTGCGGCTCGTGGTGCCCCGTACCAGCGAATCGTCGATCACGACGACCCGTTTCCCCGCCAGCACCTCCGGCACGGCATTGAGCTTCACCTTCACGCCGAAATGGCGGATTGACTGCTCCGGCTCGATGAAAGTACGGCCGACATAGTGATTTCTGATCAACCCGAGCTCGAACTGAATCCCTGCTCCCTCGGCATAGCCAAGCGCGGCAGGCACTCCGGAGTCCGGGACCGGCACGACGATATCCGCCTCGATCAAGGATTCCTTCGCCAGTTGCCGCCCCAAAGCCTTGCGTGTGGCATAGACCGCGTTCGCGCCGAAGATCTTGCTATCCGGCCTGGCGAAGTACACATATTCAAAAATGCACATGGCCGGATCGACCGGCGCGAACGGGTGGTAACTCGTCACGCCCTTCTCGTTCAACACGACCAGCTCGCCCGGCTCGATCTCACGAACGATTTCCGCGCCGAGCAGGTCGAACGCGCAGGTCTCCGACGCGACGAGATAGGTGTCGCCCATGCGGCCGAGACAGAGGGGCCTGAACCCGTGCGGATCTCGCACCGCGATGATCCCGTCGTCCGTCTGCAACACGACCGAAAAGGCCCCGCGCACCTGGCTCAACGCATCGATGATACGGGCCAGCAAGGTATCGGCCCGCGAATGGGCGATCAAATGGATGATGACTTCGCTGTCCGACGTGGATTGAAAAATAGCACCGTAGGCTTCGAGCTCGTGACGCAACACTTGCGCATTGATGAGGTTGCCGTTATGGGCGAGCGCCAGATTCCCGAAGGCGAAATTGACCGAGAGCGGCTGGACGTTTTTGAGATCGTTCCCCCCGGCCGTGGAATAGCGATTGTGGCCGATCGCCATCGAACCGGTTAATTGCTGAAGCGACTGGGGATTGTAAATGTCCGCAACCAGCCCCTTTCCCTTATGGACGTGAAACTGCTCACCATCGCCCGAGACGATACCGGAGGCTTCCTGTCCACGATGCTGCAAGGCATAGAGCCCCAAATAGGTGAGGTTGGCCGCTTCCTTGTGGCCGTAAATGCCGAAGACGGCGCATTCGTCGTGAAATTTATCGGGGCTCTCACGTGACACGTCGGACGTGAAAGATGAAATGACCGGGAGCTCTCTATTGGTTCGCTTATTCATGCCTTCACGTCTCACGCCTGATTCAGCGTTCGTTCGATTGAAAAGGCCCACTGCTCAAACAGTTGATCGACCGGGAGATCGATGCGGCAGCCCTCGCTCCATTGCCCCTTCTCCACATCAATAACGACACAATCCCCTCCGACCGTCCCGATCTTCATCGCGGGAACATCGGCCTCCACGGCACGCTTCAGAACCTGTTCGACCAGTTCAGGCTTCACCGACAGGACGACCCGCGATTGGCTCTCACCGAATAAGAGAGCATCCCGCCGCAAGGTGTCGAGACCTAATCCTACCACAGCCCCTCTCCTGGCGGCTGGACCGGAGATGCAGGATTCGACCAAGGCAACCGCCAACCCGCCATCCGAACAATCATGGGCCGATTGCACCAACCCATCACGAATTGCTTTCAAGAGAAAATCATGGAGCGATTTCTCCGCCTCAAGGCTGAGGAGAGGCGGCGATCCCTGCTCCCGGTGATGGAGCACTTTCAGGTATTCGCTTCCGCCCAGATCCTCTCTCGTCTTGCCCAGGAGGATAATGACATCCCCGTCCTGCTTGAACCACTGGGTCATCGTCTGCTCGACCGACTCGATCAGACCCACCATGCCCAACATCGGCGTGGGATAGATCGACAGGCCGTTCGTCTCATTGTAGAAGCTCACATTGCCGCTGACGATGGGCACCTTGAAATGTTCGCAGGCGTCTCTCAATCCTTCGATCGCCAGCACGAACTGCCACATGATCTCAGGCCGCTCCGGATTCCCGAAATTCAAACAGTCCGTCAACCCGATCGGCTCAGCGCCGGAACAGACCAAATTCCTCGCCGCCTCAGCCACCGCAAGACGAGCCCCTTCATAGGGATGGAGCAAACAGTAGCGGCTATTGCAATCCACCGTCATGGCGAGGGCTTTGTTGGTGCCCTTGATCCGGACCACCGCCGCGTCGGAGCCTGGCCGGACCATCGTGTTGGTCCGCACCATATGGTCGTACTGTTCATAGACCCAGCGTTTGCTCGCAATCGTCGGAGACTCCAGCAGCGACAACAAGGCCGCATTGGCATCCTTCACATCCGGCAGGGCGTCATAGTTCAAATTCGTCAGCATGTCCTGGTAGCCAGGCGGCGAATAGGGCCGCTCGTAGCGTGGTCCGTCATCGGCCAGCGACTTCGCCGGAATCTCCGCCACCACCTTACCCTGCTCCCTTACGCGGAGAATGCCATCGCCTGTCACCCGTCCCACCACCGCCACATCGAGATCCCACTTCTTGCAGATCCTGATGCATTCCTCTTCTTTGCCAGCCTGCGCCACCATCAACATGCGCTCCTGGGATTCCGACAACATCAATTCATAGGGCGTCATACCAGGCTCGCGCCGCAGCACATCGGTCAGGTCCAGATCCATCCCGTTGCCGGCGCGCGAGGCCATTTCACAGGAGGAACTGGTCAAGCCGGCCGCCCCCATGTCCTGGATGCCGACCAGCAGATCGCCCGCCATCAACTCGAGGCAGGCTTCCAACAACAGCTTCTCAGTAAAGGGATCGCCCACCTGCACCGTAGGCCGCTTCTGCTCCGACTGGTCATCAAAGGAATCGGACGCCATCGTCGCCCCGTGAATCCCATCGCGGCCTGTCTTCGAACCAAAATAGATCACCGGATTGCCGACCCCT
>SYGW01000076.1 GCA_005800255.1 Nitrospiraceae bacterium | reverse complement strand
TCTGTACATTCAAAAAGTCGACGACGTGGTCAAGAAAAAAGAACACGAAATCATGGAAGTCTGACCGCCATTTCCACCTTGGTACCAACCTACGCCACCGTCAATCTCGCGGCACTCGCCCACAATCTCTCGTGTATCACCGGGTATCTGTCCCCCTCCTGCACGGTCCTGGCGATCGTCAAAGCCAATGCCTATGGGCATGGTGCTGTCACTATCGCGCAAGCGCTTGCCCGGCAGGGAGTCCGGCGATTTGCCGTCGCCTCCCTGGATGAAGGGATCGAACTCCGCCAAGCAGGCCTCACCGCGCCGATCCTCATTCTCGACGCGCTCTTCGAGGAACAGATCGCCGACCTGGTGGCTCACCGATTGACCCCGGTGGTAAGCGATGGGCGACTCTTGCCGGCCTTGGCCAAGGCCGTTCTCGCTCATCCAACCCCCTACCAGATCCATCTCAAGGTCGAGACAGGCATGGGGAGGCTGGGACTTTCCATGAACGAGCTGCCTGCCATTCTCGATGACCAAATCGTGCGAAGCCCCCTCCAGGTCGAGGGAGTCATGACCCACCTGGCCGACGCGGACGGAGAAGACCGCGCCTTCACGGAACAGCAGCTTGGCACATTCCATGCGATGCTGGAGCAGATCCGTCTACAAGGCCTCACCTTGCCTCTGGTGCATGCGGCCAATAGCGCCGCCATCGTCAGGTTTCCCGAGGCCCATTTTTCACTCGTAAGACCCGGCATCATGCTCTACGGATACCACACCCTGCCGGACTCAGTGCCCGCGCCGGCTCTCACACCAGTCCTCTCGCTGCGCACCATGATCGCCCAGCTGCGAACGATTCCACCAGGCGGGACCGTCAGCTATAATCGAACCTTCGTCGCCAAGCGGACGACGAGGATTGCGGTCCTCCCCATCGGCTACGCAGACGGCTACAGCCGGCTGCTCTCCAATCGCGGGTTTGTCTTGATTCAAGGCACACGCATCCCGATCGTCGGGCTAGTCTGCATGGACATGATCATGGCGGATGTCACGAACCTCCCATCGGTACAGATCGGCGAGCCCGTCACATTGATCGGCCAACAGGGAACAGAATCTATCTGGGCTGATGAAGTAGCGGGCTGGATCGGCACGATCCCCTATGAAGTCCTCTGCGGGATCGGCTCCCGTGTCCCACGCCTCTACGAATCAGCCTGACGCAAAGGCTCCCGATCAGCTGCTAGTAGATCACGCGAATCGACAGGTTCCCGTTATGGAGCAGCGATAGGTGCCATCTGCTCGCAGAACTCGTACAGGTAGGCCGTGAACTCGTAGAAATAACTGTTCCAGGCATTCCGTAGAAACTTCGGCGTCACGTAATATACCGGATCTTTGATGCGCTGATCCAACAGACGGCACAGCTCCAGCACCGCCTGCCTCCCAGCAGGGGCGCCCCGCTCACGAGACAACGACTTGTCGAAGCAGATGACGGAGGCTCTGCTCATCCCGTCCGTGGGGACGGAACTCCATGACCTCCCACTCAAGAATCGTGCGGTCCTTCGGCCGCAGATAGATCTCCGCGATGAGTGGATCTCATCGCATCCTCCATCGCGTCAGGTAGAAAATATCGAGCGGAACGATGTCGATACGCAGGCGGGGTTCTGAAGGAAGATAAGGCATCAGCACCACCTTGACCGATGTCGGCATGGCGCCGACCCTGCCGCTTCAGGGGAAACGAAGACCGGCGGGTAACCGCAGTGGGCCTTACTGCTTGATGGCCCGTTTCAGCGTCGACTCGACGCTCGCCACTTTACGCTGCAATCGCCCAGCGCGGCCTTTCCGGTAGTCAACCTTGATCGTGCAAGAGATGCGGCCGCAATCTTTCTTCATCCGGTCATAGCACTTCTTAACGACGGCAAACACCTCGTCCCATTCCCCTTCGAGCACAGTCCCCATCGGGTTCAAGCGATAGTCCACGCCACTTTTATCGATAATATCGAGCGAGCGCGCCACATACTTGCCCACGCTCTCCCCCTTGCCCAATGGCGACATACTGAATTCCAGCAGAACCATAGTACGCCCCTTCTCTTTCTTCATCCGACGTCTAACGTTTTGCGTTTCACGTCTTCCCGTTTGCGCTTCAAGCTTCGCCCTTTACTCCTAACGCCACATTCAGCTTGGCCCGTTCATCCTGCCAGACTTTCGGATACTGGACCTTGCCCAATAGGCGAAACCCGTCCAGCGCCTCACGCAACAAATCCCGGCGCTTCTCGAAGTCCGGCGCATCCGCCTTCGTCCGCTCGCGGAGCTGGCCGACCCACTCCACAAAAGCGGCGAACTCGTCGCCGAAAATCTTCTCGATATCTTCCTTCATGAAACCGGACAAGGCCGGGGCCACCCCGCTCGTACTGATAGCGATACGCAAATGGCCGCAGGCCACCACCGCCGGCATGATGACTGTGGAGGATTCCGGTTGATCGACCGACCAAAGCAAGAATTTCTTCTCACGCGCCTTCGCGAACAGGGCCCCGGCAAAATCACGATCCCCGCGGACCATGTTTAGCACCAGAATCGCGCTCTCCAGATCCGTGTCCCGGAAATGGCGCCCGCGGTGCACGACTTTCGCCGACGCAGCCAGCTCCTTGAGCGTGTCGTTGAGCGACGGAGCCACCACGATGACCTTCGCCCCTGCCGCCAACAACTGCTGAGTCTTTTCCGCCGCCTCCTCGTCCCCCCCGAGCACCAGCACCGGGTAGCCTTTTACATCCAGAGACAACGGATAGCCAGAATTTGCAGCCATGATAGTTCCTCCCAATTCACAATAGTGAGCCTATCATACACACCCTGTTTTGCATCGTAAACCGTACCTTCCCCTTTTCTACAGGCCCCCGCTATAATAGCCGGATTAACGTCCCTTCACCTTCGCAAAGGAACCGTACCCATGGCAGCCTACAACCTCCGTACACTTGGACTAGCCGGCAGCATTATCGGCCTCGCCGCCATGGCAGCCTGGCTAGGCTTGGCCCATAGTTGCGACCCGGAAAGCGGAGAAGCGGTCATTGCCGGCCGCGTCATGATCACGCAGGCCCTGGCCGATCAAGTCCACCCCACCGATGTCCTGTTCGTCATTGTTAAGCGGCCAGGCGGAGCCAGGCCCGTCGCGGCCAACCGGATCGAAAACCCGCAATTCCCGGTGGCCTTCGAACTCACCAACGCCGATGTCATGGCACAGGGCTCGGAATTGCGCGGAATGCTGGACGTGATGGCCAGGCTGGATCGAGATGGGCAGGCAGGCCCGGCACAGCCAGGCGACATCGAAGGCCGCTATGCCAAGAACCCGACGCTGCCTGGCGGACGGGATTTCGAGATTATACTGGATTCAGTGAAACAGTGAAGGAGAAGTTCTGCGACTTGAGAACAAAGAGCATACGCTCTCAGCGCGGCATTTACGTCTCGGCAGGGTCAGCGTCCAATTCCATGTTCCAATAGAGATAATCGCGCCAGCTTTCAGGCGCGTTCCTGATCCCGATCGTAATGGTGACCGTAGGACTCCAGCGAGGCTTAACCGGCCGCTTCAACAATTTCATGCCGGCTTCATCGGGCGTGCGGCCGCTCTTTCGGTTGTTGCAGCGCCAGCAGGCCGTCACGATGTTCTCCCAGGTCTTACGTCCACCCTTTGCGATGGGCACGACATGATCGAACGTCAGCTCCTCGGTCCGGAACTTGTGCCGGCAATACTGGCAGGCATAGCCATCGCGCGTAAAGATATTGATGCGGGAGAACTTGACCGCCCGGTGGGCAGCCTTGAGCCGAACCAACTTGAGGAGACGCATGACGGAGGGAAGCTTGAAGGAGATCGACACCGCATGAACCTCTCGGTCGTAGACCTCAAGGACTTCGACTTTACCCTGCCAGAGAAGCGCGATCGCTTTTTGCCAATGCACGACCCTCAGGGGTTCGTACGTCGCGTTGAGCAGGAGAGTCATTTCCATGCAGTAACCTCTTTTCTCACCGAGCCCTCTCTGATAAGAAGGCCGCAGGCTAGTCTTAAGATGCGTACCCCTGTCTATGCCATAAGCCTCTCTCGAAATCAAGATATTGAATGGTCTCATGAAAATTCCAACCCTCCGGGATCGGCAAAAAAGAAGGATCCGCGCCATGCCTGAGTTTACGACTGTCGCGAGAGTTGAAGAGATCCCTCCGGGAACCGGGAGGACCGTCCAAGTCCAAGGAGTCTGGATCGCGCTCTACAATGTCGAGGGGTCGTTTTACGCCGTCGACAATACCTGCCCCCATGCGGGCGGACCGCTGGGCGAAGGCCATCTGGATGGTTGTCTCGTCGAATGTCCGTGGCACGGCTGGCAATTCAATCTGCGCACAGGGGAACGGCCGGAAAATCCTGAGATCACCGTCGCCTGCTGTCCCGTGCGGATCGAAGGAAATCAGGTGCAGGTGGCGCTGCCGGACAACTTCAGTACTTAGGACCGAACGGCATAGGGGGCAGAGGCGAGCCCGTCGGTTCGGCCTCCGGCTCTTTGGGCGTAATGCCGTCGGCTGGAAGCGACGCGGCATTGACCTTCTTCAACGAAAGATTGGCATGCCAAATGAATTCCCGCTCGAACCATTGCCCCGTCACCCCTTGATCTCGCAACTGGACCCGCACCTCGTACAGAGCCCCCTCCACCGGCTTCACCCGCCACTCACCCAACCGGGCCACCCGGTTCCGTTCGCTCATCGAACGGACGTGCTCCGTCATGGCCTGAAGGATCGTAGGGTAGCCCATCGCCCGGTGCGTCTGCACCAGCGCGAGGGCCT
>SYGW01000075.1 GCA_005800255.1 Nitrospiraceae bacterium | reverse complement strand
GGACCAGGAGGATCAGCCGCAGTCGGAAGAGATCCAGCGCATGGCGAGTGCGGCAGGCGGGTCGCAGGAGGCCTCGTCTCAGGGTCAGCAGAATCGAGGGGGCACGCGCACGGAGACGGAAGGAGACCGGCTGGCCGGGGGACGGCAGTTGCCTTCCCAGGTGGAAGAGCTGCTGGACGTGAAGGTCGAGCAGCCGGTTCCGATCGATCAGGAAGGGCCTGGCGATCGCGCGGTGCGCTATCCGGAATGGGACCAGAGGATCGACGACTATCGCCTCAACTGGTGCCGTGTCGTCGAACGTGCCGCCGAGGAGGGGAGCGGCGATGTCGTGAGCGCCACCTTGAGCGAACATCGGAGCGAGGTCTCGGCTCTGCGACGGTTCTTCGAAGGGTTGCGTCCTCCGGGGTTGCGGCGGGTGCCGGGTCAAGCGGACGGTGACGAGCTGGACGTGGATGCGGCGGTGCGGATGTGCGCGGAGTGGGCGGCGGGGGCGGACCTGTCGGACCGGATTTATGTGAGGCGGGAGCGCAAAGAGCGGGATGTCGCAGCGGCGTTCCTGGTGGATGTGAGCGGGTCCACCAGCCGTCAGTTGGAGAGCGGCCGCCGCGTGATCGATCTGGAGAAAGAGGGGCTGGTGCTTTTGCGCGAAGCGCTGGAATCGGTCGGAGATCAATATGCGCTCTACGGCTATTCTGGCCAGGGACGCGGGCAGGTGGATTTTCTCGTGATCAAGGATTTCGACGACCGGTTGAGCGGGAAGGCCGCGCAGCGGCTGGGCGGGCTGGTGCCCCTGCAGCAGAACCGCGATGGGGCGGCCATTCGCCATGCCACGGCCAAATTGCTGGAACGAGAGGCGCGGACGAGATTGCTCGTGCTGATCAGCGACGGGCGCCCGCTGGATGACGGCTATAAAGACGAATATTCGTTGGAAGATACGAAGGCGGCCTTGCGCGAGGCGCGTCAGCGGGGGGTGCATCCGTTTTGTATCACGATCGACCGGGAGGCCGATGGCTATGTCCGGCGAATGTACGGAGACGTACAGTTCGCGGTCATCGATCACATCGAAGCACTGCCGAAGCAATTACCGAAGATTTATCAACGACTCACGACGTAAAACGTGAAAGGTAAAACGTGAAAGGTCTATGAAGTCGGAACGCGGAAGGGAGCTCGTGAGAGCTAACCCGTTCATGTTTTACGCTTCATCTTTCACGAAAGATAGAACATGGCCAACGAAATTGACAGACCGACCGTGCCGCCCTGGCTCCATAAGCTGTTTACGGGCAATCAGTATCCCTATGTCCGCCGGTTGGCGAAGTTTGCGCAGCCGACCAAGCCGGGGGAGGATCGCCCGGAGCCGACGAAGGAAATGATCGAGGCCAAGTTTTGGGAGGTTTACCCCCGTTGCTGGGCCAAACTGTTGGAGGAAGTCAAAGTCGGGATGATCGTGGTCTTTCACGACCTCGGCGAATATCCGGCGGGCGGGTACCAGGAATTGGTCGATGATCCGGATGGCTTTCTGGCCAAGACTTATGGCAAGAAGAAGATCAAGGTCAATTTCTACGATGGTGAAAATTTCGTCTGCACCATCAATTTTAAAGTCGCAGGCTGGACGGAACACGAACACCTGTGAGAGGTGAAGGGTGAGACGCTGGGGAATTTGGCGTTTCACGTTTTACGTTTCACGTCTCACGTTTGACGAGGAGTAGATGATGGGAAGACCCAAGATTACGGTGGTGGGGGCGGGAAACGTCGGGGGCACGACGGCGCAGCGGCTGGCGGAGAAGGACGCCTACGAGGTGGTGCTCGTCGATATCGTGGAGGGTGTCCCCCAAGGCAAGGCGCTCGATGTCACGCAGGCCGGGCCGGTCTGCGGCTATGGCACCAGGGTTGTCGGCACCAACGGCTACGAAGAAACGGCCGGCTCGGCGGTGGCGGTGATCACGTCCGGCATTCCTCGCAAACCGGGGATGAGCCGCGACGAGTTGTTGGCCACGAACGCGAAGATCGTGAAGTCGGTCGTCTCGGAGCTGGTCTCCCGCTCGCCGAACGTCATTTTGATTCTTGTCACCAACCCGCTGGATGCGATGGTCTATGTGGCTCGCCAGGTCAGCGGCCTGCCAAAATCGCGGGTTTTGGGAATGGCGGGGGTGCTCGATTCCGCCAGGATGCGTGCCTTCATTGCCGCCGAGTTGAATGTGCCGGGGCCCGATGTGGATGCGATGGTGCTGGGAGGGCATGGTGACACGATGGTGCCCCTGTCGCGCTATACGACGGTGAAGGGGAAGCCGGTGTTCGAGTTGATGTCGAAGGAGCGGTTGGAGGCGATCGTGAAGCGGACTCGCGACGGGGGCGCCGAAATCGTGGGCCTCTTGAAGACCGGCAGCGCATTTTATGCTCCCTCCGCCTCGGCGGTGGATATGGTCGAGGCGATCATGAAGGACCAGAAGCGGGTCCTGCCCTGTGCGGTGCTTTGCGAAGGCGAATATGGATTGAACGGTGTCGTGGTCGGGGTGCCGGTCAAGCTGGGCCGGGGCGGGGCGGAGCAGGTGGTCGAATATGAGTTGACCGCGGCAGAGCAGGCGGGGCTGGAGAACTCGGCTCGCGCGGTGCGCGAACTCTGCGCGACCGTCGATCGGCTGATGGCGTAACGCGACGATGTCCCAGGTCTCGCTTGACAAGCGAAGCGGGCCTACAGTACAGAATGCGCGGGGTAGTTCACTGAAACTAAGGAGACATAATGAAATTTCTTGAGAATCCGATGCAGACGATCGGCGCAGGGTTTGCGCTCACCGCAGTGTTGGTTGCGGGTTATCTCGGCATGGCCGGTATCGGGGTTGGCGAGGCGGACTGGGTCGGTCTGTTGTTGCGTTGGGTGCACTTTTTGGCCGGGATCACCTGGATTGGCCTGCTGTATTTCTTCAACCTCATCAATGCCGCCTTCCTGAAGAGCCTGGACGGTCCAACCAAGAATATCGTGATTCCCAAGTTGATGCCTGCTGCCTTGAACTGGTTCCGGTATGGCGCCACGGTCACGGTGCTGGCCGGTATTGCGTTGTACTTCTATCTCTATTCCAAGGGAGGCACCGGCGCGGTGGCGTTGGGGATCGGCGGCGTCTTGGGCATCATCATGATGGCCAATGTGCACGCGATCATTTGGCCGAACCAGAAGAAGATTATTGCCGCGGTGACGGCGGCAGCTCAGGGGACTCCGGCGCCGGCGGAAATGGCCCAGTGGGGCCGGACTGCGCTTCTCGCGTCGCGGGTCAACTTCATGTTGTCGATTCCCATGCTGTTGTTTATGGGGCTCGGTAGCCACATCAAGTAGGATTCCCATTGGTCGCCGGCGGGCTGTCCCGCCGGCGACCAATGGATTCCCTCTTCGCGGACTCCCTCCCCTATTCACATAACTGACTCAAATGGCCAATATGCCCAGTCCCGGGTGGGGCAGTGGCCCTAAGTCGTTGAGATTCAGGCCTATTATCGGTTCACTGCCTTGACGAATACCGGCCAGCGCCTTATAGTAACGCTCCATACTTTGAGCTAAACGGATGAGGAAGGGCGCATGACGACTGCGACGGAAGCACGAGTTCTCCAACCGCTTGATGGAGCCCCATGGGACATCGAGGCCTATTTGAAAATTGGGGGCTACGAAGCCTGGAAGAAGTGCGTCAAAGAGCTGAGCGCTGCCGATATCGTCAATGAACTGAAGAAGGCCGGACTCCGTGGCCGCGGGGGCGCCGGATTCCCCACCGGCATCAAGTGGGAAAAGGTCCTCAATCACCGGGTCAAAGAACATTACTTCGTCTGCAACGCAGGTGAGCATGAGCCAGGCACGTTTAAAGACCGCCACATGCTCAAGCATGCGCCCCATCAGCTCATCGAAGGTTGCCTCATTGCGGCCTATACGGTGCAAGCCAAGGCGGCCTTCATCTATCTGAATCATGAGTATCAAGAAGAGCGGGAAAATCTGAAAACGGCCTTGGCTCAGGCGAAGGAGCGGGGATTCCTGGGCAAGAATGCCATGGGCAGCGGCATGGACCTTGACCTGCAAATCTTCGATGGCTATGGAAGCTACGTGGCCGGTGAAGAAACCGCAATGCTTGAATCCATGCAGGGGCGTCCGGCCATGCCGAGACAGAAGCCGCCGTTTTACCCGACGGACTTCGGCCTCTATGGAAAACCGACGCTGGTTAACAACGTTGAAACCCTTTGCAACATTCCGAGGATCCTCCAGAAGGGCTCGGCCTGGTTTACGCAAGTCGGCACGGAAAAGTGTCCCGGCACGATGATGTTCTCGCTCAGCGGCGCCATCAACAAGCCTGGCGTGTACGAGCGGCCGATGGGGATCACGATCCGGGAGCTGATCGAGACCTGCGGCGGCGGAGTGCCGGGCGGGCGCAAGATCAAGGCGGTGTTTCCTGGCGGCCCGGCCTTTTCGATGGTTACAGCCGATCAGCTCGACCTGGCGATGGATTTCGATTCTTTGAAGAAGGCCGGTACAGGATTGGGATCGGCTGGGATGATCGTGATCGACGATGCGATCTGTATGGTGGCGAAGACTCTGCATTTTTCGAACTTCTTTAAGGGCGAGAGCTGCGGGCAATGTCCTCCTTGCCGGATGGGCACGATCAACCTTGCCGCGCTTTTGACCAAGATCGAGCAGGGCGAGGGGACGCAGAAGGATATGGATAGCCTCCTCCAGCTCTGCGGATTTGTGAAGGGGACCGGCTATTGTACGTTGGTGACCGGCGCAGCCGTGCTGGTTCAGAGCAGTGTGAAATTGTTCCGCCACGAGTTCGATGAGCATATCCGTTTGCAGCGCTGCCCCTATGAGACGGTAGCGGCCGGTGCAGCGGCGCATTGAGAGGGATCGGCGATGCCGCGCGTGACGTTTCTCCATCCTCAGGGCAAGAGCGGAGAGGTTGAGCTCAATACGTCGTTGCTGGAGGCGTCGAAGCTCCTCGGGTTTGCGTTGAATAACGATTGTGGCGGGAATGCTTCCTGCACCACCTGTCGGGTGGAGGTGCAGATCGGCGCCGAGAACCTGTCGGAGATCGATTTCGACGAGCAGGATCTTTTGGATCGGGAAGCCTTGAGCGAGCCCTGGCACCGCCTCGGGTGCCAGGCTAAGGTGCTCGGAGACGTGGTGGTGCTGGTTCCAGAGGGTAAGTGGGTGGCGCCCACGACGGCGCAGCCGGAGTCGCGGGGTATTGAAATCCGGTAGAGAGGTGTTACACTAAGTCATTCCAGGCAGGTTTTCGAATGACGGCCTGGTCACAAGAGGAGGGGCTCTGATGTTGACGATTACGGCAGTGGCAGAACAGAAGATCAAAGAATTGATGGTGGAAGAGAAAGATATTATCGGCTTGCGCGTCTACGTCAAAGGCGGCGGATGCCATGGCTATCAATATGGCATGGCTTTCGAGTCGAAGATGGGCGATGACGACACGGTCTTTGAAAAGAATGAAGTGAAGGTCATCATGGATTCGCAGAGCGCCCCGCTCTTGCAAGGCGCCGAGGTCGATTATGTCGATAGTCTGCAGGGTTCCGGGTTCGCGATTAAGAACCCGCAAGCGAAGACGACCTGTGGCTGCGGCAGCTCTTTCAGCGCCTAAGGCATGGGCGCTGGTGTGGCGCGAGTTGGCCGGTTGATTGTGAGGGAAGCCAGGATTGTCCGAGTCTCGGGCAGACCTGGCTTTTCTTTTTTGAGTTGGATGT
>SYGW01000074.1 GCA_005800255.1 Nitrospiraceae bacterium | reverse complement strand
GGTGGTGACGGCCTACATTGAAATCGTGCCGACCGATACGGTGAAGTACGAAGTAGACAAGGTCAGCGGATTTCTCAAGGTCGATCGTCCGCAGCGGTTTTCGAACTATTGCCCGGTCTATTACGGACTGGTGCCGCAAACGTATTGCGGCGAGGGTGTGGCTGCATTGTTTTCCGCGCGGGCCAATCGCAAGGACGTTGTGGGGGACGGCGATCCGCTCGATATCTGCGTGCTGACGGAGAAGACGATTCCGCACAGCGATATTCTTCTCACAGCGTTGCCCATCGGCGGGCTGAGCATGGCAGACGGAGGCGAAGCGGATGACAAGATCATCGCGGTCATGAAGGACGATGCGACCTATGGCGGCTACACCGATATCTCGCAGGTTCCGTTGCCGCTGCTGGATCGCTTGCGCCACTATTTCTTGACCTATAAGAGCGCGCCTGGCACCACTCAGCACAAAGTTGAGATTACGAGCATCTATGGCCGCGAGGAAGCCTTGAGCGTAATCCGGACCAGCCATGCCGATTACAAGGCGAAGTTTCCTGAGCTGGAAATTCGATGGGGAAAAGGGAATGGAGCGTGATGATCTTCTGTGCTCGTGCAGCGCGCGGTAAGCTCTCTCGTTCTCGAACCGGGCCGGTATACTTGTGAATATGAAGAAGAGGCTGCAGTGACCTTTTCTCCTTGGACAGCCAAACTGCGTAAGTGGCAGGCTCGCGCCGTGTTCGGCGTCCTGACCCATACGCGGCCTGATTTTCTCGCGACGGCGACCCCCGCCGCCGGAAAAACACGCTTCGCGCTGCGGATCGCCCACCAGTATCTGGCGGATCGAGTGGCCAGCCGTGTGCTGGTCATCTGTCCGACCAACCATCTGCGCACGCAATGGGCAACGGCCGCGGGCCTGGTGGGGATTCAGCTGGACCCGGGGCTGACGAATGAGCAAGCCATCGAAGCACGCGATTATCATGGCGCCGTTGTGACCTACCAGCAAGTCTGTCTCGCGCCGGGCATTTTCCAACGAGCCTGCAGGAGCCGGCCCACGCTGCTGATCTTCGATGAGTTGCACCATGCTGGTGAGGGGAAGGAATGGGGCAATGCGCTCCGGGAAGCGTTCGACGAGGCGGTTTTTCGCCTGGCCCTGTCCGGCACTCCCTTTCGCTCCGACAACAATCCGATTCCCTATGTGCGCTATGAGCAGGGCGAGAGTCAGGCCGATTTCACCTATGGCTATGCCGAGGCGATTCGCGAAGACGTCTGCCGTCCGATTTTGTTCCCGAGTTACGAGGGGGAGCTGACCTGGCTGTCGGAAGGCCGCGAGCATCGGGCGACCTTCGAGGATGGACTCACGTTCGAGCTGCAACGGGAACGGCTCAAGACCGCGCTCTTGCAGGACAGTTGGCTGGGGCCTGTCATCACGGATGCCCACAATGAATTGCGCCGGCTCCGTAAGCAGGAACAGCCCGATGCAGGAGGGCTCATCGTCGCGATGAATCAGGACCATGCCAGGCAGGTGGCGGAGCTGGTGGGGCGCATCACGGGAAGCCGGGCTCATGTGGCTATATCGGACGATCCCTCCGCGTCGAAGACGATCGAGGATTTTTCGCACCATAAGACCCAGCAATGGCTCGTGGCGGTGAACATGGTGAGCGAAGGCGTCGATATCCCGAGGCTCCGTGTGGGCGTCTATGCCACGAACGTTCTGACCGAGATGTATTTCCGCCAGGTCGTCGGGCGATTCGTCCGGATGCAGGAAGGCTTGCCGAAGCCGCAAAGAGCCTGGCTCTATCTGCCGAAGGACGCCACGCTCGTCCATTATGCGAAGCGGATCAAGGCGGAGCGGGACCATGTGCTGGAAGAGATCATGCCGTCCGTCCAGCGCACCCTCTTCGGGACTGCGGCCACCTCGCTGAAAGAATATGTCCCTCTGCATGGGGTGGCCCGCATGGATAGTTTGATCGGAGGAGACGAGGGGGAGCCGGCGCTCGACGGGAAGGATCTCTCGGCGCCGCCGATGGCGCTCCATGACAGGAAGAATAAATTGCGGGACCAGCATCGGTCCCTCGTCGGGACCGTTTCGCGAAAGACCGGCGTCGATCATCGCCAACTCAATGCCGAACTGATCAAGCGGACAGGCGGACGGGTTGAGCAAGCGACCGTCGCGCAACTGGTGCGGCGTATTGCGCTGTTAGAAAAGTGGCGAGACTCGGGCTTCGACGGCGGCCGCGCGTAGCAGGCTGCCCCAAAAGTCCTCCAACGTCGTTCTCGGTTCGTCAAAATCCTCAACGTGTCCCAGGGGCACGCCTCCGGTTTTGACTCGCCTGCGGCCTAGTTGGAGGACTTTTTGAGCAGCCTGCGGGAGGGGCGTGTGTCCACCAGTTTTTCTTCAGTCTACGATGCTTCTCCCTGGCCGATCTCTTCCCGCAGCTGAAACTTGAGCGCAGGATATTCTTTGATGCAGTAGGCGAGGAGCCGTTCCGAGCCGAAGAGCATGACCAGCCTGCCGTCCTTGTCCACGAGCCGTCTGGTGTCCTGAGGCCAGTAGATGCGGGCGATCGCGTCCGGTTCGCCCGTGACCCAGCGGGCCAGGACGAAGGGCATCCGCTCGACCGTGGCCTTGACTCCATATTCGCTGTCGAGCCGCGAGGCGACTACGTCGAATTGGAGTTCGCCGACTGCGGCGAGGACCGGTTCCCGGCGCACATGGTCCGGTGAATAGAAGACCTGCATGACCCCTTCCTCTTCCAGCTGCTGGAGTCCCTTCTGGAACTGTTTCTGCTTCGTAAGGTCCTGGCTTCGCAGTACGCCGAAACATTCCGGGGGAAAGAGCGGGATCGCATCGAAGGCGAGGGGACTGCCGGAGCAGAGGGTATCCCCGATGGCAAAGAGTCCTGGATTCACGAGCCCCACGACGTCGCCTGGATAGGCTTCATCGATGGTTTCCCGGTCGCGCCCGAAGAGCCTGTGCGGTCTCGTCATGCGAATCTTCCGGTCCAGCCTCGCGTGATGGACCATCATGTCCTTTTCGAAACGACCCGACACGATACGGAGAAACGCCATTCTATCACGGTGTTGCGGGTCCATGTTCGCCTGAATCTTGACTACGAAGCCGGAGACCTGTTCATCGGTTGGCTGGACTAGTCCCTTGGAGCTCATGCGAGGGCCTGGCGGGGGAGCGAGCCGGAGAAAGCCGTTCAGGAAGGGCTCGACGCCGAAGTTCGTGAGGGCGCTCCCGAAGAAGACCGGCGTGAGTTGGCCGGCCAGAAAACGGTCTTGCTCGAACTTGGCGCCGGCGCCGGTGAGCAGGGCGATTTCTTCTTGCAGCGGACCATAGGCCTCTCCCAGTGTTTCGGCGAGGCTCGGATGGGGGAAGGTCTCGACCCTCATCGGAGCCCGTTTCTGGTTATGGGCCGTCCGTTGGAAAAAGAGGACTTGGGGGTCTTGCAGATCGTAGAGTCCGAGAAAACCTGATCCTTCCCCGATAGGCCAATTGAAGGGGACCGCCGTCATGTTCAAGGTCTGTTCGATCTCTTCGAGCAATTCGAAGGGATGGCGCCCCGGCAGGTCCATCTTATTGATGAAGGTCATGATGGGGATGTTGCGTTTGCGGCAGACGGCGAAGAGTTTCTTGGTCTGGGGTTCGATGCCTTTGGCGCAGTCGAGCACCATGACGGCGCTATCCACGGCCATGAGGGTGCGGTAGGTGTCTTCGCTAAAGTCCTGGTGGCCCGGCGTATCGAGCAGGTTGACCCGGACTCCTTCATAGTCGAATTGCAGCGCGGTGGAGGTGATGGAAATGCCGCGCGCCTGTTCCAGCTCCATCCAGTCCGACTTCGAGGCGCGTTGATTCGATCTGGCATGCACGGCCCCGGCCAGGTGGACTGCGCCGGCATAGAGGAGGAGCTTTTCGGTCAGGGTGGTTTTTCCTGCGTCTGGGTGCGAAATAATGGCAAAGGTGCGCCGCCGCACAACTTCACGCGCTAACTCATCGGACGACGGCGATTGTTCGATCGGTAAAGACATAGACGGTCCTTCTTGTATCCAGGTCGCTACATGAGGTCTGGGAGATATGTTTTAACACCTGGGAGGGCAGAAAACTACGGGTAGCCTGGCCGTCCTCCTGCTCGCGGAACGCGCACGATTAGAAGGTGCTTGTTCGACACGCGCAGTGAAGGGCGGCCTGGCTGCTCCCTATTGATGGAAGGGTGGAGCTGGAGAAGGACGGGAACCGGCGAGTGGTTGGGGGTGGTTTTCTGTGCTCGCGCGTTGCACGAGCAGGGGGAGTAACCCAGGCCGCCTCCGTCCAATCTGTGTTATTCTCCTGCCCTCAATCCAGATGGCTGGACGAACGTATATCGCTACCTTTCACCTGAAATGGGATACAGCATGAGCCAGGCTACGGATTTGTTTGCACCGATAGAGCTAGGGCCCTATGAGTTGCGCAATCGGATCGTGATGGCGCCGTTGACGCGCAATCGCGCGGGGCAGGGGCAGGTGCCGCAACCGATGAACGTGCTCTATTACCGGCAACGGGTCTCGGCGGGACTTATTATCAGCGAGGCGACACAGGTCTGCCCGGAAGGGGTCGGCTATCCGAATACGCCTGGCATCCATTCCGCTGAACAAGTGAAGGGCTGGCGCGCGATCACCGAGGCGGTGCATCAAGAGGGAGGGCGCATCTTTTTGCAACTCTGGCATGTGGGGCGCATCTCGCATCCCTCGCTGCAGCCCGGCGGGGTGCTTCCTATCGCCCCCTCCGCGATCAAGCCGGAGGGCGATGCGATCACCTATGAGGGGCTCAAGCCGTTCGTGACGCCCAGAGCGCTTGATCTCGCGGAGCTCCCGGGGATTGTGGCTCAGTATCGCCGGGGCGCGCAGCATGCGATCGAGGCGGGATTCGACGGGGTCGAGGTCCATTCCGCCAATGGCTATCTCCTCGATCAGTTCTTGCGCGACGGGTCGAACCATCGCACCGATGCCTATGGTGGCTCGATTGAAAACCGCGCGCGTTTGCTGTTCGACGTGGTCGAGGCCGTTACGCAGGTCTGGGGCGTGAATCGGGTCGGAGTCAGGATTTCGCCGGTCACCCCCTTTAACAGCATGCAAGATTCCGAGCCCGATAAGACGTTTGGCTATGTGGCCAAAAAGCTCGGCGCGCTCAAACTGGCCTATCTCCATGTGGTGGAGATGGATCAGTCCGTGGTCACGACTGGGCAATCGGTTGATTTTCGCCGTTTGCGCGACCTCTTTGGCGGTATCTACATGGTCTGCGGCTGCTATACCTTCGAGCGAGCGACGACGGCTCTTGCTAGGAGCGAGGCCGATCTCATTGCTTTCGGCCGGCTCTTTATCGCCAATCCTGATTTGCCGGAACGGTTTGCCAAAGGTGCTCCCTTGAACGCCCCTCAGGTCGAGACCTTTTACGGTGGGGCTGAGAAGGGCTATACTGACTATTTGAGCTTGGCAGGTGGCTGAAAAATTTTGCTAGCCGGACAATGCCGAGCGGTGCGTGATGAGTCATGAACGAGGAAACTGAGTAATTATGCGGTGGGAGAACTATGCCACAGATTGATTTCGATAAGACCCTGGCCGCCGGCCTCGTGGCCTACAACCGGAAAGTGGGGCAATGGTGGGTGGGCCAGACGAGGAATAAGGCCCATGTGGCAGCCTATAAGAATATTGCTAACCATGTGGCGCGGTGTGCGCAGAAGAAGAGCGGACTTCTTATCGATTATGGGTGCGGCACCGGCCTGATTATGAAGCAGTTGGTTGAGGGGCTTCCCGGTTGGAACTTTCTCGGCATCGATGGGTCGAAGGTGATGTTGAGTGAGGCGGAGACCTGGGCTGGCGTCAAGCGAAAGAAGCGTCAGTCCGCCATTGAATTTCGCTGTGCAAAATTGCCGGACTTTTCTGCTCCAGCCGCGAAGGCGGACGTTATCGTGTTTACCTTTCCCAATATCGTGTCGGTGATCAGTGAGCGGCGTCAGATTGAGAAACGCTTCCCGAGAGACCGGGATCTCGCACGGCTGTTAGCCAGAAAACAGGAAAAGGGGGAGAAAGCCGAGGAGCTGTTTGATCAATTGCTCATGAGCCGGGTGGTTTCGCGGAATCTTCGTACGTTGCTGCGGAAAGGCGGCCTGTGCGTGCGAGTCGATTATAGTCAGGCCAAACGGCATGAGTTGGGCCGGTTCGACCTGTTGTCGACTTTGTTCGAAGAGGGGTCGCTGAACATGAAGCAGGCGCATCTGAGGCCACAGAAGTTTTTCAAGCTGCGCTCTTCGCAATATTATCCGTCGGCAGTCATCCTGGATGTCTATGAACAGACCAAGGATATAGACTTTCTGGAGGGCGGGTATTTAGTCAGTGTGCTGGAAGCGATCTAGCCGCTTGTCGCATGGACTCATGGGTAAAGTTCCAGGTTCTCTCCCGCCGATCGTTGATAGCGTTGCCGTAAGGCAGTAATTTGGCGCTGATTTCTTTTTCACCACGCAGGGTGTGCATGTTCAATTCTGAGACCACAAAGCCGGATGCCGGCGAGCCGGCCGCGACACCGGGAAAACCGTAAGCGGGCAGGATGGAGCCGCGCCGCTGGCAGGGGAACCCGTTGTACGTGAGCGCATCGGGTCTGTGCGCGTGGAGAGGGAAATCCAGGTGCGATTGTGGCTGGGTTTGGTATACACTCCGGCGCTAGGGCGCCTTGGCTGTAGCTTTATACGATGATCAAACTGTTGCTAATCGGGGCCGGCGGGTTCATCGGCTCAGTCCTTCGTTATCTCGCGAGTGGCTTTGCGCAAGCGCTCAGCCCGAGCACCGTGTTTCCCTATGGAACGCTGGCGGTGAATGTGTTGGGTTGTCTCTGTATCGGATTCCTGTCCAGGCTTTGTGTCGGCAGCGCGCTCATCGGCGCTGATACACAGGCCTTTTTGATTGTCGGCATTCTCGGCGGGTTTACAACCTTCTCGGCCTTTGGCAATGAAACGATGAATTTGATCCGGGATGGGGAGGCGGCGCTCGCCTTGCTGAATGTCGGGGCGCAAGTGTTGCTGGGGATTGGTGCGGTCTGGCTTGGCTATACGTTGGCCTCTGCGATCTGGAAATGATCTCTTCTCAGTCTTCACGCGGCCTTGTTGCGAAGAAAACCGCTACTGGTGTTTCGATGATGTTGTGCCCTGGCGATTCCCTGTCAGATCCAGCCACTGAGTCTGCTCACGATCCTGTGAGCGCCCCGTTGCTATGACCTAACCAGTTGCTTCGAAACATCCGCTATTGAGCAGAAGACAACTTGTCTGGCTGACTCTGACCCTGGTGATTGCCATGGATGCGGTCGTGCAGCTTTGCTGGAAGTTCGCCATCGAACAGGTTCCTGAGACAGTCTGGTTCTGGCAGAGCGTCGTCGCAATTCTCCGGGAGCCGTTGTTCCATGTCGCGCTGATCGTATTCGGCTTTCTGTGGAGATGAGCCGGAGTATATTGGGATCGCTGTATTCTATCCAGGCTAAAGGAGGGTTGCGATGGGCGGGATCTGGTAGCGAAGGGTTACGGATGGAGCGGGGTCTTCCAGATTACGTTGATGGGAGCGGCTTCAGCGCTCGCGCCGGAATGGGGGAGCCCGTAGAGGTCTTCGATTGTCCGCAAGACGTTGTAGTGATTGATCCGCTGGTCGTAGTGTCCGGCTCGCACCATAGGGCCGATGACGAGCGTCGCGATCCGGTTATGCTCTTTCTTGTTGTCTTCGTCCCAGGTCACGATTAACAGGCTGTTGTGTTGTTGCGCCCACTGGACATAGGCTTCCAGATGGTCCTTCAGCCATTGATCGCCTCGCTGAATCGTTTCTGGGTCTTTCCCATGGTGCATGTCGTTGACCTGGTTCGGCACGATGATGCTGACGGTTGGGAGGCTGCTGAAATCGGTTGGGAAGGCGGTCATGGGCTGGTTGGCCGTCGCCGGGAGTCCATGGGCCTGGCTGTCCTGCCAATTTACCCAGGGATTATGCTTGCGCGCATAGTCCCCGGCGATGCAGATGAGAGACCCG
The DNA here is from genome assembly GCA_005800255.1 of Nitrospiraceae bacterium. The sequence continues at coordinate 16,907 of SYGW01000074.1, read as the reverse complement.
GCCGAGGGCAGGTCTTCCGAGTAACCGGTGAAGGTCAGCCCCGCTTGTAGCAACGCATGGCCAAGATTGGGAGTCGTCAGAGTATGGGGACAGGTATTATCGGTGATGCCTTGGGTCGATCCGGAAAACAGTGCGAGATAGTTCGGTTTGCTGGGGTAGGTGACGCCAAAGGACTGGGTGAAGACCGCGCCCTGGGCTGCCAGGCTGTTGATGTAGGGCGCATCGGGCGAATCGATAATCTGGCTATAGGAGTGATTCTCTTCAATCACGATCACGATATGGTCTGGCCTGGGGAGGTGTAAGGTGCTGCCGCTTACTGCCGACGCAGGAGAAAAGGCGCCCAGGGCGATTGCCAGGGAGAGGGTCATTGTTCCAAAAAGCAGTTTTCGTTGCATGAGAATTTATACCATTCCTTAAGCGGACTCGCTACTTGACGGAAAGCCGTGTTTATCCAGTCTCTAAGGGGGCGAGGGAGGGATGCGTTACTTGCTCCGGGCAATCGATGAGATAGCAGGCCGGCGTCGGGAGATCAGTGGAAATCTGTTGGGTCTGGCAGGGGGGGATATCCTCCTTCAGCCGCCTCAGGAGCCTCTGGAGCTTCATCGTGGCCGGCACCTCGCAAATCCATAGGTAAGCGCCGGACTCCGGTTCTTCTCTGTGCCGTTGGACGCGAAACTCAGGCTGTTCCATGAAATAGGCGGAGAGGAATCCTCCGATAGCCTGCACTACCCAAGGATGTTTAGTGACATAGCGGGAGCTGACTCGAAGTTCGATGATCTCTGCCGGTTTTTGTTCATCCATAGGTAGAGAGAGTATAGCCTGTTTGCGGCAGGGAAACCTTCGGAATTGATTGTGCGTGGCGCAGGCCTGCTTGACCAGCTCTGTTTCTGCATGTAGGGTTCTAAGAGGCTCTGGGGTCTCCTCCCTCTCACTAGACATCATCCATAGGATGTTTATGAATATTGCGATTATCGGCGGTGGTCCGGCCGGGCTCATGGCCGCAGAGGCGGCTCGTGCCGGCGGGGCAGAGGTCGATCTCTATGATGCGATGGCATCGGTCGGACGCAAGTTTCTCTTGGCAGGGAAGGGCGGTTTGAACCTGACACATTCGGAACCGGCGGAGAAGTTTTTCGCTCGTTATGGAGCGCGCCGCGCGCAGATCGAGCCGTTGCTCGCGTCGTTCGGTCCTGCGGAGCTCCGGGCCTGGGCTGCTGGACTCGGCATCAAAACATTTGAAGGTTCTTCCGGACGTGTGTTCCCCAAGGATCTCAAGGCTGCGCCTTTGTTGCGCGCCTGGATTCGCCGGTTGCGCCAGGCCGGTGTGCGGTTCCACATGCGCCACCGTTGGTCAGGCTGGGATGAGCAGGGGGTCCTCTGTTTTACCACTGCGGAGGGGCACCGCTCTGTCCAGGCCGATGCGACGGTGCTGGCGCTCGGCGGCGGGAGTTGGCCGAAGCTCGGGTCCGATGCGTCCTGGGTGCCTCTGTTGGCGGGGCGCGGGATTCGGATCGCGCCGTTGCAGCCGGCGAATTGCGGCTTCGACGTGGGCTGGAGCGAGCATTTTCGGACGAAGTTCGCCGGCTATCCGGTCAAGTCGGTGGCGATTATTATGCGAAGCCAGGCTGGCGCTGAATCCTGGCATCCCGGCGAGTTCGTCATCACGGAGACCGGGGTGGAGGGTGGCGTGATTTACGCAGTGTCTGCCTCTTTGCGAGACGAGACTCTGGCGAATGGCGAGGCCACGGTGCGTCTCGATCTGGCGCCTGACCGCGATGTGCCTCGTCTGGCTCATGACTTAGCGAGGCCGCGCGGCAAACGCACCATGGCCACGCATCTGCAGCGGCAGGCCCATATCGAAGGGGTGAAGGCGGGGTTGCTGCGTGAAGTGGTGTCGAAAGAGGATTTTGCCGATCCCGCCCGCCTGGCTGCGGCGATTAAATCCTTGCCGCTACGGCTGGTTGCCGCCCGTCCGTTGGCGGAAGCGATCAGCACGGCAGGAGGAGTGCCCTTCGATGCGTTGGATACACGGCTGATGATCCGTTCGTTGCCTGGCCTGTTTTGCGCCGGAGAAATGTTGGATTGGGAAGCGCCGACCGGAGGCTATCTCTTGACCGCCTGTTTTGCCACCGGCAAGGCGGCTGGCGCCGGGGCTGCTGCCTGGCTTACAGAGGGTGCGAAACGTAAATAGTGCGGGTTCTTATTGGGGCGTTGTAACGAGGCCGCTGACGGATCCGATGGAGCGATATTTCTGGTCCCGTTGTGTCAGTAGCTTAGGGACGGCGAGGTCGGTGAGTTGGGCGAGTTGGTTGGTGAGGGATTTGGCCACGCGTTCAGTGATGGCTTGGGAATCGCGATGGGCGCCGCCGAGCGGCTCCGGAATCACTTCATCGACGATACGGAGATCGATCAGGTCTTTGGCCGTCATCTTCAGGGCGGCGGCGGCATCGGGCACTTTCGTCGGGTCATCCCACAAAATGGCGGCGCAGCCTTCCGGAGAAATCACCGAATAGACCCCGTGCTCCAGCATGAGGACCCGGTCTGATACGCCCAAGGCGAGGGCTCCGCCGCTGCCTCCTTCGCCGATGACGATGGAGACGATCGGTACGGTCAGCCGGGACATCACGAAAAGATTGCGGGCGATGGCTTCGGCCTGGCCCCGTTCTTCCGCGCCGATGCCAGGGTAGGCGCCGGGCGTGTCGATAAAGGTCACAACCGGGCGTCCGAACTTCTCCGCCATCCGCATGAGGCGCAGGGCTTTGCGATAGCCTTCCGGATTCGGCATTCCGAAATTCCGCTGCATCCGTTCTTTGAGGGTTTTCCCTTTTTGATGGCCGATGACCATGACCGACCGGTCGTTGAATCGGGCGAAGCCTCCGACGATGGCACGGTCGTCGCCGAACGAGCGGTCTCCATGGAGCTCAAGAAAGTCTCTGAAAAGGGCGCTGATGTAATCGAGGGTGCTGGGCCGTTGGGGATGGCGGGCAAGCTGTGTTCTCTGCCAGGGCGTCAGGTTGCCGTAGAGCTCATGTTCGACCTGGGCGAGCTTGGCCCGCAGCTTGCGGATTTCATCCTGAGGATTCGATTTGCCGGGAGGGACGGCCGAGAGCTTTTCGATCTTTTCTTCGATCTCGCGGATCGGCTTTTCAAACTCGAGGTAATCGCGCATAGGGCTGGCAAGGCTATATGGATAGGTGTGGAGGGGCACGGGCCCCATCCCTAGGATGAGGCTTTACGATAGCAGAAAAATGGCCCCTTTGCCTAGTATTTCTTCAACGTCAGCCACGAAACGTTCACTCGGGGTGACCGTGAGATTCGGGAGGGGAGCCGTCACGGCTTCCTGGGATGCATCCATGTGCAAGGTGAGGGAAATGGTCGTGTTGCCCGGGTGTCGCCGAAAGACCTCGCGGAGGCGCGATAACTGTTCTGTAATGTCGAGATGTGCCGGCAGTCGAATGTGCACTCGTTTGATCATCTGCGCTTGCATCTCGGCGAGCGGCACGATCTTGCTTCCCCGAATCTTCGTGCCTTTGTCGCCCCGGTCCACTGTGCCGGTCACGCGCACGAGGCGCTCCGGCACAACGAGGTCGGCGGCGTTTTTGTAGAGATCCGGAAAGACGACGATCTCCACCACGCCCAGGAGGTCTTCCAGGGTGATGTAGGCCATCTTGTCGCCCTTTTTCGTCAGCATGCTTTTCACGGTCGTAATGATGCCGCAGAGTTTGACCTCCCGTCCGTCCGACGATTCCGGCAGGCTGATAGTCGTGGCGGTGGAGAGGGCTTCCATGGTGGCTTCATAGCGAGCCAGCGGATGGGAGGAGATGTAAAAGCCGGTCAGCTCCCGTTCATGTTTCAGCCGTTCGTTTTGATCCCATTCAGGAATGTTGGGCAAGGCCGGCGCGGCGAACTGTTCGGTGGCGTCTTGGCCTCCCAGCTCGTCGCCGAAAATATTCGTCTGGCCCATATCCCGCTCACGTTGCGCGGCGGTCCCCTCTTCGACGGCTTGCTCCAGGACCGCAGCCAGTTGCGACCGTTTCGCGCCGGTCGAGTCGAAGGCGCCGGTCTTGATCAGCCCTTCGAGCATGCGCTTGTTCACTTTGTGCAGGTCGACGCGGCGGCAAAACTCAAAGAAGGATTTGAAGGGGCCGGTCTTGTTGCGAATCTCGATGATCGATTCGACCGCGCCTTCGCCGACGTTCTTGATCGCCGCCAGGCCGAACCGAATGGCCTGGTCCACCACGGTAAAGTTCTTATGGCTTTCGTTGACGTCCGGCGGCAGGACCTTGATGTTGAGGTCGCGGCATTCCGAGAAGTAGCCGACGATCTTGTCGGCGTTGCCCATGTCGGTGGTCATCAGGGCTGCCATGAATTCCGTCGGATAATGCGCCTTCAAGTAGCCGGTCTGATAGCAGACGACGGCATAGGCCGGCGCATGCGACTTGTTGAACCCGTAGCCCTCGAACTTCTGGATCAGTTCGTAGAGCTTCTCCGCTTTCTTCTCGGGAATCTTCTTGGCTTTGGCGCCCTCCAGGAATTGCGCGCGCAACTTCTCCATCTCCTCCGGCTTCTTCTTGCCCATCGCGCGTCGGAGAATGTCGGCTTGGCCGAGCGAGAAGCCCGCCACCTTGTTGGCGATCGCCATCACCTGTTCCTGATAGACGATGACCCCGTAGGTGTCCTTCAGGATCGGTTCGAGCTCAGGCGTTTCGTAGGCGATGGGGATCTTGCCCTGTTTTCGTTTAATGAAGTCCGGGATCAGATCCATCGGGCCGGGTCGGTAGAGGGCGATGATGGCGATGATGTCCTCGAACCGGTCCGGTTTCAGACCGGTCAGGAGGTCGCGCATCCCGGAGCTTTCCAGCTGGAAGAGACCGATCGTCTTGCCTGAGGCGAGGAGGGCAAAGGTCTTGGGGTCGTCGAAGGGCACTTGCTCCATGACGAGCGGAGGATCGTTGGGGTGCCCCGTATTGATCAGGTCCTCGGCCCGTTTGATCATCGTGAGGGTCTTGAGGCCCAGGAAGTCGAATTTGACGAGCCCGATCTTTTCGACGTCGCCCATCGAATATTGGGTGACGACTTCGTCGTTGGATCCTTTGTAGAGGGGGACATGGTCCGTGAGCGGCCCCTCGGAAATCACGACGCCGGCTGCGTGGGTCGAGGCATGGCGGGCCAGCCCTTCGAGGGAGCGGGCAATGCCCATCAGTTCTTTGACGCGCGCATCGGTCTCGACGAGCTCTTGCAGCTTCGGCTCCTGGTCGAGCGCCTGCTCCAGCGTGATGTTGAGTTGGTTGGGGACGAGCTTGGCCACGCGGTCGACTTCGGCATAGGGGATTTCCAGCACGCGGCCCACGTCGCGGATTGCGGCTTTCGCCCCGAGCGTCCCGAACGTGATGATCTGGGCCACGTGGTCCTTGCCGTATTTCTCGACCACATAGTTGATGACCTCGCCGCGGCGATCCATGCAGAAGTCCATGTCGATGTCGGGGAGGGACACACGTTCCGGATTCAGGAACCGTTCGAACAGGAGCGTGTAGACGAGGGGGTCCAGGTCCGTGATCCGTAACGCATAGGCGACGAGACTGCCGGCGGAGGAGCCTCGGCCTGGCCCGACCGGAATGTTGCGCGAGCGGGCGAACTTGATGATGTCCCACACGATGAGAAAGTAGCCGGCGAAGCCCATCGAGCAGATGATCGTCAGTTCTTCGCGCAGGCGCAGTTCGTAGGCGGCCGGCAGGATCTGGCTGGGCCGTTCTTTGAGTCGGGCCGCCAATCCTGCCAGCGCCAGGCTCTCTAGATAGGTTTCCCTCGTGAAGGATTCGGGTACTTTGTATTGCGGAAGATAGGTTTTGTTTAGCGTCAGTTGGAGGTCGCAGTTATCCGCAATCCGGCAGGTATTGTTGACGGCGTCGGGGAACTCGATAAAGGCGGCCGTCACTTCGTCGGTCGACTTCACATAGAGCTGATCCGTATCGAACTTCATCCGATTCGGGTCGCTGATCGTCTTGCCGGTCTGCAGGCAGAGCATCAGCTCGTGCGGGCGGAAGTCTTCCTTCTTGAGGTAGTGGCAATCGTTGGTGCCGACCATCGGGATGCCCATTTTTTTGGATATTTCCAGCAGGCCGCTATTGGCGACTCGTTGGTGGTCCAGCCCGTTGGCCTGCACCTCCAGATAGAAGTGTTCCTTCCCGAAGATTTCCTGAAACTCGCCAGCGACAGCCATGGCGCCATCCATGTCCTTCTGTCCGATGAGGTAGGGAATCTCGCCGCTCAAGCAACCGGACAGGGCAAAGATTCCATCATGGTGCTCTTTGAGAATCTCCTTATCCATTCGTGGCTTATAATAGAATCCTTCAATATATGCTTTACTGACGAGCTTGATCAGATTCTGATAGCCGGTCAGGTTTCGAGCCAGGAGGATGAGGTGGTAATAGTCGTTGTGGGCCAGGTCACTGTCTTTGGCGGCCAAGCGGCTGCCGGGCGCCATATAGGCTTCGCAGCCGATGATGGGTTTGATGCCGGCTTCTTTGGCCTTACGGTAGAACTCGATGGCCCCGAACATGTTGCCATGGTCGGTCATGGCCACGGCCGGCTGATTGAACGATTTGATCTGCTGGACGAGCGGCTCGATTTGATTCGCGCCGTCCAGGAGACTGAACTGGGTATGGAGATGGAGATGGACGAATTGCGATGCCACGAACGGATTGTAGGGAAGGGGGAGAGATGAAGTCAAACAGCGTAGGAGGGTGGCCTGTTGATCTCCTGTGCTCGCGCAACGCGCGGTCGCGGACTCCCCTCGTTGGAAGCGCGCAGTGCGTATCGTGGGTGAACGTCAGTTTGCGAGGCCGTCTGTCGCGAGTGCCGTTGAGGGATGAGGCTGGCCGATTTGCAGGCTGAGTTGATTGCCAGTCTGTTGGGGCTGGCGTGGCGCGACGCCGCCATCGGCTCGAATCTTGAGCGCGGCTTGAACTTCGATCAGTCGTTTCCTGAGGCGATCGATCTCCGCTTCCCTTTCGACGATCCTCGTGGCTTGTGCTGCAAGCTGCTGGTCTTTGTCTTTCAGCTCCTGCGCTTGGAGGGTTAGCCGATCTTGGAGTTCGTCGACCTGGGTGCGCAGATTTTGCGAGCGGGCCGCTTCGTCCATCGCGCGCTGGACGGCCTGGGCGTAAGTGTCGATCCAGGCATCGCGCGCCGTGTCCTGCTCTAGAATTTGCTGCTTCGTTGCAGCCTATTCTTCTCTCAGAACTCGGACCTGCTCCTGCTGAGCGGCGAGTTCCTGTTCCGTGGATTGGCGTAGCGCGTCCGATGCGACCATTTTCTCTTCGAGGGTTTTGGCCTCAGAGATTTTGCCGTCCAGCTTCTGTTGAAGTTCCTCTAGCACCTGATTGGTGAAGCGGCTGGAGGAGATGTCTCCCCCGTCTTGTGACGGGCGTGAGCCGGAGGAGAAATGCCGCAGGAGCCAGCCAACGGCACAGCCGATTCCCGCCGCGACCAGCAGGCATCCCAACATCTGTCCGATGAGTGTGGTCATAGATTGCCTGGCCCTTTCACGCGTAATTCGATGCGGCGGTTGTGTTGAAAGCTGGCTTTCGTTTGCGCGGACGACAGGGGCCGTGACGCGCCATAGCCGATGGTGGTGAATTGATGGGTGAGGCTGTGGTTTAGAAAGTAGCGGCGCACAGCTTCGGCCCGGCGGCGGCTGAGTTCAAGATTGTAGCCGGGGGCGCCGTACTTGTCCGTATGGCCGCCGATCTCGATGGCAGTCTGGGGAGTCTCCTGCAGCAGGACGGTCAGTCGGTCGAGTGTGGCGCGGCCGCGCGGCGTCAGCGTGGAGGTATTCGACTCAAACTCGATGGAGGCGCGCGAGAGCAGTTCTGTCAATTTCTTTTGGAGCGGGACTGCTGCAGCCTGGTGCGGAGCCGTCAAAATGTAATCTTCCAGATTGATCCCGGCCTGCACGAGCGGGGCAATGTCGCGCAGGATAGCGGCTTTAACCTTATGGTTGTCGACGCGGCCGCTCAGCACGATTGAACGGCCGTCGATGATGATCGAGCCCCGTTCGGTCATCTGTCCTAATACGGGGAGCATCGCGGGGATCTGCTCTGCCCAGGCTGCCGGTCTCAGGTTGGAATCGACCGTCAAAACTGGTCGACCAGGTGGCCAGTTGTCGAGCCGTAGAGCTGTTGGGCCTGGTGCAGGATGGCGGCTTTGCCGGACTCAGTGGGGAGTTAGCCGCGGAGGGTCAGCATGCCCTGCTCGAAACGCGCATGAAATGTGGCTTGGGTCAGGGATGCCGAGGCAGCCGGTGACGGCAGATGGTGCGGGAAGCAGAGGACGGCAAGGAGGCCGAGAGCCGCAACCCCTGCTGCAAGAACCGCTGCACGCATCATCAAGGACGTCTCGTGTGAAAATAATCGGTAGGCGTTGGTGAACCTATCATACTGGGTAGAGTCACGCCAGGCAGGATTTATGGTTTGCGGCGCAGTGGCGGAGGGGCGGGCCTGAGCCGACGAATAGATCGATGTTCGGTGCCCGGGTGCTCCATTCCTCTTGTAAGGAGAGGAGTCATTTGTTATTCTTCGCTGCACCTTCCGACTCACGTACTATCAATCGATTGTCTTCCAAGGAGTGACCTATGGCCGGCATCAAGCGGGCGTTAATCAGCGTGTCAGATAAGACCGGTGTGGTGGAGATGGCCAAGGGGCTTGAGGCGCTCGGCGCCGAGATCCTTTCGACCGGAGGAACCGCTAAAGCGTTGCGCGAAGCTGGCGTGAAGGTGACCGACGTGGCGGCCTATACCGGCTCGCCGGAAATCCTCGACGGCCGTGTCAAAACCCTGCATCCCAAGATCCATGGCGGCTTACTGGGACGGCGTTCGGTGCCGGACCATGTCGCGCAAATGGAGAAGCATGGCATCGGCCCGATCGACGTGGTCGTGGTCAACCTCTATCCCTTCGAAGCGACGATCACAAAACCCAACTGCCCCTTCGAAGAGGCGATCGAAAACATCGACATCGGCGGGCCCTCGATGCTGCGTTCTGCCGCCAAAAATCACGACGATGTCCTGGTCGTGGTGGACCCGACCGATTACCAGCGGGTGCTGGAGGCGGCGAAGGCCGGCACGGCATCGCATGAGTTGCGGCGCGAACTGGCGATGAAGGTGTTTCAGCATACGGCGCGCTACGACAGTTTGATCGCCGGCTATCTGGAAAAACAGGTGCAGGGCGAGACGAAGTTTCCGAAAATATTGTCTTTGCAGTTCGAGCGGGCGGAGATCCTCCGGTACGGAGAGAACCCGCATCAGCAGGGGGCCTTCTACCGGGAGCTCCATTCGGCCGAGCCCTCTGTGTCCCGCGGGAAGATCCTCCACGGCAAGGCGATGTCCTACAACAATTTCCTCGATGCCAATTCAGCGCTGGAGCTGGCGAAAGAGTACGACGAAATCGCCGTGGCCATCATCAAGCACAACAACCCCTGCGGCGTGGCACTGGGCGCGACGCCGGTCGAGGCCTATGTGAAGGCGCGGGAGACCGATCCGGTCTCGGCCTTCGGCGGCGTGATTGCCTTCAATCGCCCCGTGGATTTGGCCGCGGCGAAGGAAATCACTTCGACGTTTGTGGAAGTGGTCGTGGCGCCGGGATTTGCCGAGGATGCGCTGGCAGAATTGAAACGGAAGAAAGATTTGCGTCTGTTGGATGTCGGGCCGCTCACGAAGGGGAAGCAAGAGGGGTTCGATCTCAAGAAACTGGTCGGCGGCTTGATCGTGCAGGACCGGGATCTCGGCGTGTTGGCCGATCTGAAAACGTTGCAAGTGCCGACTCAGCGCAAACCGACGGACGCAGAATATGCGGCCTGCGCCTTTGCCTGGAAGGTCTGCAAACATGTGAAGTCGAACGCCATCATCTATGCGAAGCCGGGACAGACGGTGGGAATCGGTGCAGGTCAGATGAGCCGGGTCGATTCGGTGAAGCTGGCGGTGATGAAGGCCCAGATGCCGGTCAAGGGCTGCGTGATGGCCTCGGATGCATTCTTCCCCTTCCGGGATGGGTTGGATGCGGCGGCGCAGGCCGGGATCACGGCGGTCATTCAGCCGGGCGGTTCGATTCGCGATGCCGAAATTATCAAAGCTGCCGACGAGCAGGAGCTGGCGATGATCATGACAGCGATGAGGCATTTCCGCCATTGACGGATGTTGGAGCCAGCCTCCGCGTCGTTCTCGGCTTGGTTGGCCGGTTTGAACATTCGTGTCGCGCGCACCACTCCAGGAAAGAATTGAGGAGTCGACGGTGAAGATTCTTGTCATCGGGAGCGGGGGGCGAGAACACACAATGGTGTGGAAGCTCGCGCAAAGTCTCCGCAAGCCCACACTCTACTGCGCGCCTGGCAATGCGGGAATCGAATCCTTCGCGACTTGCGTGCCGGTCAAAGCGGACGATATCGCCGGCTTGAAAGCCTTCGTCCAGTCGGAACAGATCGATCTGACGGTCGTGGGACCGGAAGCGCCGTTGGCTCTGGGTATTGTCGACGAATTCCGCAAAGCGAAACTCAAAATATTCGGTCCGACGAAAGGCGCCGCCCGCATCGAAGCCAGCAAAATATTTTCCAAAGAGATCATGGCCAGCGCCAAGATCCTGACGGCAAAGTCGCAGAGTTTCGACCAGCTCACTCCGGCCTTGGCCTATCTTGATCAGCACGACATTCCTGTGGTGGTGAAGGCCGATGGGCTGGCGCAGGGGAAGGGCGTGGTGGTTGCGACGACCCGCGAGGAGGCGAAGCAGGCCGTCCGCGATTCGATGGAACATGCGGTGTTTGGGCAGGCCGGTCAGCGCGTCTTGATCGAGCAGTTTCTTGACGGCGAGGAACTGACGATCATGGCCTTCACGGACGGCCGGACCGTGGTGCCGATGTTGCCGGCGCAGGATCATAAACGGGTCGGGGACGGCGATACAGGACCGAACACGGGCGGCATGGGCGCCTATTGCCCTGCGCCGCTTGGCACCATGGCCCTGCGCGAACAGGTCACGAAGCAGGTATTGTATCCCGCCGTCGAAGCCCTCTCTCGCATGGGCTGTCCCTTTCAGGGCGTCTTGTATGCGGGACTGATGGTGGTGAAGGGGGTATCCTATGTCTTGGAGTTCAACGCCAGGATGGGAGACCCGGAAACGCAAGTCGTCCTCCCGTTGCTCAAGACGGATTTGCTGGAGGTGATCGAAGCGGTGGTCGAACATCGGCTCGATCAGCTGACCGTGGAATGGCATGATGGCACGGCGGTCTGTGTCGTCATGACGTCGGAAGGGTACCCGGCTTCCTATCCAACCGGCCGCGCGATTCACGGATTGCCGGCCGCGCCCGATGCGACGACGGTGGTCTTCCATGCAGGCACCGCGCGAACCGGCTCCGAGGTGGTGACGGCCGGGGGGCGGGTCCTGGGCATTACAGGACTGGGGAAGACTCTGGCCGCCGCGCAAGCGGAAGCCTATCGCGTGACCCGGTCGATTGCCTTTGACGGGGCGCATTACCGGACGGATATTGCGCACCGGGCGTTCGCACGTCACACGTAACGCAGAATGGGGCTGATGGTTCCTGCCAGGGCAAGGGTCGAGCGCTACGTGGCTGCCACCGTTCCGGTGCTTGCCGCGCAGGTGCGCCGCCTGCTCGGAGCGGGCGGTCTCTGTGTGTTGCCGACAGAAAGTTTCTACGGGCTGGCGGCAGCCCCCTTCGACGAGCCGGCGCTGGCCAGGTTATGGCGGGTCAAGGGCCGCTCCGAGGGAAAACCGATTCTTCTCCTGATTGGAGACCCGTCTCAATTGGTTTCCTTGGTTCAGGCGACTCCTCCGGCTGCCACCGTCTTGATGAATGCGTTTTGGCCCGGCCCTCTGACGATTGTCTTCCCTGCAGCCGTGGCGCTCCCCGATGCCGTGACGGCGGGAACCGGTTCCGTCGGCATTCGCCTGAGTGGCTGTCAGCCGCTGGTCGATCTCGTGCGGCAGGTCGGGCCCGTGACCGGCACCAGCGCGAATCGGGAAGGCCTGCCGCCGCCTAGCAGCGTTGAAGACGTTCAGCAGAGCCTCGGTGGAGAGGTCGATCTGATCGTCGATGCGGGACCGACGCCTGGCGGGCGCCCCTCTACCATTGTCGATGTGCGGGGACCGATCAGAATCGTTCGCGAGGGAGCCATCGAACGAGACGTTATTGCGGAACAGTTGGCCGCTCATGGTCTGCATCTCGAAGCAGAGAGTCGGTGAAGTCGGTTGGATGTTTATTTTGAAAGGAGAGTCCTGATGATTCGAACCATGATGGTGCGCAACCTTGTGGCAGTGGCGGCAATCACCTTATCCGCAGTCAGTTTGTCCGGATGCGATTACTGGCCTCCGGCGCTGCAGGCGCAAGTCGAGCAATTGCGCGCCGAGCTACAGACGGTGATCGCGGAGAAGGCGCAGCTCGAGAATCAAGTGGCGTCGTTCTCGAAAGTGCGGGACGATCTGCAGGCGCAGGTGGATGATCTCACGAAGGCGAACCGCGATAAGTCTGCCATGATCGGCAACTTGCAGGACAATCTGGCGGCGGCGCAAGAGCGGCTGGCGAAGTCGGTGAAGGTCGCCATGCCGAAGCCCGGCGCAGCCAAGCCATCGGCCAAGGTCGCGCGGAAGGCTCCCGCCAAGAAGAAAGCCGCGACGAAGGCGACGCGCTAGCGCACCTCGCTCCGCTGCCTATTTGGCAGCGGAAGACGAGGGTGCGGGTGTCGTGGTGCTGGAGGCCGCCGGGGCGGGACTCGCTGGGGCAGCGGTCGGCGCAGACGCGGGGGGAGAAGCAGGATTCGCAGGAGCGGCAGGCGTTGTCTGGTCGGACGCGCTGGGCGCCGCCTCTTTCTTCTCCCCGGTCTTGGGCGCCGGCGGTTCGCTTCCCGAGGACGGCTTCATTTTGTCGGAGTAGTCGGTTACGTACCACCCGCTGCCCTTGAACATGATGGCCGGCGAAGAGATCAGTCGCTGGACAGATTTTCCGCACTTCGGGCAGGTGGTGAGGGCGTCGTCCTTCATGCTTTGTTTGACTTCAAACAGGTCTGCGCAGCCGTCGCATTGGTATTCGTAGATTGGCACGATTCGTTTCCTCCTGCTACACCAGAAAATCTAATTTCGTCACGTTGCGGGGCTCCTCAGGCTGAGGGCCTTGCTACGTGAGTTGTTTGAACGCCGCGTCGAGGCGATCCATGCCAAGGGCGATCGTCTCCATGCTGGTCGCATAGGACAACCGAATATGGTGGTTGCTCCCGAACGGCTCGCCGGGGACCACGGCAACCTGGAAGTCCTTCAAGAGATAGTTTGCCAGATCGGTCGGGGTGGCGATGGTTCCGTTGGGGCCCTTCCGTCCGAGCAATCCGCTCACATTGGGAAACGCATAAAATGCTCCGCTGGGCATGCTGCAACGAACCCCTGGCATCGCGTTGAACCGCTCGACGATCATGCGCCGCCGCCGGTCGAACTCGGTGACCATTTTCTTGGTAAAGGCATCGCCTTCACGCAAGGCCGCCACGGCGGCCTTTTGGGAAATCGAGCAGGGGTTGGAGGTGCTCTGGCTTTGAATGTTGGCCATGGCGTTCAAGAGGTCTTTCGGTCCCGCCGCGTAGCCGATCCGCCAGCCGGTCATGGCGTAGGCTTTCGACACGCCGTTGATCACGATGGTGCGGGCGGCCACTTCCAGTCCTAATGACGCGATGCTCGTGTGGGTTGCGCCGTCATAGAGGACTTTTTCATAAATCTCATCGGAAATGAGCAGCAGATCACGGCTGACGGCCAGTTCGGCCAACTGTTCGAGCGTCGCCCGGTTGTAGGTCGCGCCAGTCGGATTACAGGGGCTATTGACGATGATCGCTTTGGTGCGCGGGGTCACCAGCCGCGCCAATTCCTTCGCGTCAATGGCGTAGCCATCCTCTTCACGGGTCTGCAAGAACACCGGGGTGGCGTCGTTGAGCAGGGTCTGGTCCGCATAGGAGACCCAGTAGGGCACGGGAATGATGAGTTCGTCGCCTGCTTCGAGAAGCGCTTCAGCCAGGTTGTAGAGGGAATGTTTGGCGCCGCAGGACACCAGTACCTGCGACTTCTCGTAGCGGAGCCCTTGCTCCGTCTGCAGCTTGTCGATGATCGCCTGGCGCAGCTCATCGATGCCGGACGAGGGTGTGTACTTGGTGAACCCGGCGTGAATCGCGGCTTCCGCCGCGGCCTTCACCGGCTCCGGCGTGTCGAAGTCCGGCTCCCCGGACGAAAAGTCGGCGACATTGATTCCGCGGGCCGCCATGGCTTTTGCGGTCGCGGCCATGGCCAAAGTCGGGGAGGGGGCGATCCGTCCCACACGTGCAGCAAGCTTCATGTTTTCAAACTCCTGATTCGTTCCTGCAGCCGGCGTGCGACTTCTGGATGCAGAAATTCCGTAAGGGCCCCGCCATGGGTGGCCACGTCTTTAATGATGGTGGAGGATAAATAGGAATATTCTTCGCTGGGCATGAGGAAGACGGTTTCGACCTGCTTGGCGATTTTGCGATTGATGAGGGCCATTTGAAATTCATGCTCGAAGTCTGAGATGGCCCGCAATCCCCGGATGATTGCATGGGCCCCGTAGCGCTGGACATAGTCCACCAGCAGGCCGTCGAAGTGGGTGACTTCCACTCCCTGGATCTCCCGCGTCACGGTCCGGATCATCTCCAGCCGCTCGGTCAGCGTGAAGAGGGGATGTTTGGCCGGATTCGGCGCGACGGCGACCACCACTTTATCGAACACCTTCAAGCTTCGGGTGATGATGTCCGTGTGCCCGTGGGTAATGGGATCGAAGGTGCCTGGATAGATGCCAATTTTCATAATGCGGGTGACTCTGCAATTTCTGATGTGGAGAGGCGATACCGATAGAGCGAGGTATCGCCGTAAACGTATCGCCGCGCCAGGGTCGCGTGGTCGATCGAGTCCGGTAAGGTTGTGCGCGAGTCCTGTTCAATGATCACAGTCGCTTCGTCCGACAGCAGCTCTGGCCTCCAGGCATGGATCAGGATCTCCAGCTCCTCCAGCGCGGCATAGGGCGGGTCCGCAAAGAAGATGTCATAGGGGCCATCCCACCAGTCTTGTCGCGCGAGAAAGGTAGCGGTCTGTCCCGCACAGACCTTGGCCCGGTCGAGCAGCTGACAGGCCTGTAGATTTTTCTGTAACAGCTTCACGGCTTTGGGGTCTGATTCGACAAAGGTGACGGTTGTGGCGCCACGGCTCAAGGCTTCAATTCCGACGGCTCCTGTCCCAGCATATAAGTCCAGAAAACGACTTCCAACCACCTGAGGCCCCAGAATCGAAAAGAGGGCTTCACGAACCTTATCTGATGTGGGACGGAGGGCCGTCCCTTCTGGCCCACTGAGGCGTCTGCCTCGGTGGGATCCGGCAATGATACGCATAATTTCAGGTGAGAGGCATTTCAGGAGCAACTGACTCTAACATAGCGTTTTTGAAGGGGTCAAGGTGACTGCTCTGCGGAGATCTGCGGGATTTATCCGGCGCGCTGGTGCGGCTGGTCACGAGGAGCTGGCGTGAGAAATGGAAGCGTTTTGACGACTTTTGAGGGGCTACTTATAATGCCGCCTGGTACTGTGGCGGCATGAAGGGCCGTGAGGTCGACGCATCATTACCGCGACCACGAGTGGCGACCAGCGGGAGACGAATTGCGATGGTCTTAGCGGGTCGCCACTGCCTGGGGTTCCTGCACGGCCAAGCTCTTCCGCCGGTTGTTGGAAATGGTGCGGTCGATGATCGCGCCGCAGTTAATGCATTTCCAGGCGTAAAATATCAAAAAGAAGTCTGAGAACCACTCCAACATCATGAGACCTTTGCATTTCGGACATCCCATCGAATCCTCCCTGGTTGTGATGTGCACTGCTGCCAACGTGTTAAAGCAAAAGATGTGCGTAATTTCAGCAGGTTAGGCTATACGTATTTGTCATGAGTAGGCAGGAAGGGGGCTAGAGCCAGTCCAAAAACGTCCGGAGTGTCACTTTTTGTGCAGGGGGGCACTATGGCGAGCAAGAAATCCGGGCGAGGGATTGCGCAATGGCCCGAAACGGAACGGCCTCGTGAACGATTATTGGCTCAAGGTTCGCAAACATTGACCGATGCGCAACTGCTGGCCATTCTGCTTCGCGTCGGGCGGCACCGCTGTTCAGCGGTCCATGTCGGAATGGACATTCTTGACCGGCTGGTAGGGCTGGCAGGGCTGGCGCAATGCGGCATCGAGGAGCTCTGCGCCGTGCCGGGCGTGGGACGGCCAAAGCGGCGCAATTGAAGGCGGCGCTGGAGTTGGGGAAGAGGGCTTTGGCTGGTCCTCTGACGAAAGGCGCCAAGATCACTTCGAGTCGTGAGCTCTTCACCCATTACCATCCCGCGTTGCGCGATCTCCGTCATGAAATTTTCAAAGTGGTGTTGTTGGATGCCAAACATGCGATCCTGCGCGATGCGACGGTGTCGGCTGGCAGCTTGACGCTCAGCATCGTCCATCCGAGAGAAGTCTTTACCCTTGCGGTCAAAGAATCAGCGGCGGCGGTGATCTTCCTGCACAACCATCCCAGCGGCGATCCGATGCCGAGCCAGGAGGATCGAGTGCTGACGGCACGGTTGGTGTCGGCAGGCCAGCTCTTGGGGATTGAGGTGTTGGACCATCTGGTCGTCGGCGATGGGAACTATGTCAGCTTTGCCGACCAAGGCTGGCTGACGGGCTAGGGCGTAGCGATCCGTCAGGGCTCGGTTGATTTCAGCACCACGTAGAACGCGCGGCTTTCTCGCAGCACGCGGAGCAGGATGGTGTCGCCGCGCCGGACCTTCGAAACCGCATGGCTGAATTCTCCGACCGATCCCACGTCCACGCGGTTCACTTCCTTGATCAGGTCT
>SYGW01000073.1 GCA_005800255.1 Nitrospiraceae bacterium | reverse complement strand
GATATAGCCATTCGCGCGTTTCAATTCCGGCTGCGCGATGACGTTCGCCTCGCGCGACGGAATTTCCCGGGGAAGCGCGTGCGCCGCGCGAACCATTTCAAGGTCGCCGTTGAACAGTACACCGTCTTCCACGGAGAGGACGGGCGTCTTCACGCTTCCGCTCACCACTGCCGGGTCGCGGAGTTTTACGCGTTCTGTGCCCACGATATCGCCGGTGATTTTTCCTTTGCAGATGACCGTTCCTGCCGTGATTTTGGCTTGGATGACGGCATTTTCCCCCACCAGCAGTATGCCGTCTGTGTGGATTTCTCCGTTGAGATAGCCGTCAATTCTGACCGTGCCGCTATAGGTGATGGTGCCGTTAACTTCGACGCCTTTTTCGACGAAGGCAATAATGCCCCCGGCATCTGTGATCGCCGGGTTGGTCGTGAGATCCGTGATGTCGTCCCGTTCCTGTTCGGCCGAATCCTGCACGTCTTGTTTCACGTCCCACATAATGAGTGGGCCTCCTCAAGTTAGTGCCAGTGGTTCACTGTGACTGCGACCCCGTGTCTTGCTAGACAGTCCGGACGAGCTCAATCATGAGTGCGAGAGCAATAAATATGCCCTGGCCAGCAGGAGTGTTAATGGGCACGAATGGGTGTGAATTAGCTTAGAAGGGTTTCAAGAATTCCGTCGAGCTCCGGGGCTGAGAAGTAGTGAATGACGATTTTTCCGCCGCGTCGTCCTTTTTGGATCGAGACCTTGGTGCCCAATCGTTTTTGCAGCCGCTCCTCGACGTCGGACCAGGGGGTCCTGCGTAGCTCCTTGGTCTTGCGATTTTTCGCAACTGGCGAGGCCTCTACGAGTTTTTCCGTTTCTCTCACGGATAATGTTTTGGCGACTACGAGCTGGGCGACCCGCAGTTGCTCACTTGTGTTCGGAAGACCAAGAATAACCTTCGCATGGCCTATGGAAAGCTGATTCGTTTCGATCAACGCTTGAACCTCTGAGGGAAGATGGGTGAGCCGCACAATGTTGGCGATCGAGGATCTTTCACAACCGACTCGTTGCGCAATTATGTCCTGTGTGAGCCCAAATTCGTTCATCATCCGGTGATAGGCCCTGGCCGTTTCCATGGGGTTCAGGTCTTCCCGTTGAAGATTTTCCACCAGCGCCAGGACGACAGATTCTTCATCGCCGCAATTGCGAATGACCGCTTGAATTGTGTCGAGTCCCGCATCTTTCGTCGCGCGCCAGCGTCGTTCACCGGAAATGAGCTCATAGATTCCGTCGCCCTTGCGGCGCACCAAAATTGGCTGCAGCAATCCACTTTGCTTCAGTGAGGCTGTGAGCTCCGCAAGCTCTTGAGGGGCAAACGTTTGTCTCGGCTGATAACGATTGGGCACGATCGCATCGACCCGCAGATACCGAACCTCCGGCATGTCCGTCGTGGACGCAGGTTTGGCGGCAGGCAACAACGCGTCGAGCCCTCTACCGAGCGCTTTTTTCTCCATGACTCACAAACTCCTTGGCTAAAGACAAATAGGCCTGCGCCCCTGCCGACGCGACGTTATATAGCATGGCCGGGCGACCGTAACTTGGAGCCTCGGCGAGCGTCACATTACGAGGGATTACGGTGCTGTAGACAACGTCTTTGAAATGCGCGCGAACTTGCTCAACTACTTGACGAGCCAACGTATTCCTCGCATCAAACATTGTCAAGACGATCCCCTCCAGCTGGAGATCCTGGTTGAACGATTGGCGGACTCGTTCGATGCTGCCGACCAATCGGCTGAGCCCTTCCATCGCGTAATACTCACATTGAACCGGGACTAAAATCGTACGGGCTGCGACGAGGGCGTTTACCGTCAGGATTCCCAACGTCGGTGGACAGTCGAGGAAGATGACGTCGAATAATGGCTCGATGTCCTGCAGGAAGCGCTGAAGCAGTTTTTCTCGATTTTCAACGTTCACCAGCTCTATTTCTGCCCCGGACAGATCAGCATTTGCCGGCAAGAGCGATAGACCATTTACCTCCGTGGTAAGCACGGCGTCCTGGAACTTCACGTCATTGACCAGGCAATTATAGATCGTGGCTTGCAGGGACCGTGGGTCGACTCCCAATCCGCTGGTGGCATTTCCTTGCGGATCCATATCGATGAGAAGGACTCGTTTCCCCAGCAGTGCAATACCAGCGGCAAGGTTTACAGCCGTGGTCGTTTTGCCAACGCCACCTTTTTGATTTGCGATTGCAATAATTTTTGTCATTATGAGATTAGATTAATTCTGTTCCACGTGGAACATAGATATACATGCTTGATTATATTACTAATTATTCTTTCCAATTACTGCAATAACTCTTTTGCCAGATTCCTGCGGTAAAAGAAAAGTTGCTTCTTTAACGAGATGAAATTCGTCGCCAAGTTCATGATTTTGGACTGTTTCTGCTCGGTATAGGGTGACTTTTCCATTTGGTGCTAATAAGGCTGGAACATGCTTTCTTACGTCTTCAAATTTCAATGCTCGTAGGACAATCATGTCAACAGTCGGATGAAGAGGTTTCTTAGTATATTGCTCGATAGTACCATTAAATGTGGATATTCCACGAAGTTTCAAGAGGCCGATTACCGAATTAAGAAAGGAACATTTTTTTTGAACCGGCTCAATGAGAACCAGCTGGAGATCTGGCCTCATGATTTTCAGTGGAATGCCCGGGAATCCCCCGCCGGATCCTACGTCAAGCACTAGAGCCTGTCCCAGGAAATTTATTGCAACGAGCGCAGCAAGTGAGTCAATGAAGTGTTTGATGATAATTTCACGGGGCTCGATAATCGCGGTGAGATTGATTGTCTTATTCCACTCAATGAGCTGAGTCAGATAGCGGATGAATTGTTCGACCTGGGCATCCTCTATAGTCAGTCCAATTTCTTTTGCTGAGTCAACTATGAGGATATGTAATTCTTGTTTATGTTCCACGTGGAACAATTACGTGAATCAACAGATGAGGTCAAGATATTCCGACACTGGCCGAAAAATTTCAGAATTTCTGAGATTAAGATGAAAGTCGTAAAAGATTATCTCGGCCGGATTCCCCTTTGTGTCTTTCGAGTGCCACAAGGAGAAGGGAAATTGCTGCTGGCGTGATTCCTGAAATTCTCGATGCTTGGCCAATGGATGCCGGGCGAACTTTCTTTAACTTTTCGCGAACTTCTCGTGAGAATCCAGTTGTTTTATCGTAGTCAAAGTTGATTGGAATGGGCTTGGACTCAAGCTTTTTAAACCGCCCTATCTGTTGAAGCTGTCGCTTAATGTAACCTGAATATTTGACCTGAAGCTCTATTTCCTCATATGTTTCAATATCTTGCACAGAGTCAATTTCAAGCGCTTCCAGGAGAGTCTTATAGCTGACACCTTGCCGCCGCAATAGTTGTGCAGCGGTGCAGGGTCCGGAGATCTCGTCGATCTGAGCCTTCAGTAAACGTTCGCGAACGACCTCCGTGAGCCTGGGTCGAAACTCTTCGAGCCGCACCAATTCTGATTCAATGGCTTCTTGTTTGATCTGAAATTTGGCGTAGACCTTATCGGAGATCAAGCCGGCCTTTTGTCCAATGTCAGTTAATCGAAGGTCCGCATTCCCGTGGCGCAACAAAAGGCGATATTCTGCCCGAGAGGTGAACATGCGATAGGGCTCACGAGCGTCCTTTGTTATGAGATCATCAATTAAAACGCCAATATAGGCCTGCGACCGGTCCAGCACCAAATGGGGCTCTTCGCGCAGTTTCAAGACTGCATTGATTCCGGCCATTAGGCCTTGAGCCGCCGCCTCTTCATAGCCTGATGTCCCGTTGATCTGTCCCGCATGGTAAAGGCCAGCCAGTAGTTTGGTCTCCAGAGTCTGGTGCAATTGCCTGGGAGGAAAATAATCATACTCGATCGCATAGCCAGGCTTGAGCATGGTGGCCTGCTCCAACCCCGGAATCGTTTTGAGCATGGCGGCCTGCACATCGACTGGGAGACTGGTGGAAATTCCGTTGGGGTAATACTCCCGGCTTTCCAGCCCTTCCGGTTCGATAAAGATCTGGTGCCGCTCTTTGTCGGCGAAACGGACGACCTTATCTTCGATCGAGGGGCAATAGCGGGGCCCTATCGACTCAATGATGCCGCTATAGAGCGGCGACCGGTCCAGGTTGCGTTGGATTAACTCATGGGTCGCGCGACTCGTATGGGTCAAATGGCAGGGAAGCTGCCGGTTCACAATCCAGTCGGTCCGATACGAGAAGGGTGGCGGCGGATCGTCGCCCGGCTGCGGCGCCATGACGGAAAAATCGATGGTGGCCCCGTCCAGGCGAGGAGGCGTGCCGGTTTTGAGCCGCCCCACTTCGAACCCCAGGTCGCGCATGCAATCGGACAGGTGTTCGGCGGATGCTTCTCCGGCTCGTCCCGCGGGAAAATGATTCAGGCCGATATGGATAAGTCCCTTAAGGAATGTTCCTGATGTCAGAATGACGGCCTTTGCCGAGATGCGCTCGCCGCGTCCGGTCACGACGCCGGCAATCGCGCCGGCATGCGTCAGCAGGCGATCGACCGTGCCTTCGCCGATCGTAAGTCCCGGCTGGAGGCGCAACGTTTGTTGCATGGCCTCCCGGTACAGCTTCTTGTCGCATTGGACGCGGAGGGCCCGCACCGCCGGGCCTTTGCTCGTGTTGATGAAGCGGAACTGGATGCCGGCCTGATCCGTGTTCCGCGCCATCTCCCCGCCCAGCGCATCGATTTCCTTGACGAGGTGGCCTTTGGCGATGCCCCCGATCGCCGGGTTGCAGGACATCTGCGCGATGCGGTCGTGATTCATCGTGAGGAGCAGAGTGTTCGCACCCATGCGCGCCGCCGCCAAGGCGGCTTCGCAGCCTGCATGGCCTCCCCCGACGACAATGACGTCAACCGCCTGTTCCACGCTCACACGCTCCTACTTGCCGATACAAAATTCTGAAAAGATTTGCGACAAAATTTCATCCGTCGTAATGGCCCCAGTAATTTCTCCGAGCGCATCGGCAGCAGCGCGCACATCAATCGAAACGAGCTCGCCGGCCATTCCGCCTTGCACGGACTCAAGGGCCTGTCCCAAGGATTCACCGGCCCGGCGCAATGCATCCCGATGCCGCACGTTCGTGACAGTGACGCTTTCCGCTGCCTCAAAGTCTCCGGAGACCAGTTGCGCACGAAGAGCCGATTTCATCGCCTCCACTCCCAGGCCGGTCTTTGCCGAAATGGGATAGGTCGGATGGCCTGTCAGCGCGGCGTCGGTCGCCAGGGCCTGGGCAAGATCCGCTTTATTCAGCGCCACGACATGTTTGCGATCGCGGACCGACTGCAAGAGCTCACGATCGTCGCTCGTGAGGGGCGCGCTCCCATCCAGCACCACTAACAGAAGATCGGCTTCCTCTTGCGCGGCGCGCGTCCGTTTGATTCCTTCCCGTTCGACGAAGTCGTCCGTGTTCCGCAGCCCCGCCGTATCCATCACTCGAATCACCACTCCGTGAAGGTCGAGGGATTCCTCGATCACATCCCTCGTCGTTCCGGCAATGGCCGTCACAATGGCGCGCTCTTCTCTCAATAGACGGTTCAGCAAGCTGGATTTTCCGACATTCGGGCGTCCCAGAATGACGACGCGCGCCCCCTCCCGCAAGATCCGCCCCTCCTGCGCCGTGGCTTCGAGTTTCTGAACCAGGGCATGGGCATCCCGTACGATGTGTATCAGCTCCTCCCGTTGCAGAAAGGCGATATCTTCATCCGAAAAATCGATTCCCGCCTCCACATGGGCCAACACCGTGAGAAGTGAGGATCTGGCCTGCTCCACCTCGCGGGCAAGGTCGCCCCGCAGATGGCGCTGGGCAACGAGGAGTCCGGCGGCCGATGTGGCTTTGATGGTATCGAGGACCGCCTCCGCCTGGGAAAGCTCCAGCCGCCCGTTGAGGAACGCCCGCTTCGTAAACTCTCCCGGCTCCGCCATCCGTGCGCCTGATTCGACGCAGACCCTGCAGATCAGTTCCAGCACCAAGGTTCCGCCATGCGACTGAATCTCGACCACATCTTCCGCGGTAAATGAGCGAGGCGCTTTCATATAGACCACGAGCGCTTCGTCGAGCAGGCCGGCAGCCGGCGTGTGATCGAGCGCACGATCGTTCGGCTTGTCCGCTGCGGGCATCACCAGGTCGGCGAGATAGAGCCTATGTGAGGAAATCGATGTCAGGGGGCGGCTGGAACGTAAGCGAACGACCCGGGAGGCGACCGTGAGCGATTGGGAGCCGCTCAGACGAACGATCCCGATGCCGCCCTCCCCCATGGGGGTGGCAATGGCGCAGATCGTATCCTCAAGTCCTCCCTGCATGACGACTCTTTCGCTCGGCGCTACGCCCCCAGCGAGGCCTTGGCTCCTGGGGGCGGTTATGATTTCGCGCTGCTCTGCTCAGGCCCTGCCGAGATGAGGGGCTTGTTGCGAAACAGAAACCGGTCCGTAAAGACTTGTTGGGAGATGGTCAGGACGTTGTTCGTCAGCCAATACAAGACCAGGCCCGCAGGGAAATTGACGAACAGGAAGGTCATGAACACCGGGAGCACCAACATGATCTTCGCTTGCGTCGGGTCCATCGTGGTGGGGGTGATCTTCTGCTGGATCACCATGGTCGCTCCCATGATCACCGGCAACACATAGTAGGGATCCTGCACCGACAAGTCGGTAATCCAGAGCATGAAGGGCGCCTGGCGCAAATCGATCGTCATATAAAGGATGTTGAACAGGGCCACGAACACCGGCATCTGGAGAATCATCGGGAGGCAGCCGCCCACCGGATTCACTTTCTGGTCGCGATAGAGCTTGATCAATTCCTTGTTCAGCCGGTCCCGGTCGTCCTTGTATTTTTCCTGTACGGCGGCGACCTTGGGCTGGATCAGCTGCATCATCTTCATCGACTTGTAGCTCTTGTACTGTAGCGGCACAAACAAGAGTTTGATCGCCAAGGTCAGGAGGATGATGGTGACGCCGTAGTTGTAGGTATAGTTGTGGATGAATCGCAGCACGTAGAAAATAGGCTTGGCCACCGACTTCACCACCGTCCAGCTGCCGAAGATGAACCAGCCGAAATCGATCGTATCTTCCAGGCCCACGTTCAAGGAGCGGAGCGTGTCATATTCCTTCGGGCCGGCATAGAGCTGGAGCGCGACCGACGTCCCCGCGACAGGCACGGGCATGCGCACGCCGGACGAGACCACCTTGTCGCCTTCTTTTTTGGCCAGCGCGGATGTCGCCTGTTTCGGCATCAAGACCGACAGAAAGTACTTGTCTTGCAACGCGACCCACTGAACCGAGCCCTTTCGCTCAAGCTCCGTGTCCGGGGTTTCTTTTTCCGCCTTGTCGTCAACCAGCGAAGCCGATCCGATCAGGCCGATGAACCCTTCGCCCCATTCCACGATCCCAAAGTTCGTGCCCAGGCCGACATCGTAGGGCTCGGTTACGCCTTCCAGCGCGATGGCGATATCCACCACATAACTATCGTGATGGAAGGTCAGCCGTTTCTCCACGCCGAGATGGGTGGCGGGATCGTGAAACTGCATCGTGACATGCCCGACGGGGTGCGCGGCGTCCAGGATCGTGAAGTCTTGTTCAATATGGTAGAGGCCTTCCCGAATCGTCTTTTCGATCTCGGCGTTCGCCACCGTAATCGAGAGAGGGCCTCTGAACTTTCCCCCCGAATAGACGAGTTGCACCGGTTTTTCTTCAGGGGGCGCCGTATGGTATCGCTTCAGCTCCCAGCTCTTAATTACTCCGCCACGATTTGAGAACCCGACCCGCACCAGATCCGTTTCAACCGTCACTGTCTGTTCCGCCGTTGTCGAGGGCGCAACGGGCGAGGTCATGTCGGACTGTTGTCCCGATTGGGCGGTGAGGCCCGCGCCGGGCGCACTGCTGTTTTGCCCTGCCGCACCCGCATGAATCGATTCCGGTTCAGCGGAGGAGGAGCCACGGGTCGACGAGTCTTGGACAGGAGCTGGCTCTGGGAGCCAGCCCATCTGTTTGAGGAGCAGGTCGTAGCCCAGGATGATGGCTAATGAGAGGACGAGAAAAATAACGACGCGTTTTTCCATGACCACATGTTATCCGAGGTGAACAACCAAGAGCCCTGTTACTTCACAGGGTCCATTCCTCCGGGATGAAACGGATGGCACTTCAGCAGGCGGCAGGCCGCAAGCTTCAGCCCGCGGAGCACCCCATACTGACCGATTGCAGCACTCGCATATTCGGAGCAGGTCGGCTCGAAGCGGCAGGCCGGTCCGAGGAACGGCGAGATCCAGTAGCGGTAACCGGCAAGCAGAGCGAGACACCAGTGGCGCATGCTAGGCCTCAGGGGGACGTAAGAGCCGTTGGCGTTGAAGCGATGACAGCCAGGCCTCTTTCAGGACGGCAAAGGGCCGTAGAATCGACTCCCGTTTGGGAAAGACAACAAGGGCTTGTCCCGGAATCAATTGATCTTGCACCTGTCGCGTGAGCTCCCGAAACAGACGCTTCACGCGATTCCGGCTGACGGCGCCTCCGAATCGCTTGCCGACGACAATGCCGACACGGGAGCCGGTCACTTCAGTTTCGCAAATCATCATGTTAAAGAAGGCGGTCGAAATGCGGCGTCCGTGCTTCTTGGCATGCTCGATATCACGGCTACGTTTCAGGAACAGATCCCTGTCAGTTCCACCCTGCGACATGACGATCATCCTGGGTGAGAACCAGTTCGCACAGGAACTCCCTTCGAGTCCAGATCTCCGGATCTCGAGCATGACCACATGCCGTCATTCTTGGAGGGAACGTTCTTGTTTGGGACACGTACCGGGGGCAAGATTCCTTGCGAAGCCTGCGGAGGTACCGCTCACTACTATACGGTCAAGCGAGCCCGACCCTTCGCGCGGCGACGAGCCAGGACCTTGCGGCCGTTCTTCGTGCTCATCCGTTTACGAAATCCATGCTCACGCTTTTTCTTGAGGTTCGATGGCTGCGCAGATGTAAACGACATAACAATCACTCCTTGCTAAGAATACCCACGGATGAACGGGGCATTATAGGGGCGGGGTTGCACCCTGTCAAATTGTTGTTCCTTCACGCCTGGCGATTTGTGCCTCGATTAGCGCGCGAAACATGAGCTGGGGGCTCTAGCCCATTGAAAACCTTCCCCCTCTCTATGGACTATAATTGAGGCGCTTTTGTCGGTAACGGGCTAGACCGCCCCATCATTTTCGCAAAAATCCCAGGACATTCAATGTAAAGCACTGTAATATAAAGACTTCGAGCTGATTGCCAGGGTGGATCCATTGGCACCACCCTTGCGAATCAGTTTTCATTCGACGCATCCTGTATGCGAAGAACGGGCAAGTAAACGAAGATAAACAGGAGCGTTGACCCTTAGTCGGCTTTTTAACAAGGAGAGAAACGATGAATACACGAGCAGCAATGTTGCCAGTCCTGTGCGCCCTCTTGATGCTTACGGCCTGCGCGAAGGCGCCGACGGAGCAGGTCGCAGCGGCGGAGAAGGCCGTGACCGAGGCGCAGCAGAGCGGCGCTGCAACCTATGTCGCGGACGAATATGCCAAAATCGAAGGCACCATGGCAGCCCTTAAGAAGGAAGTGAGCGAGCAGGACGGCAAATTCGCATTGCTCCGAGATTACGGGAAGGCCGAACAGCTGGCCGCCGCCGCCAAGAGCGATGCTGAGCGGGTGAAAGTCGAGGCCGCGACGAAGAAGGAAGAAGCGAAGGCCGCCGCGCTCCAGGCTCAACAGGTTGCGCAAGAAGCCGTGGCCTCCACGCTCGCCCTCGTCGCCAAGGCGCCGACCGGAAAAGATCGCGCCGCATTAGAGTCGATCAAGGCCGATGCCGATGCGCTCAAGGAATCGCTCAATCAGGTACAGACGGCGATCGATGCCGCAGACTACCCAGCTGCACAAACCAAGGCGAAGGCCATTCACGAGAAGAGTCAGGCCGTGTCCCGGGAAATCGAGGCAGCGCTTGCCAAGATCGGAAAGGGAAAACCCTCTGCAGCGAAGAAGAAGTAAGATAGACTGATCCTATGTCTGGTCACTGTTCGCGCGTTACATTGATCGTCTTGGGGTGGGGAGCCTTGGCGTTGGCCGGGCTGTTCAGCGGCTGCGTGGAGGCCGTGCCTCAAGACGCGATTGAAGCGGTTGAAAACATTGATCGGGACCTCATGGAGTTGCGGGCGGCCGAGTTTTCCCCGGTCGATTATGCTCGGTTCGCCCACCAGTGGATGGCGCTGAAAAGCCGTGTGCAGGCCGACGAAGACCTGATTCGCTGGCCTTGGGAGCCTAACGATTTGGAGCTCGCTCTGCGGCGGCTCCAGGAAGAAGGCTCTCAGACCGTTGCCCGCCTCACGAAAGAGCGCGAAGCGTTGCGCCATTCAGCGGAAAGCAAGATTGCCCAGGTCGAGGACCGACTCCGGGTGATGGCGGTGCAAGTCAGCGCCATCGATAGCCGGCTCGTGCTGGGGCAGAAACCAGTTGAAACCGATTTGCTCATGAAACAGGCCCATGCCTTCTACGAGCAGGGGCAGTACGACCGTTCGCTCGACGCGTCGGATCGGGCCGCACAGAATCTGGCCATGCAAGCGGTCTTGTTGGGTAATGAGTTCAGGCGGTATGCGGATCGCGGGCGAATCAGCCGCTGGCAACAGATGGCCAAGGACACGATCGCCTGGTCCCGCACTCACCAAACTTCGGCGATCGTGGTCAATAAGGCCGATCGCCTGCTGACCCTCTACCAGAACGGACAGAAGGTCCTCTCCTATCCTGTCCGCCTCGGCTTCAACGGCATTCGCGAGAAACGTTACCAGGGCGATGGTGCCACTCCGGAGGGCCGCTACCGGATCAGCCGCAAACGCGGACAGGGGCAGACGCAATTTTATCGCGCGTTGGTTCTCGATTATCCCAACGAAGAGGATCGACGGCGCTATCGGCTGGAACGAAAGGCCGGGCAGATTCCGGCCTCGCGTGCTATCGGGGGGCAAATCGAAATCCACGGAGTCGAGAATGAATTGATGGCCCAAACATTGGGGTGCGTCATGCTCGAAAATCCACAGATGACCCTGCTATTCGATCGAGTCGAGAAAGGCACGCCAGTGACCATCGTTGGCGCGCTGCATGAGCAGAACTCCGTCGCACAGACGTTAGTGCTGCTGGGTGTTCAACGGGAAGAAACCTAACGGAGGATTCATGAAGCGAGTCCTCCTATTTGTGTGGTCAGGCGTGATGGGCCTTTTCCTGGTCACCCTGGTGCAGAGCAGCGGGCTGCCGCTTTCAAACGCCTCAACCGTCCGTCCCGCCACAGTCGATGCCGTTTCGTTACGCGTCCTTCAAGCGCGCTATAAAACGCTCGCCAAGCAACTGACCCAGTTGATGCCGACGCAGCTCTATATTCTGGTCGATACGGCCCACAACCACCTCTATATCAAGCGGCAGGACCAGGTGATGCTGGATGCGCTGGCCTCCACCGGCAGCGGTACGATCCTGGACAAGCCAGGCGAGTCGAAGGGGCAGTGGATCTTCGATACCCCTCGGGGCGAATTTACCGTACAATCCCGGTTGACCAATCCCGTCTGGGTCAAGCCGGACTGGGCTTTTATTGAAGAGGGGCTCGCGGTCCCCAAAAGCCAGGCAGACCGTCTCGAGCCGGGAGTACTCGGTGAATATGCGCTCGGATTCGGGAAGGGGTACTTTATTCACGGGACGCTCTATACCCGTCTCCTCGGGAAGAATGTGACGCACGGCTGTATCAGACTGAACGACGACGATCTGAAGAGTGTGTATTGGCTTGCCAAAGTCGGCACCCCGATCATGATTTTCTAACCTGCCTCGCACTGGCGCAGCCCCTATGACTTTTCTCTGCGCAACGTTTTCCATTCTTCTGTCGCTGATTTCGGCAAGCTGGGCTGCCGAGCCGGAGGTCATCCCGCCAGGGGGCTTCACCGATTCCGCCGCGCTGCAAGAAGCCACCAGAGTGTTGGAAGAAGAAATCAAGCTCGCCGCCAAACCACAGACCTATGTGCTCATCGATCTCGCGACCAACGTGATCCAGATCAAGGGGCGGGGCGTCGAGCTCCATCGTAGTCCGATCGAAAGCTGGTCGGCGTCCGACCTCTCCCGGCTTGCGGCCCTGCACCGCCTCCGTGAACGGCCGCAAGTCACTCGCCGCAAAATCGATCCGACGGCCGTGGCGGAACAAGATCCCATTTCCCTGGTCGACATGCCGACCACGTTTACGCTCAAATTCTCCCCCCCCCTGGCGATCCTCGTTCTCTCCAATACGGATGGCAATCCCTGGCAATGGACCTTGCAGCGAGGGCGAGTATGGTGGCGTCGGTTCACGGCATGGGGGCAGATTCTTCGGACCGGAGATACGTCTCCGCCTCCTCCCTCCCTCGATCTCACCGTTTCGCCCGGTGACGCGCAGTCGCTCGCCTGGACGGTCACGGAAGGCATGCCCTTTCTCATCCGCCGCCCTACGCCATAGGGAGGCCTTATGTTTGTCTTGCGCTCGTCCGATATCTCTATGTTGAGGAACGATCGATGACCCGGAGCCGGACGAGAGTCGCAGACGGCATAGACGATCCCAGTGGACCGCGCGCCATGAAGCTCAAAACAGCCCGATCATTTTCTTTAGAACTGCACGCGCGGGTGACAGCGGCTCACGCGCGACTCACGGCATCCCATGCGGTCGAGCGGCTGTGGGCCCGCGATCATCGGTTGTGGAAAGAAGATCCGACAGACATTGCTAACCGCCTGGGCTGGCTGACCATTGTCGGCGAGATGAATCTTCGAGTCGAAGAGTTGCAGTCGTTCGCACAGACGGTGAGAGATCGCAGCATCCGCGACGTGGTCTTGCTTGGTATGGGCGGCAGCAGTTTGGGTCCTGAAGTGTTGCGCGCCTCGTTTGGATCGAGCCGTGGTTTCCCGCGCTTGTGGGTTCTCGATTCCACGATCCCCGGCCGGGTTCGACAGGTCACAGAGGCGATCGATCCGGCTCGCAGCCTGTTCATCCTTGCCAGCAAGTCCGGCGGGACCATCGAGGTCCTGTCCCTCTTCGCCTATTTCTGGAAGCTCGTGCATCAGACCCCGGGCCATCAAGGCGGCGAGCAGTTTATTGCCATTACCGATCCCGGCACCGGGCTGGAAAAGCTGGCAGCGGAACATCGGTTCGGCCGAGTCTTTGCCAGCCCCGCCGACATCGGCGGACGGTATTCGGTGCTCTCGTATTTTGGCCTGGTCCCGGCGGCGTTGATGGGGATCGATGTGGCGCAGTTGCTGGCGCGGGCCGCCATGATGGTTCGCATTTGCCAGGTCCAGACCCCCCTCGCCCACAATCCCGGCGCAGACCTTGGCGCGACGATGGCAGCCTTGGCGCAAGTGGGGCGTAACAAGGTCACCATTATTGCTTCACCCCAGATTGCGGCTTTTGGCCTCTGGGCGGAGCAACTGCTCGCGGAAAGCACGGGTAAGGAAGGCACCGGTCTGATTCCCGTCGCGAACGAACCGAGCCTGCCCTCGAAGGTCTATGGCCAAGACCGGCTGTTCGTGTATCTCCGGTTGAAGAACGATCAGAATAGACCCCTCGACCAGCAAGTCGCCAAACTTGCCAGAGCGGGCCATCCCGTTCTGACCGTCACGCTCCAAGACCGGTACGATCTCGCGGCAGAATTTTTCCGGTGGGAAGTGGCCACGGCCGTCGCAGGCCATCTCCTGGGGATTCAGCCCTTCGACCAGCCGAATGTTCAGGAAAGCAAAGACAATACGGCCCGCGTGTTGAAAACCGTTCAGTCCACCGGCACGTTGCCGAAGCAGACCACCGTCACTCCGGCTCAAGCCGCGGCGCAGCTTAAGCGGCATTGTCGCCCCGGCATCTATGTCGCCATCCTGGCCTACACGACGCCTTCGCCAAAGATGGAGCAGGCCCTTCGCGCGCTCCGGCGAACGCTCCTCTCCCATCACCATGTGACGACCACGGCCGGCTATGGCCCTCGCTATCTCCATTCGACGGGCCAGCTTCATAAGGGAGGTCCGGACAGCGGACTCTTTTTGCAGCTTATCGATCAGATGAGCCCCGATCTCGCGATTTCCGGAGCAGTCTTTACCTTTGCCACGCTCGCGCGGGCCCAGGCAGCCGGCGATATACAGGCGTTGCACGCGCATGGTCGGGAGGCCATCGTGATGCCGCTGGGCAAGAACCCGCTTACGGCGATTCAGGCTTTGACGAAATCTCTCGCGCCCCGTATGAAAGCCCGGCCTTCAATTGGCACGCGCAGCAAGAGCAGGGGCGCCAGCAAAAAATAAGATGGCAGGCATTCCCGAGATCCGTCTCTCTTCCGATCGTCAGACCTGGGCCGCGACCGCCGCTGAGTTCGTGCAGTCGGTGGGCCGTGAGGCCGTTCGCGAAAAGGGACAATTCCTCATCGCCCTCTCCGGCGGCGCGACGCCGGCGCTCCTCTACGAAGCCCTGACCTCTCCCGCGTTTGCCGGCCGTTTCGATTGGTCGCGCACCACGTTTTTTTTCGGCGACGAACGGTGCGTTCCTCCGGACGACTCCCGGAGCAATTACGCCTTGGCCAACAAGGCCCTCTTCATGCCTCTACACATTGCGCCGTCGCAGGTCTGCCGTATGGCGGGGGAATCCCGCGATCAACAGGCGGCGGCGGCTGACTATGAACAGCACTTGCGCCGCGCAACGAAGACTCTCGCGCCGGCCTTGCCGCAGCTCGATCTCATTCTCCTGGGTCTGGGAGAGGATGGCCATACCGCGTCTCTCTTCCCCGGGTCGCCAATCTTGCGGGACCGCCGGAGCGTGATCGCGGTCACCCACTCGCCGAAGGATCCCCCGACCAGGCTGACGATGACTCTAGGTGTGATCAACCGGGCGAGTGTGGTACTGTTTCTCGTTGCGGGAGCCGGCAAGGCCGGAGTCGTGAGCGCTATTCTCGATCCGAAGACCGAGGCGGACCGGCAGCTCCCGGCATCGCTGGTCGCGCCGGACGAGGGCCGCCTGGTCTGGCTGCTCGACCCGGCGGCTGCCGCAGGGCTGTCCAGAGATCGATTGAGCAGGATCGCACATGAGGACTAGATGATTGTTGCCGGTGATATCGGGGGCACGAAAACTTACTTAGCCCTGTTCGATTGGAAGAAAGACCGCGTCGACCCCGTCCGGCTGGAGTCTTTTCATAGCGCCGACTATACCTGCCTCGAGGACATGCTCGAGGAGTTTCTTGTCCCGCCGAAACCTCCGACGCCCATCGACGAATACGAAGCGGAAAAAAACAGTATCGAGGAACCGGAGGAGAAGCGTCCGGCGGAAGAGCCGCTGAAGATCGACGCAGCCTGTTTTGGCATCGCCGGCCCCGTCATTCAGAACCATTGCCAGACGACCAACCTCCCCTGGGTGGTGGATGGCGCGGCCTTGGCCAAACATTTCGACATTCCAAACGTGCGGCTCCTCAACGATCTCGAAGCCATGGCCCACGGCATTTTGCTGCTGCGATCCGACGAAGTCGAAGTCCTCAACGCCGGCACGCCCCCGCCCCATAATCAGGCGCTCGCGCTGATCGCAGCGGGAACAGGACTGGGTGAGTCCATCCTCTGTTGGAACGGGTCGCGCTATCAGCCCATGCCGTCGGAAGGCGGCCATGCGGACTTCGCGCCGAACAATGACAATGAGATCGAGCTCCTGCGCCATCTGCGAGGCCATTACCTGCACGTCAGTTACGAACGGGTCCTGTCGGGCCCGGGCCTGCAGGCGATTTACGACTATGTCCGCGACAGTAAAAAGAACGAGCCGACCTGGCTCTCAGAGCAAATCAAGGCGGGAGACCCGGCGGCGGTGATTGCCGAAGCGGGCCTCAAGGGGCAGGCGGAGATCGCCAAGTTGACGCTCGACCTGTTTGCGTCGATCTATGGAGCAGAAGCCGGGAATCTTGCGCTGAAGGCTCTGGCGCTCAACGGCGTGTATCTGGGCGGAGGCATGGCGCCCAAGCTGCTCGCCAAACTGAAGGACGGGACCTTTATGAAGTCGTTTACCAGCAAGGGCCGTTACAAACGGTTGATGAGTTCGATTCCGGTTAAAGTCGTGATGAACGAACAGACGGCCTTGCTCGGTGCCGCGTCGTTCGCCGCCCACCTCGCCAGGCAGGGGGCATGATGGCGACGGATCTCGATGCGTTGAAACGGGCGGCGGCGTTAAAAGCCGTCGAGTATGTGCGCGACGGAATGGTCGTAGGACTGGGGACAGGCTCCACGGCCAAACACATGGTCATGGCGCTGGGGGAGAAGGTCCGTTCCGGCATGAAGCTCCGCGGAGTGCCCACGTCCAAAGAAACGGCAACGCTGGCGAGAGAGCAGGGCATTACCCTCATCGATGCGGACAATGCCTGGGTGATCGATGTCGCGATCGACGGAGCGGACCAGGTCGATCCGGCCTTCAACCTTATTAAGGGCGGCGGCGGCGCATTGCTGAAAGAAAAGATTGTCGCAGCCTCGGCCAAGCAGTTCATCGTGTTGGTGGACCAGACCAAGCGCGTATCGGTATTGGGGGGCTCCTTCCCCCTCCCGATCGAAGTGATTCCCTTCGGCTGGGGCAGCACGGCCAGAGAAATCGAAGCCCTCACGAAGAGTCCCGTTGCGTTGCGGGAACGGAACGGATCTCCCTTTCATACTGAAGCAGGCCATGTGGTTCTGGATGTCCATCTGGCACGGATCGACAACCCGCGCGAACTGGAGATCGCCCTGAACTTGATTCCCGGAGTCGTCGAGACCGGCCTCTTTGTCGGACGAACGGATCTGCTCATCGTGGGCGCCGCCGGCGGAGTTGAGACCTATCCCGCGACGAGGACATGAGCCAGCACCAGCCCCCGGTCACACTCGATCCCTACAGGCTTCCAAGGCAGGCAGTCCCGACTCGCTACGATCTGCGGTTGGAGCCGGACCTGATCCAGGCGGCCTTTGCCGGACAGGAAACTATCACTCTCATGGTTTCTCAGCCGACGTCCGATATCTGCCTCAATGCGATCGAGCTTGACATTGTTTCGGCGACGATCGCAGGAGCCTCCGGTCAAGCGCAAGAGGCCACGATTGCCTTGGACGAACCGCTCCAACGGTGCCGTTTCATATTCGCCACATCTCTTTCGCCTGGCATCTGGAAGCTGACGATCGCATTCCGCGGCAGGCTCAACGACAAGCTGCGCGGTTTTTATCGCAGCACCTACAAAGACGAGCAGGGCGCGGCGCACAATATGGCCGCGACGCAATTCGAAGCGACCGATGCCAGGCGGGCCTTCCCCTGCTGGGACGAACCGGACTTCAAGGCGGTTTTTGCCACCACCCTGGTCATCGATCCGGCCCTGACCGCTGTCTCCAACAGTAAGATCACATCAGAAACGGTGGAGGGGGGGAAGAAGGTGCTGCGCTTTGCCGATACCATGAAGATGTCCACCTATCTGGTGGCCTTCATCGTCGGCAAGATCGAGCCGACCGAACCGACGATGGTTGGCCGGACTCCTTTGCGCCTTTGGGCCGTCCCGGGGAAAAAGCATCTCGCCACATTCGGCCAAGACATTGCGGCTGCGTCGCTCGCATTTTTTGAAACCTACTACGGCATTCTCTATCCGGGCGACAAGCTGGACCTGCTCGCCATTCCTGACTTTGCCTCGGGAGCCATGGAAAATCTCGGCGCCATCACCTATCGGGAAACGGCCCTGCTGGTCGATCGGCAGAGCGCCACGCATGGAGAGCTGGAGCGAGTGGCCGATGTGGTGGCTCATGAAAACGCCCATATGTGGTTCGGCGATCTGGTCACGATGTCCTGGTGGAACGGGCTCTGGCTGAACGAAGCCTTTGCGACCTTCATGGAAATGATGGCCGTGGATGTGTGGAAGCCGGAATGGAAACGGTGGGACAGTTTCGGCGTCTCGCGCGCCGCGGCCTTTTCCGTGGACGGACTCCGGAGCACCAGGCCGATCGAATATCCGGTGCAGGCACCCAAGGATGCCGATGCGATGTTCGACGTCCTGACCTATGAAAAAGGCGCGTCGGTTCTGCGTATGTTGGAGCAACATATCGGTCCGACGGTCTTCCGCGACGGAGTCCGCGACTATTTGCAGGCCCATGCCTATGGGAATGCGGACACGAACGACCTCTGGCTGTCGCTGGGGAAGATCGCCAAGCAGCCGGTGCCGGAGTTGATGAACGGCTGGATTTTTCAGCCTGGCTTTCCCCTCCTGACCGCCAAGGTGAGCGGGCCATCCGAAGTGACCATTACGCAACAGCGGTTCAGCTACTTGAGCGGGACTCAAGCCGGCTCATCGCAAGACCAACAGTGGCAGGTTCCGCTCCAGATGAGGGTCATGGTGAAGGGCAAGGCCAGCACCTCCCGGCTCTTGTTGACGGAGCGGGAGACGACCGTTGCGCTCCCGCAAGGCTGGGAATCCCTGCTCCTCAATGAAGGGGGCCACGGATTTTATCGCGTGAGGTATGAGCCGGATTTACTCCGTCGATTGCTGGACGGAGGGCTCGATCGCCTCGCTGTCACGGAACGGTTTAACCTCGTCAACGATGCCTGGGCCGCGACTGTGGCAGGCCTCATGGCCCTCACGGACTATCTCGACATGACGGCCCGCTTCACAACGGAGCGGGACAAGAATGTGTGGGCCGTTCTGCTAGAGTCATGGTCGCTCCTCAACAAGATCGTGGCAGCGGAGGATCGCCCGTCGCTGGAAGCCTTCGTGCGCGCGCGCGTCGGTCCGGCTGTTGCCTCGTTAGGCTGGGCGCCTCAGAGCGGCGAGAGCGAAGGGACGAAACAGCTGCGGGGAGACCTGATCGGCGCCATGGGAAAGCTGGGCAATGATCCGGCTATTCACGCTCGCGCAGCAGAGTTGTATCGGGCCTATCGAAAGGACGTCGCGGCGGTCGATCCCAATATCGTGCCGGCGCTGGTGGCGACCCTCGCCCATCGGGGCGACGAGGCCCGGTACGATGAGTTCGACGCAGGGTTTCACGCAGCCGCCACGCCACAGGAAGAACGCCGCTATCTCTTTTCGCTCGCGACATTCCAACAGAAGCCCCTGGTCGAACGGACTCTCGCCCGCACGATCAGCGGAGAGGTCCGCACCCAGGATGCGCCGTTCCTCGTGAGCGCCGTCCTGGGTAATGTGTCCGGCAGAGAGCTGGCCTGGGATTTCGTTAAGGCGAATTGGGAGAAGATGGACCAACTCTTTCCCAAGCAAGGGCTGCGGCGCATGTGCGGCGGCATCGTCAACCTGGCCACGCCGGAACTCGAACGGGATGTGCGGGATTTTTTCACGACGCGCCAGATCGACCTGGGCGGGAAAACATTGGAACAGTATCTGGAGCAGCTCAGGATCATGGTGACGGTGCGGGAGCGGGACGGGGCAGTACTGCGCCGCTATCTTCAGGATGTCCGCTGACGAGCTGCTTATTCGTGACGCAGGATGGCCAGAGGCCTCTGGCCTAGAATCCTGTAGGTGCTGGCAAATCCGACGAAGAGCGTGAGCCCCATCGTCAGGAGCAGGCCGCATCCCAGCACAAGGGGATGCAGGCTCCAGGGCAGATCGAAGACATAGCGCAGCACCGCCCAGGACAAGGCGGTGCCGAGCATCAAGCCGATCGATCCCGCTACCAGACCCACCAAGAGATATTCGAGCGCGAAGACCCGGGCGATCAGACCCCTGGTCGCGCCGAGCGCTTTCAGAATGACCGATTCGTAGAGCCGCCTGTAACGTGTCGCAGCGAGGGCCGCCGCCATGACCAGGCAGCCGGTCAGGAGGCAGAAGAGCGCCATCGCGCTGATCGCCGTTGCCAGACGGTCCAGCACACGCGAGAATCCGTCGAGCACGTCGCCGATATGGATCGCGCTGACGTTCGGGAAGGAGGCGACGACCGCTTGCTGCAACGGCACCTCCTCGTCCTGCGAGACCCGCACCGTCGCCACATAGGTGAAGGGCGCTCCGTCGAGCGAGCCGGGCGACAGGATCATGTAGAAGTTCGTCGAGAAATTTCCCCATTCCACTTTGCGGATACTGCTCACCTCCGCCGAGATCATGGCTCCCTGAATGTCGAGTTCCACGAGCGAGCCGATCGTGAGACCCAAGCGGGTTGCGGCCTCCTCTTCGACTGACAGTTGCGGCCTCGAAAAGACCTGCCCCGGTTGCCACCAGGCTCCCTTGACCAGTTGATTATCTTTCGGCAGCTGGTCGAGGAAGGTCAGCACATATTCCCTGGTGAGATACCATTGTGTGCCCCGCTCGTCTTTTCCTTCCGCGCGCGCGCGGTTCTTGTCGTTCCCTTCTTCTGCCGCGACGATCTTCCCATTGATGGCATGGAGCCGCGAGCGGACCAGCGGGGTGAGCTCAGGATTCGGCCGACCAGTCTGCCGGTGCAACAGGGCCATGAACTCCTGCGTCTGATCCGGCTGGATATCGATGAAGAAGAAGGTCGGTGCATCGGTCGGCCGATTTTCCTGGACATGCCGGAGCAGGGCCTGTTCGACCAGCGAGACCGTGGCGATCAACATGACGCCGATGCCGATGGCGACCATGATCCCGGTGGCCTGGCTTCCAGGCCGCAGCACATTGCCCAGAGCGAAGCGAAGGCTCAGGATGTTGGGCCTGGGCAGCCAGGCCAGCAGCCGTAGGAAGAGGCGCGCGGAGACAAAGAGGAGCGCGAGGGCGAGAGCCAGAGCCCCGAGAAACAGCAGTCCGATCGACCAGGAGCCAGCCTGCCAGATCGCGAGGGCAGAGAGTCCGAGGATGATCCCTCCCGCCGTGCCGACATTGACCCGATCGGCCAGGCCCCACCTTACCCACCAGCGTGACGGAGCCATTCCCTGCCAGACCGTCGCCTGTTCCGTTTCGCGCTGGAAGATCGCTCCCGGTTGCACCTCGCGAATCTTCAAGAGGGGCCAGAGGGTAAAGAGCAATGTTGAGAGAAGTCCCAGTGCCGCTCCCTTCAGCAAGGGCCAGAGGGAGGAGCGTGACAATTCCGAGGAGACGCCCAATTGTTCGAGGAGGTTCGAGGCGAAGAGGTCTGCCATGAGGGGCGGTAGTCCCTGCTGGAGCGCGATCCCCAGGAGGATTCCCGCCAGGCTCCCGATGGAGCCCAGGAAGATCGCCTGCACCACATAGGTGGATATCACCGTGGCCGAGTCGGCTCCGACCGCTTTGAGGATCGCGATCGTGTGCAGTTTGTCCCGCAGGAAGGCATGGATCGAGGTGCCGACTCCCAGTCCCCCGATGAAGAGGGCCGTGAGCCCGATCAGGCCGAGATAGCGGGAGAGCTGGTCGAGAAATTGTTTCAACTGCGGCTGGGCCGTGCGATAGCTGGAGAGACGCGCGGAGTCCGATGCCAGCCTGCTCCGCAGTTCCGAGAGGAGCGGTTCAACCGGCAGGCCTGGCGGCAGCTTGACGAGATACCGTTCTCGCACTCTGCTGCCAGGTTTGATGAGTTCCGCTTCCCGCAACCCCTCCTGCGCAATTATGACTCGCGGGCCCAAGCTGAAGGCGTTGGCCATGCGATCCGGTTCGGTCCTGACGATCCCGGAGATCAGGAACGTGGCCTGGCCGATCTTCAATCGATCCCCGACCGAGAGGCCCATGCGAATCAGCAGCGACTCCTGCACCACTGCGCCCAAACAGACTTGGCCGCCACAGCGATGCGTAGGGGGATGGAGCAGGGCCTCGAGTGGTTGCGCCGGGTCCAGCGCGATGGCTCCGTACAGGGGATAGGCTGAGTCGACGGCTTTGAGTTCAATGATCTGGGTCGCCTGGGGCGTAGCAGATGCCTGAGTCTGGCGCGAGGCCATGGCGATGAGCTCGCTCGCATGGGCGAGGGTCAGACCCCTGGTCGTCAGCGATTTCACGAGGGCCTGGCCTTCTGAACTGAGGGGATGGGTCAGGCGAATTTCGAGATCGCCGCCTAGCAGGCCCCGCGCTTCTTTCGTGACGGCGCGATCCACGTTCGCGCTAAAGAGCGAGACCCCGACCAAGGATCCGACGCCGATGGCGATGCAGGCGAAGAAATAGAGGAAGTGCCGCCAGGCCCCTCTGGTTTCCCGCCAGGCCATCTTGAAGATGAAGCGGTTCACCGGGGCGCCGCTGCCGGCAGAGGGTCCGAGCCAATGAGGCTGTCGGATTCGACGTGGCCGTCGCGCAACGTAATCACCCGCTCCATCGATGCGGCCATGGCGCGATCGTGGGTGACGAGGACCAGGGTGGTGCCGTATTCGCGATGGAGCGAGAGGAGGAGGTTCATGATCTGTTGTCCTGTGGCCGAGTCCAGGTTGCCGGTCGGTTCGTCGGCCAGGAGAATCGGCGGGCGACAGGCGAAGGATCTGGCTACCGCGACCCGCTGCTGCTCGCCCCCCGACAGTTGAACCGGATAATGATGCAGCCGTTGTTCCAGGCCGACGGATCTCAAAAGATCTACCGCGCGATCCCGCGCCCCGCTCGCTCCCGACAGCTCCAGCGGCACCAGGACATTTTCC
The DNA here is from genome assembly GCA_005800255.1 of Nitrospiraceae bacterium. The sequence goes on along the minus strand of SYGW01000073.1, from coordinate 7,178 downwards.
AGGGCGGTGAGGGTGGGGATGAGATGAAAGGATTGAAAGATGTAGCCGATGTGATCGCGGCGGTACCGGGCCAAATCGCTCTCGCGCATCCCGGAGATGTCCGTTCCGCCCAGCGTGATGGAGCCGGAGGTCGGACGGTCCAGCCCCGCGATGAGACCCAGCAGGGTGGATTTGCCGCTGCCGGAGGGGCCGACGATGGCCAGGCGCTGCCGGTCGGGGATCACGAGGGTGACATCATCGAGGATCGTGATCTGATAGCCTCCGCCGGCCAGGCGCATCGTCAGGTGAGAAAGGGTGATCATCTTTGTCAGGCTCCACAGTATCGTCCGTGCGAAAGCCTATATTATACTGAACCTCTATGCGCCGCTCATGGATTCTCGCACCAGTCGTTTGCTGCCTTTACGCAGTCGTTTTCTATGGCTGCGACCGAGGCAACGCGCCTTCCTCGTCTCCTCCGCCTCGCGACGGGTTCGGGCAACGGCTGGGCACCGATGTCACGGCGCGGCCTGGGCGAGCGACCGCATCGGTCGCAGCGGAACGTCCGCGCATCGTCGCCTTCGGCAACAGCCTGACCGCAGGGCTCGGCGTGGCGCAGGGGGAATCCTATCCGGCTCAACTTCAGCGGAAGCTGGAGGAAACAGGCTATGCCTACCGGGTCGTGAATGCGGGGGTCAGCGGCGAGACGACAGCCGGCGGTTTGCGGCGGGTGGCCTGGGTCCTGAACGGCAAACCCTCGATCGTCATTCTGGAGCTCGGCGGCAACGACGGGTTGCGTGGCCTGAGCCTGCCGGAGACAAAAGCCAATCTCGAGCGGATCATCCAGCAACTCCAGCAGGCTTCCGTCACGGTCCTCTTAGCGGGGATGAAGCTTCCGCCCAATTATGGCAAGGACTATACGGAGGGGTTCGAGGCGCTCTATCGTTCGCTGGCGAAGCAGTATCACCTGACGTTGATCCCGTTTTTTCTCGATGGGGTGGCAGGCTCGCCCTCGCTGAATCAGGCAGACGGGATCCATCCGACTGGAGAGGGCTATCGTCTGATTGTCGAGCAGGTCTTTGTGGCGCTGAAGCCGTTATTGAAGCCAGAGAGATGACGGCTGGTCATGAAGGGAGCAACTGGGCAGGGATGGCCCAGCCCGATAGAGAAAGACATCGGGCCGGGACCAGTCCACCGGTATACGGAACAAGCGACTAGGACTTCTTGAGGAAGGAGTCGTAGCAGCCGTAGGCCAGAATCAATCCGATCAAGGTGTAATAGATGCTGGTGACGCCGCTATAGTCGGGGGCTCCTTCGCCCTTCGGTTCGTTCGCTAGCACGTAGGACACACCGGTCAGGAGGACCGAGAACGCCACTGTGACAACCCCTGCACCCATCTTCTTCATCATAGAACCCTCCCTTGGTCAGTTGGACAAAACGAGGGCCGCATTATACTGAAATCGCCGTACGGTCTGCAACGGCCCGTAACGTGAAAACGCCGCTGGCGAGCGTTTTGAGCGTCCTGCTAAATCCGCGAGTGGGTCCCGTCGCAGTAGGGAGGCCTCTCTGTCCGCTTGCAGCCGCAGAGGGCGACCCGTTTCTTTTCTTCAAAATGGACTGCCAGCGGCGAAAAATTCGTCCCGGTATGGGCGCCGTCGCAAAAGGGTTGTGTCTTCGAGCGGCCGCATTGGCACCAATAGATGGTGCCGGGACCGACTTCCACCATGCAGGGAGTACGTTGGGCAATCACCGGTTTCTCTGACATCGGTTTCTCCTTCTATTCGTGAGCAAGATTGCGTCACGATCCATATTGTTAGCGGCACCGGCGCGGGAGCCCCTGCTCACTGACCGGAGTCAGCCAGAGGTAATCCGCGACTTTCTCCCTTACCAAGTCTTGCAGTTCTTCACTCCTTCCCACGTCGAAAGAAGTCAGGTAGACGCTTATCTGATGGACCCCCTCGGGCAGGCGGCGGATCACTCGCTTGGGAACGGGAAGGTTATACTGAATATGGCCGCCCCCTGTATAGCTGACCAGGGGGCCAGCCATCGGATCGGCGCCCCGGCGGATGAGGGAGAGGCGCGCGACCAGGGTCTTGGCCATGCCTTCATCGCGGACCATGGAGGCCTCATACATCGTCCGGTAGAGGTCGTCGTTGCCGCCTCCGTGACAGGCCTGGAGTTGCTGAAGAATGCGCGCGCGATAGGCCGGGTCGTCGACGATGGTTTCGTCTTGCATACCCCACTGCGCCATGACCGGGTCGGATTGAGCCTGAGCCAATCCCTGCTTCGCGACGGTTCGGATCAGGGCCTTGGGAGGATTCAGCGCTATGACCGGCAGGCGCTGTTCTTTCGCGAAGAGGACCAGCGGCTCATAGTCCTCGTAGGCCCCGCCCCAATTTTGTTGCCAGCGGACGGACTCCAGGAATGTCTGGCGGCTCTGATCGGGACCGGACAGGTACCGGTCCAGCGCAGCCTGGCCGTCCCAGCCGAACATTTCCATGGCCAAGACCGGCGCGCGGCCTCCCCTTGTCAGTTTCCGCAACACCGTGAGCGCCGCCTCGACATGCAACCGGTTGTGATGCTCCTCGCCGAGATAGACGATGTCCTGTTGCAGCAGCAGTGCGGCCCATTGGTCGGGAGGGATCGGTTGCCCTGTCGCCGTCTCGATGATCTGTCCTGCCTGAAAGGGCGTAGGCAGTCCCTCCGGCGAGTCGGACAACTTCGTCGGCGTTCCGCTGGCACAGGCCAGCGCGAGCCAGGCCAGGCACAGGACCAGCAGCAGTCTGGCGCGGGAGCCTGCCGCTTGCGCGGCAACAAATGCCGTAGTCATAGTCTCTCACTAACATAGGTTCTCCGGGACGGCAAGACAACAACCTTGACGCTTCAAGGCCCCGGTCGTTATGCTGCAAGGCATCAACCGACAGCGATAGATCGATCATCACAGGCCACGCACCACCCGATTCATGAATTCCAACGCACAGGTCCTTGCAGATTTCCGCTCACAGGTCACGCAGCTGTTACAGGAACGAGACAAGGAGTGGGAAGCCTCCCGCAAACTGGTTGAGGGGGCCAGGCTTCCGACGACCTTGAAACGGTTGATCGAAGAAGCCGGGCTCGCCGACCTTCCCGTCAGCATCCGTGAGGCCATTGCCTTGGCGCTGGGCCATGCGGAAGCCGTTAAAATTCAGGATCTCCCAGGCCCCCGGCTGAAAGAACTTACCGGGCTTCCTCCGACAAAGGCCGTGCGGGCTCTCTGCGTCTGGCTGGGTGTCGTGGAGGGGCCTGCGGCTCAGTGGCCTCTGACATCTCTACAGAGCGATGCGATTGCAACCTTCGTCCAATCCCACGCCAATCCTTTCGACTTGTTGCTCGATGCGGACGTGGCGTCGCTGCTCGACTTGGGAGCTGGCGACCTGTCCTTTGCCACGGAGCTGGTCGAGCAATATGTCGCGCCCCTTCACCAGCGTCAGCGGGAGTTGATTCTCCATGCGCTGGACCGGCTGCAGCCAGGCTCGAAGCTGGGAGGCCCGCTCCATCCGGAACGGGAGAGGCTCAACGGTCTGCGGTCTCGGACCGGCCTCTCGTTTCAATTCTACGGCAACCACGACATGTTCGACCTGGGTGACCTCGACCGGGCAGGGAAGCTTGCTCCTCGCTATACCATCGCAACCTGCTGGGCTCCCGCGACCCCTACGTTCGCGTACGAACCGACCAGATTGTCCGGGCTGATCATCACGCAAGAACTCCGGCACACCAAAGGCCAGTTCCGGCAGACTATTTTTTCGGGAGAGCCGGCATTGGAAGTCCTGCATGGGGACCGGTCCCTGCTGTTCCCCTCCTGGAAGTTCGAGATTCGAGGTCCCCTCGCCTTGCTCGATGTGATGGCGCGGCGAGGCCGCCTCTGTGTTCTTGGGGCCGTCGATACCCAGGTCTTCTGGGAAATCCTTTCCCAGCTGCTCGATGAGCCCCGCTATCGGCCGGTGGATCAACCCTTTACGACGGGCAACCTCCCGACCCTGTTCGGCGAAACCTTCGAGCGGCTTTCGCGCTTGGCGATCGGCGAAACGGTGAACCTGGCTGACTGGGCTTCGCTACGGGGGCAGATTCCGCGAGTCCTTCCTCTGCTGCTGGGACAGGCCCCCACCTATCGTTTCCGTTCCGTGCAGATTCGCAGGGGAGGCGTTTTCCCCGGCATGCCAGCCAGCAGTACCGCTAGACGGTTCGCGAATATGGTTGAAGAGACCACGCCCTGGATGCTCATTCTCGTTCCGGAATAGCAGGAGGCTGAAACAGCGCGTTGGCTCCGTTCTCGCATCGTTCAGACCTTCAACCTACCCGCCGGGCACGTGGGCCTTCACTTGCGGCGGCCTTGTTAGCGAATTGTTTCAGCCTCCTGCCTGAGCATTGTCCCTTCATCTGCTCGAGACGAGCTTGCATCGGATCATCCCGGCAAACCATTGCCAATAGCCATATACGGACCAGTCGATGCGAAAACTCACGTGAAAATTGACCGTCTCGAAACCCGTTGCTAGACTTCGAGCGTGTCCGATCACCACCTATTCCTGAACCACCAGGACGACTAATCCCGCATGAGTGCAACCCCCATGCGAGATCTCCGGCTAAGATAGCTACGGGCACTGTCGTATCGCGCCATTTTCCGCGAGCAAGATTTTGGGATCGTCGTGGCCGGTCGAGGGGGGTCGGATTATATACGAGAGAAAGGTTGGTGTGGTCAAGCCGACGAACTGTGAGTTGGAGCGGGAAACGAGATTTGAACTCGCGACCCTCGCCTTGGCAAGGCGATGCTCTACCACTGAGCTATTCCCGCTCACTCACAGTCAGCACGAGGGGTGAGATTTTACTGGGCGGGAACGTGACTGTCAAGCCGCCGCATTATTCTCCGTAAATATCCGACAGTCGGTCCTCCAGTGCGGATGGAGCGGTGAGCGGTGGTCGCAGGGACACCAATCCTAAGTGCGGCCGGTGGTAATGATAGCGGTCAAGAAACGTGTGGACCTCCGGAATCAGGCGTGGCCGATCCTCGACGCGATAGGTCCCCCACCCTACGCACTCCTTGCGTAGGGTGCGATTGAAACTTTCGATATAGGCTTGCTCATGCTTCTTGTAGGGACGGGCCATGCGATGTCGGTCGCAATACGCTCGCACCTGTTGGGCAAATGCCCCTTTGAACTCCGGTCCCCCGTCAGTCTGCAACCCCTCAACGTGTCTCGTACAGCGCCGCGCCATCTTCACTGGTCAACGTGGGCCGGAGTACCACCTCGGCTTCTTTGGTGTACATGTCGATGCCCGTGAAGGCAAACACGCTACCAAAGGCCACGGTATCCATTTGAATGACAGCCCGGGCTCCGTCCGCGTGGGGGCCGGCCCCCCCCCCCCGTTTCTGATTCTTGCGCCATTTCGAGCGGATCACGTACTTCTCGGCTAGAATCTCATAGATCTTGGGGACTGAGAGCTGAACCTGATACTCCCGTTCCAGGAAATAGGCGATCTTCTGGCCACAGCACTCGTGCTCCCGCATCCGTCACTCCCAGATTAGCCGTTTGATCGTCGCCGAAACCTGCCGGGCTCGTCGGGGCTCCTTTTTCATAAATACTAGACAGTTTTAGGAGCTTTTTTTGCTCTCGTTACTTCGTTACAACTATATAAAATTGTTACCAAAAGGTAGCGCAAGGATAAATGAATTAAAGCATTGATTTACTTGATTTTTTTGCGCATCAATCGTTTAAGCATTGCCGGTGATACGTTAGGTACCCATGACAATTTAATCGTGATAATGAAAGTGAATGCAAGACGATAATTTTAATATTATTATTCAATTGGTTATACGCTCTGACTAGAATCCAATGGCTCTATAGATCCTGGCGCGTATATTGCGTACATAAGCGCCCATGATGCCAGGAATACAAGATGAACCAATGCAGGTAGCCATGACTAACCAGCTGGTAGCCTGTTCGGTGCTCCTGTTTTCGGGCAGTTTTTTGAAGGAAGGGGGGTGGTCTGAATATTCCGTTGTGCGTCAGTAGAAGTCGCGTGGGCTTATTGAAGCCCTCAACTCTTAGGAGGTGTCACCAATGTTTTTGTCACGTAGGCAGTTTTTAAAAGTCTCCGTGGGAACCGTCGCCGCCGTTGCGGTCGCGGACAAGGTCCTGGCGTTGACCGCGCTTCAGCCGGTCATCGAAGTGGGCAATCCCTTGGGAGATTATCCGGATCGGTCGTGGGAGCGTGTCTATCACGATCAATATCGTTACGATTCGTCGTTTACCTGGTGTTGTTCGCCGAACGACACGCACGCCTGCCGCATCCGGGCCTTCGTCCGGAACGGTGTGGTCATGCGGGTTGAGCAGAACTACGATCACCAGACGTACGAAGATCTCTACGGCAACCGCGGAACGTTCGCGCACAATCCGCGCATGTGCTTGAAGGGATTTACCTTCCATCGCCGCGTCTATGGCCCCTATCGCTTGAAGGGTCCGTTGATGCGGAAGGGCTGGAAGGAATGGATGGATGCCGGCTCACCGGAGCTGACGCCAGAAGCGAAGCGGAAGTACAAGTTCGACAGCCGCTTCCTGGACGATATGCTGCGCGTGTCCTGGGACACGGCCTTTACCTATGCCGCCAAGGCGATGATCATCATTGCCACGCGCTACAGCGGTGAAGCCGGTGCCCGTCGTCTTCGCGAGCAGGGGTATGCGCCGGAAATGATTGAAATGATGAAGGGCGCGGGAACGCGCTGCTTCAAGCATCGCGCTGGTATGCCGGTCCTCGGCATCATCGGCAAGATGGGCAACACCAGAATGAACGGCGGCGTTAACGCGTTGCTGGACACCTGGATTCGCAAGGTCAGTCCGGATCAGGCACAGGGCGGCCGGTATTGGTCGAACTACACCTGGCACGGCGACCAGAACCCCGCCCACCCCTGGTGGTGCGGCGCCCAGGGTTCCGACATCGACTTGTCCGACATGCGCTTCTCCAAACTGAACACCAGTTGGGGTAAGAACTTCGTCGAAAACAAGATGCCGGAAGCGCACTGGAAGTTGGAATGTATCGAACGGGGCGCCCGGGTCGTGGTCATCACGCCTGAGTATAACCCCACCGCCTACCGCGCCGACTACTGGATGCCGTTGCGACCCGCGTCGGACGGCGCCATTTTCTTGGGCGCCATGAAGATCATCGTCGATGAG
>SYGW01000072.1 GCA_005800255.1 Nitrospiraceae bacterium | reverse complement strand
TGCTACTCACCCTCGCTCCTTGCCTGCCACGGTTCGCGCGGTTCATCTCGCATCTAGGCCTTAGATGACTATACCACTCGCGCTCCATATGGCTTTGATCCGTGCCCATGCCGGCCAGAAGCCGTTTCGCGTCTTGTTGAGCATTGCCGGGGTGGCGTTGGGTGTCCTGGCCTCGGTGGCTATCGGAACGGCGAATATTCACGTCCTGCGATCCTTCGAACAAGTGGTCACAACGGTCGCCGGGCCTGCTTCATTGGAAGTCGCAGGCTATGATCTGGGCCTGGACGAATCGGTGATCACGGAGGTCCGTGCGGTCGAGGGGGTGCTGAGCGCCGCTCCGGTCATTGAGGACGCGGTCGTGCTGACCCAGGGGGAACAGCGAGGGCAGGCGCTTCAGATCGTGGGGCTGGATCTCCTTGCGGAGGCTGGGACCCGTGGATTGCAGATTCAGGCTGATGGAGAAGAAGCGCTGGAGACCCTGTTGGCTCCGGACTCGCTCTATCTTGGCCGCCAAGTTGCGGCCGACTGGAACCTGGGAGTCGGGAGTCTCGTCGAGGCGACGGCGGGAGGGCGTCTTGTGCAACTGCGAGTCGCCGGACTCCTGCATAACGACGAGTCCCGTTCGTCCCTCTGGGATCGGCTGGCCGTCATGGATATTGCGGCGGCGCAGCTGCTGTTCCACTCGGTCGGGCGGTTGGATCGGATCGAGCTGGTGACGCAGCCTGGCAGATCGCTCGACGAGGTCGCGGCTTCAGTGCGATCGGTGCTCCCGCCCCATCTGGTCGTGCAACGGCCGGCGCAACGGACGAGGCAGGTTGAAAATATGGTGCGGGCCTTCCAGCTTAATCTGACGGTTTTGAGCTGGGTTGGGCTACTCGTCGGGATGTTTTTGATCTACAACACGGTGGCCTTTGCCGTGGCGCAGCGGAGACGCGAGATCGGTATCTATCGCGCGCTCGGGATGACGGAGCGGCGGGTTACCGGTCTGTTCCTCCTAGAAGCAGGGCTGCTCGGTCTTTTGGGAGGGCTGCTAGGGGGGCTTGGAGGGGTCTGGCTGGGCAGGGGGCTGGTGTCGCTGGTGAGCAGGACGATTTCAGATCTTTACGCGCCAGTGACGTCAGGTTGGCTGGTCTTGTCGTTCGACCTGCCAACGTTCCTGGCCGTAGCGAAGGGACTGTTGCTTGGAACCTTGGTCGCGATGGCGGGGGCCTTAGGTCCCAGTCTGGAGGCAGGCAGGACCGTGACGGTCCGTGCCTTGGCGCCAGGAGATTATGAAGCGACGCAGCAACTGAGGGCCGGTTTCTTCTGGTGGATCAGTCTTGCCTTGTTGCTGGTGGCAGGCCTTTGTTCCTTGATGGGTCCAGTCGAAGGCCTGCCGCTCTTTGGCTATCTCGCAACAGTTTGTCTCCTGGGATCCCTCTCCTGTCTTGCGCCAATTTGTATCCAATCCTTGGCCTGCCGTTCTCATAGCAAGAACAAGCCGATGGCGCTTGGGGGGAGCCTCAGGCTCATTGCGGCGGACCAGGCGGCGCGCCATCCTGGCAGAAACGCAGTGACGGTGGCGGCTTTAATGGTGGGCCTGTCGATTATGATCGGGGTGGTCGTCATGGTTCGTAGTTTTCGCGATACGGTTGAGATCTGGGTAGACGAGACCGTGATGGCCGATCTCATCGTCGCCCCGCAATCCTGGCTCCAGGGGAAGCAGTCAGGGCAATCGTCCCATTCCATCCCTGGGACTTGGCTGGCGGCTCTGTCGGCAATCGAGGGGGTGGCGGCAGTCGATACCTACCGGGAGGTGCATCTGGAAGTGGAGGGCCAGAGGGTCTCGGTGGTCTCGCGCGATCTTCTGCTCCATGCGCAGCGCAGTCGATATCTGATGGTTCATGGAGACTCGACCGTGGCGTTGCAACGCGCCGTCGGGACCGGAGGCGTCCTCCTGTCGGAAGTGTTGGCGGCTCGATTGGGGCTTCACGAGGGAGGCCAGGTTTCCATCATGACGCAGGCCGGGCCAGTGACGTTGTCCGTCGAGGGGATTTTTTACGACTATGCGACTGACGGAGGAAAGATGGTGATGGATCGAGCCTGGTACCAGCGCCATTGGCGGGACGACCGGGTGACCGTGTTTCCTGTCTACCTGGCTGTTGGGGCCGATGCGAAACAAGTCAGGCAGTCGATCGTCGCGCAGGTGGCAGGGCTGGACGGAGTGACGGTTCCCCCCTTGGTGATCAGAAACCATGAGCTGCGGAAAGAGATCCTCGATATCTTCGACCGGACTTTCGTCCTGACCTATGTGCTGGAGGCCATTGCCGTGCTGGTGGCGGTGCTAGGCATCGTCAATACACTAGTGACGGCTGTGTTGGAGCGGCGACGCGAGTTCGCCACCCTGCGGGCGATCGGCGCCAGTACGAGGCAAGTTGAGCGGTTAGTCTTGTGGGAAGCGGCCTATCTCGGGTTGATCGGGGCGGTGCTGGGCGTCGTGGGAGGCCTGCTGCTGGCCCTGCTGCTGATTCACGTGATCAACAAACAATCGTTTGGCTGGACGATTCAGATGACGGTCCCAGGCGGAGTCATCTTGCAGGCCGTCGTCCTCGCCCTCACATCTGCCCTGGTGGCCGGCTACTGGCCTGCTCGCTGGGCCGCCAGGCAGCCGCTGGTGGAGGGGTTGAGGGAAGAGTAGCGGGCAGGTTGGTCCTCGGTGCTCGCGGAACGCGCACGATAAAACTGTGCTCGTTCGACGCGCGCACCGAGGACCAAACCCGCCCGCTCCTCTGGAGAGGGCAAACGAGCAAGCTTGGAAGGATTATTGGTGCGATCGCGTCAGGGGTAACTTTGATTAGTTTGCGACCGGTTGCTGATGCTCGACTTCGATCTTGAAGCCAAGATCCTCGATCATGCCCCAGACTTCCGGCGCGGGAGCGCCCGGAGTCGTGAGGTAGCCGTTTACGAAGATGGAATCGGCTGGGTAGAGCGCCAAGGGCTGAAGGCTCCGCAGATTATGTTCACGGCCACCGGCCACGCGGAGTTCGGTGCGTGGGTGCAGGAAGCGGAAGAGGCAGAGCACTTTCAGACAGCGTTGCGGCGTCAGGTTGTCACAGTTTTCTAGCGGCGTGCCGCTGGCCGGATGGAGCGTGTTGAGCGGAATCGAGTCCGGCTTTACGTCGATCAGGGCCATGGCCAGGTCGATGAGATCTTCGTCCTTCTCTCCCATGCCCACGATCCCGCCGGAACAGATTTCCAACCCTGCCGCCCGCGCGTTCTGGATGGTGTTGAGCCGGTCTTGGAACGTGTGGGTGCTGCAGATGGAGGAGTGAAAGGCTTCGCTCGTGTTCAAATTGTGGTTGACCCGATCGACGCCCGCCGCTTTCAATCGTTTGGCCTGGCCTTCGTTCATGAGGCCCAGCGAGCAGCAAATCTGAATGGGGATCTCCTGCTTGATGGAGCGAACGGCTCCTGCGATTTCGTCGATTTCACGATCCAACGGACTCCGGCCGCTGATGACGATGCAATAACGTTGGGCCTTCGAGGCCGCCGCTTGCCTGGCTCCGTCGATCATCTGCTTCTGAGGCAAGAGGTTGTAGCGCTCGATGGGGGCGGTGGAGGTCGCAGACTGTGAGCAATAGTGACAATCTTCCTGGCAGGCTCCGCTCTTGGCGTTTTGCAGCATCTGGAGGCGCACGGTCTTGCCGAAATAGCGGGACCGGACGGTAAAGGCGGCCTGGAGGAGCTCCAACAAGCGCTCATCCGGACTGTCGAGCACAGCCTGGCATTCGCTTCTGGTCAGCGTTTCATCACGCAAGGCTTTGGCAGCGAAATCCTGATAATCGACCATGGGAGACTCCATCATCTGTAGAAGTTGAATTGATTGCGATGTGCTGGCTGCGCCTCTGTCAGGCCGCCGGACTGGCTGAAAACCTACACGGTTTCGAAGGGAGAAGCAATGCCCTGGTAGGGGACTTCAGAGACCTGGAGGGGGCTGCTGTCTTGAGTGGCGACCGTTTGGCCGGCATTCGGCCAGGGCAATGTCACGAAGGTATTCCAGGTTCCGCAACGGCGGCAGCGGCCGGACCATTCGGTCGATTCCTGCTGGCAGGCGGTGCAAACGTAGGGGACGACGACGCGCTTCTTGAAGTGGAGGGCTTTCTTGAGCTCCACGACGGCCTGCTCCATGTGCTGCTTGCGCAGAAAGAGATTGGCCATGATCTTGTGGTAGTCGACCAACTGATCCTGGATCCCTTCGACGGTCGAGAGGATATCGAAGGCTTCGTCGACCATTTCGAGTCGATAGTAGAGCTTGCCCAAATAAAACTGCAGGGCCGGATTGTTCGGGTCCTGGTGAAGGGCGTCCTGATAGATCCGGATAATTTCGCTTGGTTCGCCCTGTTCGAGAAAGAGTTCTTCGAGCCGGTGCAGGATGATGATGCTGCGGGTCTTGGCATAGACTTTCTTGAGGATTTCGACAGCTTGTTTGGTTTTGCCTTCCCGGATGAGGATTTCACCGATGCCGATGTAGGCGGGCAGGAAGGTCCGGTCTTTCTTGATGGCGCCGCGGAAGTAGCGCCGCGCTTTGTCCGGGTGGCCCCGTTCCAGCAGCTGGCGTCCCACTTCGTAGGTGCAGCCGGTGAGGAGATGGGCTTCGGCCTTGCGTTCCGGCTCAGGCAGGTTGGCCTTGAGGAGCCGGTGCTGGATTTCGAGCGCCTCGCTCCATTTTTCAAGCCGGATCAAGAGGTCGCGCTCGCGTATGAGCGCCGTCAGGTTGTCCGGTTCGATCCGGAGCATCTTGTGCAGAGCCTGCAAGGCGTCTTCATGCCGCTTGGCGCCTTCTAAGTCCTTCGCCAGCTCCAGCAGGATTTCAATGTTGCGATCGTCAACGCGATTGGCTCGCTGATGGAGGCGGATCGCCTCTGCGAAGTTGCCCTCCGCGCGGTAAATGTTTCCCAGCCAGAGCAGCGAGTCGACGCGATTCGGGTCCATGGCCAGGGCCTTCTCGAAGAGGCTGATGGCTTCGACCGTGCGCTTGGACATGAAGGCGTGGGTGCCTTCACGATGGAAGGCATCGATCTTTTCCTTGCGCCGCAACAGCCGCGCGCTACGCCAGTTGCCGATGGCATGGGCGGTTTGTCTCATGCCCACGGCCAAGGTCACGAGCACGGCGCCGAAGGCCATGGAGAAGACCACGAGAGTGACGGGGCTCAATTGAAACTGGATGGAGGGGCTGGTCTTGATGTCGACCGTCCCGGGGTTCAATTCGCGGAAATAGCTGTAGAGGAAGATGCCGAGGCAGATCAGGAAAATGGTGGTGAGCAGTCGGAGCATCGGGCTAGGCCTTTTTCTTCGTCGTCGCCTTCTTCGTCGGTGCTTTTTTGGTCGGAACCTTTTTGGCCGTGGTTTTTTTCGCTGCCGGTTTTTTTGCCGGCGCTTTTCTGGGCTTCTTGGTCGGCTCCGGAGCCGCAGCCTGTTCGACGACCGGCGGTTCGTCCGACACGGGGATGCGTTTCGCGTCGGCCCATAGCCGTTCGAGCGCGTAATGGCCCCGGACGTCTTGCCGGAAAATATGCGCGATGACGTCGCCGAAGTCCATCAGGACCCATTGCGAATTTCTTGCGCCTTCGATGCTGCGCGCTTTGGAGCCGGAGAGCGCGAGGACGCCGTTGATGTGATCGGCGATCGCGCTGGCCTGGCGATCCGAATCGGCAGAGCCGATGACCAGGTAATCGGCAACGGAGGTCAGAGGCGCAACTTGGAGGACGATGACGTCGGTGGCCTTCTTATCAAGCATGCCCTGTACAATGGCGAGGGCCGTGGATCTAGCTGTTCGTGTGATCGCGGTCCTCTTGGTAGAGATGATGCTGGAGTATATAAGATTCCACTGAGGGCGGCAACAGATTTGCGACGGGGAGGCCTTGTCTGATGCGCGCGCGAATGTCCGATGCGGAGATGGGGCAGGGCGGCAGCTTGAGACAGATCAGGCCCTGCGCCCCGAGCGGTGCTGTGATTTGGGAAATCCGTTCTGCGTCCAGGTCCGCCAGGGAGGGGTAGGGAATCGGCGGAAGCAGTCGGACGGTGGACAGAGAACGGAATGATTGGCCTGGTCTGGAGAGAATGACGAACTGGCAGAGCTCCAGCAAGGCTTGCGGGTCACGCCAGGAGGGGAAATCCAGAAAGGCATCGAGCCCGATCAGGAAGAAGAGCTGCGTTTTGGCTCCGTATTCCTGCTGGAGCAGGCGCACTGTGTCGATGGAGTAGGACTTGCCTGGCCGGCGGAGTTCGATATCCGAGATGGCCAGGGTCGGGTCTGAGGCGATGGCCAGACGGACCATTTCGTACCGGTCTTGGGCCGGGGCCAGGCTACCGTTGCGTTTGTGGGGAGGCTGACCAGTGGGAATGAAGAGGATCCGGTCCAGTCCGAGGGCTTCACGCGTCTGGCGCGCAATGGCCAGGTGCCCGTTGTGTATGGGGTTGAAGCTGCCGCCGAGGAGCCCCAACCGAAGAATGCCGGAGTGCTGAGTGTCTGGCGCTGAAGGCTGGGAATCAGAGTTGGGCGACATCATAATCTCAGCACGCAGTATTCATGTCTGGAGGATGACGAGGTTGTCCCGGTGTATGACCTCTTCATACTCCTGAGGCCCGAGTTGCTGCTGGATTTCGGTTGTCTTGAGCCCTTTGATTTTTGCGAGCCGGTCGGACGAGAAGTTCACGAGCCCTTTCGCGAACTCTTTGCCGTCCTGGTCGAGGCAACTGACCGCATCGCCCGCTTCGAATGAGCCGCTGGCTTTCAGGATGCCGGAGGCCAGGAGGCTCTTGCCCCGCTTCGCCAGGGCCTCGACTGCCCCGGCGTCGAGCGTCAGCGTGCCTCGCGGCCTGAGGGTGAAGGCGATCCAATGTTTGCGGCTGGTGAAGCGGCGTTCCTTTGCGAGGAAGAGGCTGCCGCCCGGGCCGCCGGCTAAGACGTTCGGGAGCAGTCCGGCTTCCTGCCCGTTCATGATCAGGGTGGCTACGCCATACTCGCTGACTTTCTTGGCAGCCCGGACTTTCGTGGCCATGCCGCCGGTCCCCTCGAAGGTGCTGGAGACACCGGCCCGCTGTTCAATGTCTTCGGTAATGTCCTGGATCAAAGGAATCAGGGTGGCAGCGGGGTTTTTGCGCGGGTCTTCCGTGAACAGGCCGTCGATATCGGAGAGGATGATGAGCAGTTCCGCGTCGACCAGATGGGCCACCTCGGCGGCCAGGGTGTCGTTGTCCCCCACGCGGATTTCATCCACAGCCACCGTATCGTTTTCATTGATGACGGGGATGACGCCGAATCCGATCAGGGCGTTCAGGGTATGGCGGGCGTTGAGAAAGCGTCGCCGATCGGCTAGGTCTTGGTGCGTCAGGAGGATTTGCGCCACCTTGATATCAAGCCGCTCGAAGGATTTTTCGTAGGCCCACATGAGCCGGCTCTGGCCGACTGCGGCGGCCGCCTGCTTCACGGGGAGACTTTTGGGATATTCCGTCAGGCCAAGTTTCTTGATGCCGGAAACGATCGCGCCGGAGGAGACAATGAGGACTTCGCGCCCGCTGGACCGGAGGGCTGCGATTTCATCCGCAAGCTGGTCGATCCGTTCCGGACGCAGCCCGGTCTCTCGGGACGCAACGAGACTGCTCCCGATTTTGATGACGATGCGGGTGGCTTGTTTTAAGAGCTGATCTCGCATGGTGTGGCTCGCAGCTGCGTAACCTGTTGCCCCACATAGTTGACGAGCTCTGTCAGCCCTTCTCTCGTGGCGGCAGAGATCGCGAGGCAGGGATAGCGATGACGCTTGCAATATTTCTGCAACTCGCGCAGGCGAGTGCCGTCCCCCGCCGCATCGATTTTCGTCGCCACCACGGCAAAGGGGCGCGTGGTGATCGGTTCATCGTAGGCGGCGAGTTCCTGGCGCATGACTTCGAAGCTCTTGACCGGCTCTTCGGGGGCCCATTCCGAGACGTCGACCATGTACAGCAAGAATGACGTCCGCTCGATATGCCGGAGGAACCGGAGTCCCAGTCCCTTGCCTTCATGGGCGCCTTCGATGATTCCGGGAATGTCTGCGACGGCGAAACTTCCTTTTTCTCCCCAACGAACGATCCCGAGATTCGGCACCAGCGTCGTGAAGGGATAGTCGGCGATTTTCGGCCTGGCCGCGGAGATGATGGAAATGAGCGTCGATTTTCCGGCATTGGGAAAGCCCACCAGTCCGACGTCGGCCAGCAGTTTCAGTTCAAGCCGGAGGGATTTGACTTCGCCTTCTGTGCCGAGTTCAAACTCCGTGGGCGTGCGGTTGGTCGGGGTCGCAAAATGGTTGTTCCCTCGTCCTCCATGGCCTCCGTGGGCGGCTACGAAGCGCTGTCCCGCCGTGACCAAGTCGGCCAATACGTCGCCGGTTTCATCGTCGTAGATGACGGTGCCGATAGGCAGAAGCACCACCACATCTTCCCCGCATCTTCCGGAGCAGTTGGCTGCGCCTCCCTGGCGGCCGACTTCGGCTTCGTAATGTTTTTGGTACCGGAGGTCGAGGAGCGTCGTCATGCGAGGCGACGCTTCGAAGATGACATTCCCGCCGTCGCCGCCATCGCCGCCGTCAGGTCCGCCGCGGGGCACGAACTTTTCACGCCGAAAACTGCATGACCCGTCGCCGCCACGGCCGGCAGTGATGTGGATACGGACTTCATCGACGAACATCGGTGCACCGTTTCTTCAGTGTGAAGGCTGAGGGATCGTTGCCTGCGAGGAACATCCCGTTGCACATACAGTCATGCCGGGAGTCCTCGCGGGTAACGAAGCTGTGACGAGAAAAGAGGAAAGGATGCGCTAGGAAACCGCCGGCACGGAGTCAGCGTAGACGCTGATCTTTTTCCGTCCGCGGCCGCGTTCGAACTTCACTGTCCCCGTGATGAGGGCGAATAGGGTATGGTCTTTCCCGAGGCCCACGTTGAACCCGGGGAAAAATCTCGTCCCGCGCTGACGGAGCAGGATGGATCCGGCCGTGACGGTCTCCCCAGCATAGGCCTTGACGCCAAGGTACTGTGGATTACTGTCGCGTCCGTTTCGTGTTGATCCGCCGCCTTTATTTGTTGCCATGACTGATCCTCGTTAAGCTGTTTCGATACCGGTAATGCGCAGCTTGGTGAAGCCCTGGCGATGGCCACGGGTCCGCCGGTAGTTCTTGCGCCGTTGTTTCTTGAAGATGGTGATGGAGCGCGTCCGGTCCTGGTCGATAATTTCAGCCTTAACGATGGCCCCTTTGACCAAGGGCTGCCCGACGACCATGCCTTTTTCGCTGTGAACCAGCCTGACTTCGCCGATTTCGATCGTCCCCCCGATTTCGCCGGGAAGAGACTCCACCTGGACCAAAGATCCAGTTTCCACCCGATACTGCTTGCCGCCCGTTTCAATGATTGCGTACATAGACCCCTGCCTCCGTTACAGAAGATGATTGTGTAACATAGGGGCTTGAGGCCTGTCAAGGCAAAGGCTCGTCCCTCACGGGATATTTCCCCGCCCGATTGCTCCTCTTCAGCCTTTCCCCCTCCTTCGGGTTAACCTGTTCGTTGGCTATCTTGGGCTGATTCCTGGGCGTATGCTGGCGTTTCATTATCACGCCTGGGATTGGAGATAACATTATGGCCGTCGCACCGAAGTCTCATCTTGCTAAGCCGAAAAGCACGCGATTTGTGCTCCGTCCTTACCGCCGCATCCCAACCCAGTGCGGGCTCTATTATCTGAGCGGAGACTGTGTGGGGAAGGGGATCGTGACGAATCTGTCCCATACAGGAATGCGGATTCAGGGCGAACATGCCGTGACGCCTGGCCTTGAACTGTCGCTTCGCTTTGAACTGACAACTGGCGGCCCGACGATAGAAATTGAGCGGGCCACGGTTCGATGGGTGAACGGATATGATTTCGGCCTGGGCTTCGTCCGCATCAATCCGTCCGCCGCGACCCATACGCCCATAACGCCCATATCTTAAGCCAGCAGCTTCGCGCTTCTCAGAGGCCTGCCTAGGCGTCTTGCCTTCGCTCATTCGTGCCCGTGGGTGTCGACGCGCCCGGTTTGCTTGACGCTTCTTCCAGCCCGCTGCTATATTCCGTTTTCGGCGCGTACATCATTCACCGGTTCGTCTTCGCAATCATGGCTGACCCACAAGGAAAAATTTGGATGGACGGGGCGTTCGTCAATTGGGCGGACGCGCAGGTCCATGTGATGACCCATTCGCTCCATTATGGATTGGCGGCGTTCGAGGGAATTCGTTGCTATAAAGGGAAGTCCGGCTCGGCGATTTTCCGGTTGCAGGAACATGTTGATCGGCTGTTCGATTCCTCCCATATCGGCATGATGCAGCTGCCCTTCGATCGGAAGCAGGTCGCCGAAGCCATTGTGGAGACCGTGAAGATCAATAAGCTGGAGGCCTGCTATATCCGTCCGCTCGTTTATATCGGGCATGGGGCGATGGGGGTCTATCCGGGGGACAACCCGATCAAGCTGGCCATTGCGGCCTGGACCTGGGGTGCCTATCTCGGGGACGATGCCCTGGCGAACGGGATGAGGGCCCGCGTGTCGTCTTTTACCCGTCATCACGTCAACGTGTCGATGACGAGGGGAAAGATCTCCGGCTACTACGTGAACTCGATCCTTGCGAAGCGGGAAGCGAAAATCGACGGCTATGATGAAGCCATCTTGCTCGATACCGAGGGCTATGTGTCCGAAGGGACGGGGGAAAATATCTTCATCGTGCGGAAGGGGCGGATCAAGACCACGCCGCTTACCTCGATCCTTGACGGCATCACCAGAAGCTCCGTTATCGATTTGGCGCGGGAGCAGGGGATCACCGTGGCCGAAGAGCGATTCACGCGCGATGACATGTATATCGCCGATGAAGTGTTCGTGACCGGGACGGCAGCCGAGCTGACTCCGGTGCGGGAGATCGACAATCGCCGTATTGGAACGGGAAAGCCCGGTCCCATCACCCAAGCGCTGCAAAAGAAGTTCTTTGCCATCGTGCGCGGGGAGGATCCTTCCCACGCAGCCTGGCTCACCCGTATTTAGCGTCTTACGATTTCAACGATCAAGCGTGATGAGTCGCGGTGCAGGAGCGAAGGCTCCTGCGTCCGTGCGATTGATTTCGTGCAGGTCGATTTCTTGATTTTGTCGGACGCTCAAAAGGGCCGTTCAGCAAGGCCTCAGCGAGTGAAGAGCCGATGCGTACCCGTAGGGTATTGAGGGTCTGAACGATGCGAGAACGAAGCTGGCGGATCTTTTCAGCGTCCGTCTAATGAGCGGGGGCTGCGTCGGCCGGCGCATGAGTTTCAGCAGCGGGAGCTGCCGGAGCTGTAGCCGGGGTTTCCGGGGCGGTCTGAGAGGTCTGCTTCTTCTTGAGATCGATGACCGTGGAGGAGAAGGTCCGTTCTTTGGCCATGATGGCGAGGCTGAAGGACGTCAGCATGAAGATGGCGGCGACCGCGACCGTGAACTTGCTCAAGAAGTTGGCCGGGCCACGGCTTCCGAAGACGGTTTGGCTGGAGCCGCCGAATGAGGCGCCGATCTCAGCGCCTTTGCCGGACTGCAAGAGGATCGCGCCGATCATGAGAAAACAGATGAACACATGGATGACGATGAGCAGGGTATACATGGCACTCCGATCAGTTAAGCACGTCGTGTCTGAGCAATGCGCACGATTGTAGCAAAGGAATCGGGATTGAGACAAGCCCCGCCTACTAATGCCCCATCGACCGCTTCCGAGGCGAGTAGCGACTCGGCATTTTGAGGCGTGACGCTTCCCCCGTAGAGGATTCTCATGGCCGCAGCAGTTGTGCTGTTCCAGCCGGTTTCTACGAACGAGCGGATGGATCGATGGACTGCCACAACCTGCTCCGTGGTGGCGGCCCGTCCTGTGCCGATGGCCCAGACTGGTTCGTAGGCGATGGTGACGGTGGCTAGATCCTGTTGGGTCAGCCCTGCCAAACCGCCTTTCAATTGGGCCGTGACGACCGACTCTGTCTTGCCCGCCTCCCGTTCAGCCAGGGATTCCCCCACACAGAGGATCGGCGCAAGTCCCTGCGCGAGGGCCGCTCGGACTTTTTTCTGAATCGTCTCGTCCCGTTCGCCGAAGAGCGCGCGGCGCTCCGAATGGCCGACGATTACATAGCGGCAGCCTAGTTCGCGCAACATCGAAGCGGAGACTTCCCCAGTGAAGGCGCCCTGCTGCTCCCAATGGAGATTCTGCGCCACGAGGCTGATCCAGGAGGAGGGGCCGAGGGCCTTATTGGCCGATTCGAGGGAGGTGAAGGGCGGCGCTAGAACTACATCGGCCTTGGGGGATGGGGTCAGCCGTTCCAGGAGGTCGCGAATGAAGGCTGCGGCCTCCGAGGCCGTTTTGTTCATCTTCCAGTTGCCGACGATGAGGGGTGTGCGCACAGATTTCTCGATATGGATGGTGTCGCGGGCGTGAACTCACGACGAGGCGATTATTCGACTCGATCCGGGAGGGCGGTCAGGCCCGGAAGTTGTTTACCCTCGAGCAATTCCAACGCGGCGCCGCCGCCGGTCGAGATGAACGACATATTCTCCGATTCGCCGGCTCGATGGACCGCTAAGGCCGTTTCGCCTCCGCCGACGATCGTGAGGGCATAGGCATTGGCCACCGTGTGGGCCATGGCGAGCGTCCCTCTGGCATAGGCATCGATTTCAAAGACGCCCATCGGGCCGTTCCAGAGGATGGTTTTTGCGTTTTGGACCGCTTCGTTGAAGAGTTTGACGGAAGCAGGGCCGATGTCGAGGGCATACCAGCCTTTGGGGATTTCCTGGACCGGGACAATCTTCGACTCCGTGCCAGGCTCGCGGCTGGCCGCGACGACGCAATCGACCGGCAGGTAGAATTTCACGCCGCGGGAGAGGGCATGTTCCTCGATGCCTTTGGCGAAGTCCAACATGTCGTTTTCGACCAGGGAGTTGCCGATTTCCATGCCCTTCGCCTTGAGGAAGGTGAAGGCCATGCCGCCGCCGATAATGACTTTATCGACGCGTTTGCCTAGATTTTCGATGACGCCGATCTTCCCCGACACCTTCGCTCCGCCGAGAATGGCGACAAAGGGCCGGACGGGGTTTTCGACGGCGCCTTCCAGGTATTCAATTTCTTTTTTGAGGAGGAAACCGGCGGCCGAAACGGGAATGAACTTGGTGATGCCGACGGTGGAGGCATGGGCCCGGTGCGCGGCGCCGAAGGCGTCGTTGATGTAGATGTCGCCGAGGGAAGCCAGCGCTTTGGAAAAGGCGTCGTCGTTTTTCTCTTCACCCTTGTGGAACCGGAGGTTCTCCAAGAGCATGACGTCGCCGGGCTTCATCTTGGCGACGAGCCCTTCCACTACTAGGCCGATGCAGTCAGCCGCAAACTGGATCTCTTTGCCCAGGAGCCGCCCCAGGCGCTTGGCCACCGGAGCCAGGCTGTACTTGGGGTTGAACTTCCCGTTCGGGCGGCCCAGGTGCGAACAGAGAATCACCTTGGCCCCGTCGTCCACGGCGCGATTGATGGTCAGGAGGGTCGAGCGAATGCGGGTGTCGTCAGTGATCTGGAGCGAGTCGTCCAAGGGGACGTTGAAGTCGGCCCGGATAATGACCCGTTTGCCCTTCAGGGAGATATCGTCGATCGTTTGTTTGCGTAGGTTCATCCGGCGCTCTGTCCGCTAAGCCTCAGCGGCCTTTCGTTTTGGCCGCGATCACTTTGATCAAGTCCCGCACCCGGCAGGAATAGCCCCACTCGTTGTCGTACCAGGCCGTGACTTTGACCATCCGCTTGTCGATGACCATCGTGAGCGGGGCATCGAGGCTGGCCGAATGGGAATCGCCTTTCCGGTCGATCGAGACGATCGGGTCTTCCGAATAGTGCAGAATGTTTTTCATCGGGCCGAGCGCCGCTTTCTGGAAAGCGGCGTTGACGGAGGCGATGTCGCAGTTCTTCTCGGTTTCGACGGTCAGGTCCACCAGCGAGACATTCGGGGTGGGGACGCGGATCGCGAGGCCGTCGATCTTACCCTTGAGCTGCGGCAGCACCAAATGCAGCGCCTTGGCCGCGCCGGTGCTGGTCGGGATCATGGACATGCCGGCCGCGCGCCCGCGCCGCAGGTCTTTGTGCGGCAAATCGAGCAACTGCTGGTCGTTGGTATAGGAATGGATCGTGGTCATGACGCCATGCTTGATGCCGAAGTTATCCAGCAGGATTTTGGCCACGGGCGCCAAACAGTTGGTCGTGCAGGAGGCGTTGGAGATGATGTGGTGCGTGATCGGGTTATAGGCCTCGTCGTTGACGCCCAGCACGAGGGTGACATCCGGGTTGGACGACGGCGCGGAAATAATGACGTGTTTGGCTCCGGCTGCGAGGTGCTTCCCCGCGCCGTCGCGGTCGGTAAAGCGTCCGGTCGATTCGACGACGATGTCGATCTCCAGATCCTTCCAGGGCAGGTCCTTGGGGTCCTTCATCGCGAGCACTTTAATGGCCTTGCCGTCGACGAGGATCTGGTCGTCTTTGGCCTTGATGGTCCAGGGTAACGTTCCGTGCACCGAGTCGTATTTCAGGAGATAGGCCAGCGTCTTTGCATCTGTCAGGTCGTTGATGGCGACCACATGCAGCTCGGGATCTCCGAGCGATGCCCGCAGGACGTTCCGTCCGATCCGTCCAAATCCATTGATACCGATCCGAGTAGCCATGGCGAGTAGTCCCTCAAGAAAAAAGGCCGGTTGAGTGTACCGGCCACAATGGAGGCCGATAGTATCGACGCCTCCTGGGCCTTGTCAAGCCATAGAGAGAGGTAACTCCGCGCCGGATCACAGGAGTTTCGCTGCAGCCCGCATCGGTCGCTGCCAGAATCGGCGCGAGGCCTGCGGTCTTCTTTCTTGCGTCTCTGTTGGTGGTTCGTTAGAGTTCGGCGAGCGCAGTGCGAGACGTGTTTCATGAGGTATCAGTGAATCTGTTCGAGAAGACGACGCAGGTGTTGGAATGGCCAAGATTGCTGGAGGCCCTAGCCTGCCATGCCAGATCCACGATGGGGGCGGCGCGTTGCCGCATCCTCGACTTGGCGGCAGATCTGGAGGAGGCGCAACGGCGCCAGCAGGAAACCACGGAGATGGGACGGCTGCAGGATGCAGGCGAGGGTCTGCCGGCTTTGGCCTTCCCGGACATTCGGGATCCGCTCGCCCGGGCGAGCAAAGGGGCCTCGTTGGAAATAGTGGAGCTCCGCGATTGCGCGATCGTGCTGGAGTTGCTGGAGGAGAGCGGCCATTTTGTGGAACGGCATCAGCTGGTCGCTCCCGCTCTGGCATCCGTCGCGCAGCCGCTGCGGTCGATCGAGGCGTTGCGCCCGGTGAAAGCCGCGCTGGATGAGGCGATCCACCAGGACGGTTCGATCAAGGAGTCGGCGACGCCTGAGTTGCGGCGTTTGACCCATCAGGCCCATTCGCTCAAACAGCAGATCCGGCATCAAGTCGATCAGATGCTCCATTCGCGGCGCTTTGAGGAAATTCTCCAAGAACAGTATTTCGCCCAGCGGGAAGGCCGCTATGTCATTCCGGTGAAAACCGATATGAGGGGCCGGGTGCCGGGGATCGTCCATGACGTCTCGGCCAGCGGGGCCACGGTCTTTATCGAGCCGCGCGAACTGGTCGAGCCGAACAATTCCATCAAAGTGGCGGATCTGGAGATCGAGCGGGAAATGCGGCGCATCCTCCGGGAGCTGTCCTCCCTAGTCGCAGCCCAAGCAGAGCTTATGGTGGCGGGGCTTGATGCTCTAGCCCTGTTGGACGGGATTGCCGCGCGGGCTTCATTTGGCCGCCAACTCAAGGCGTATCCGGTCAGGCTCAACGATGACGGGCGCGTGACATTGTTGCAGGCGCGGCATCCCCTGCTTGTGTTGTCGAAGGGGCAGGTGGTGGCCAACGATATTCTCCTGGATGAATCGATCCAGGTGCTGGTCATTTCCGGCCCCAATACGGGAGGCAAGACCGTCACCCTCAAGATCGTCGGGCTCTTCGCCCTGATGGTCCGGGCAGGACTGCACCTGCCCTGCGAGGCGGAATCGGAGATGGCCTTTTTCTCCGACGTCTATGCCGATATCGGCGATGCCCAGGACCTGGCCCGCGACCTTTCCAGCTTTTCCGCCCACATGACCCAGATGATTCAGTTGCTCGACGAAACGGAGCAGCAGCGGAGCGGCGATGGACAGGCCGGATCTCGGCAATGGCTGGTCCTTCTCGATGAACCGGTCACCTCGACCGATCCGTCAGAAGGGGCGGCCCTGGCCGAAGCCTTGCTCTGCCGGCTGGCGACGCTGGGGATGAAAGTCGTCGCGACGACCCATTACGGATCGCTCAAGGCCCTGGCCCACACGATGTC
>SYGW01000010.1 GCA_005800255.1 Nitrospiraceae bacterium | reverse complement strand
CTCGCGCAACGCGCACGGTGAAACGGTGCTCGTTGGACGCGCGCAGTCCAGGACAGCCTGATCACCTTCTAGGGTGGTGGTGAGGAGGAGATCGATGCGGACTATCTTGCTACTAACAATTTCCAACATCTTCATGATCTTTGCCTGGTACGGCCATTTGAAATATAAAGACTCGCCCTTGTGGATGGTGATTCTGGCGAGCTGGGGTATCGCTTTTTTCGAATATTGTTTTCAAGTGCCGGCCAACCGTATCGGTCACTATGAATTCAACGCCGCCCAGTTGAAAACCATCCAAGAGGTCATTGCCCTCGTCGTGTTTTGTGTGTTCTCGGTGCGCTATCTCAAAGAGCCGCTCAAATGGAATTACCTGGCCGGGTTCGCCATGATGATCGGTGCGGTGTTTGTTATTTTTAAGGAGTGGTAGCGATGGCCACAAAAAAGAAAGAGTCAGGGGCAGCCGAAGACTTCGAAAAGCTCGGCGTGTTCTATCTGGGGCGGCCGTATGACATGGTGTCTAAGCGGCCGAAGCCGGGCTGGCTGCTCTACGATTCGAAAGATCTGGTGACCCATGCGGTCTGCGTTGGGATGACCGGTAGCGGCAAGACCGGTCTCTGCCTCGGGCTCCTGGAAGAAGCGGCGATCGACGGTATCCCCGCCATCGTGATTGACCCCAAAGGGGATCTGGCCAACTTGCTGCTGACGTTCCCGCAGCTTCGTGGCGAAGACTTTGCTCCCTGGATCAATGAAGACGATGCGCGCAAGAAAGGTCTTTCCCCCGGCGACTTTGCGGCCCAACAGGCTGAGTTATGGAAAAAGGGTTTGAGCGAGTGGGGGCAAAGCGGCGAGCGGATTCAGAAGCTCAAAGATGCAGCAGAATTCGTCGTTTACACGCCTGGTAGCAATGCTGGGCTGCCGGTTTCCATCTTGAAGTCGTTTGCCGCGCCGGCCCAGGAAATTCTGGACGATGTCGAATTGCTTCGCGAGCGAGTGAGTACCACGACGACCAGTTTGCTCGGTTTGATCGGAGTCGAGGCGGATCCGATCAAGAGCCGCGAACATATCCTGCTCTCGACGATCTTGGGCCAAGCCTGGCGGAAGGGGCAGGACCTCGACCTGGCCTCGCTCATCCAGCAGATTCAAACTCCGCCCCTGTCGAAAGTTGGAGTATTCGACCTGGGTTCGTTCTATCCCTCGAAGGAGCGATTCGCCCTGGCGATGCAGCTCAACAATCTGCTGGCTGCGCCTGGCTTTTCCGCCTGGCTCGAAGGGGAAGCGCTGGATGTCGGGCAAATGCTACATAGTCCGGCAGGCAAACCGAGGATCGCCATTTTCTCCATCGCACATTTGAGCGAGGCGGAGCGGATGTTTTTCGTGACCCTCCTCTTGAGCCAGACTCTCGGCTGGATCAGAGGACAGTCTGGGACCACCAGCTTGCGGGCCATCCTCTACATGGACGAGATCTTCGGCTACTTTCCTCCCGTGGCGAACCCTCCGTCGAAAGCGCCCTTGATGACTCTCCTCAAGCAGGCGCGGGCCTATGGTCTGGGAGTGGTGCTGGCCACGCAGAACCCCGTCGATCTGGACTATAAGGGGCTGGCCAACACCGGTACCTGGTTCATCGGGCGGCTGCAAACGGAGCGGGACAAGGCGCGGGTCTTGGAAGGGCTCGAAGGGGCTGCTGCCAGCTCGGGAAAGAAATTCGACAAGCAACAGATGGAGCAGCTTCTGGCAGGGCTGGGGAGCAGGGTCTTTCTCTTGAACAATGTGCACGAGGATGTGCCGGAGGTCTTTCAGTCCCGCTGGACCCTCTCTTATCTGCGCGGGCCCTTGACGAGGACGCAGATTAAGACGCTCATGGAGCCAGTGAAACGTGCAACGGTAAACGTAAAAGGTGTGGAGGCTAGCGTGGAGCCTGAGTTTTCAGACGTTACGTCTCACGTTTCACGTCTTACATCTCATGCCGCTCGCCCTCTACTTCCCCCCGATGTGCCCCAACAATTCGTTCCTCTGTGCGGCGCGCAGCCTGGCGGCAGTCGATTGGTCTATCAGTCGATGTTGCTGGGGGGGGCGAAAGTCCGGTTTTCCGACAGCAAGGCCGGTGTGGATGTGACGCAGGATGTCACGGTGCTGGCGCCGATTGCAGAAGGAGCCCTGCCGGTGGATTGGGACCATGCGGTTGAGGCGGAGCTGGTCCTGTCGGATTTGGAGCAGGAGCCGGTGGCGGGCGCGCAGTTTGCGGCTCTTCCTGTGGCGGCGGGCAAGGCCAAGAGTTATGAGGCCTGGGCGAAGAATTTTTCCGGCTGGATCTTTCGGAATGAGAAAGTGGATCTGTTGAGGAGTCCCAGCACGAAAGAGATCTCTAAACCTGGCGAGTCCGAGCGGGATTTTCGCGTCAGGCTCCAGCAGTCCGGGCGGGAGCAGCGAGACGCGCAATTGGAAAAGTTGAGACAGAAGTACGCGCTGAAGATGGCTGCGCTCCAAGACCGTCTCCGGCGGGCTCAGCAGATGGTCGAGCGGCAGCAGATCGAGTCTCGATCCAGCCATCTCCAGGTAGCATTGTCTGTTGGTGCGACGATTTTTGGCGCGTTCATGGGACGGAAGGCGGTCAGCGCGACCACGATCGGGAAGGCGACGACGGCGATTCGTGGGGCGGGACGGGCGATCAAAGAATCGCAGGATGTGGGGCAAGCCGAGGAAAATCGAGAGGCGCTGCAGCAGCAGCTTGCGGAGCTTGAAGCGCAATTTAAGGCGGAGACAGACTCATTGATCGCATCGATCGACCCACTCACGGAAACACTGGAGGTCCTCTCCCTTAAGCCGACCAAGAGCAATATTGCCGTGAAGCTCGTTGCCCTGGCCTGGGTGCCTCAATGGCAGGACGCCGGGGGCGGGCTGACCTCTGCCTGGGAATAATTCGTTCTGCGTGAAATACGAGACTGGGGGGGCAGCTGACGTGTTCCGTCAGTGTTTCCGGTCCTTCTGCATGATCTTGTCGGTCCAGGCGAGGAGGATGGCGGAGCCGATGAAGGTCAGGTGGATGAAGATTTTCCACTTGATCTGTTCGAGATCTTCGTTTGCGATGTTGACGAAGGATTTCAGCAAGTGAATGCTGGAGATGCCGATCAGTGAGGCGGCGAGTTTGATCTTGATGGTGCCGGGGTCGATGTGGGTCAGCCAATCGGGCCGGTCTGGATGGCCTTCCAGATCCAATTTACTGACGAAGGTGGCATAGCCGCCGATGATCACCATCGTCAGTAAATTTGCCACCATCGTGACGTCGATCAGTCCCAGGATCCCTAGCATGAAGATGGTTTCTTCCTGCTGGTTGATGTGCCAGACCATTTCCCAGAGCTCGACTAGAAATTTATAGGCATAGAGCAGTTCAGCCACGATCAAGCCGCCGTAGAGCGGCGCTTGAATCCATCGGCTCGCGAACACGATGGTTTCGAACACGTGCTCGATGCGGCTCACGATGGGAGAGGGTATGTGTTGCTTGGTTGTGTGCGTTGAATGATCGGGGTGGCTCACGAGAGCTATCCTAGTCAACGAGGGGCGCTCTGTCAATTCAGAATCGCTACGAAGTGGTGGTCGCGAGAACTTTTCTCATGGCTGCGATGGTGCCAGCATCGAGACCGGATGCCGATAGTTGCGCATCCGTGGCAGCCGCGATGTTCGCGAGGCTGCCATATTTTTTGAGGAGGCGGGTCCTGGTGGTTTCGCCGATGCCGTTCACCTGATCCAGTTGCGAGGTCATGAGGGCCTTGCTTCGCAGCTTGCGATGGAAGGTGATTGCAAATCGATGGGCCTCGTCGCGGATGTGCTGCACGAGATGGGTGGCCGGAGATTTTGCACGCAGCACGATGGAGTTCTTTCGGCCTGGCAGGAAAATTCGTTCTCCTTTTTCGCCCCGCGCTTTGGCCAATCCGATAATGGGCAGGTCTTCCTGCCCGACCTGTTTCAGCCCCTCCATGGCTGCGGCGAGCTGGCCCAATCCCCCGTCGATGAGGATGAGGCCCGGACGTGCGAGACCCTCGCTTGCTCCATAGCGGCGCGTGACGACTTCTTGCATGCTGGCAAAGTCGTTGGCCCCTGTGACGGTTTTGATGGTGAACCGGCGGTAGTCGGCTTTCTTCATCTGGCCGTCTTCCCAGACGACCATGGAGGCGACGGACTGGTTGCCCATGGTATTTGAAATGTCGAACCCCTCGATGCGTGTGGGCGCGACGTCCAGCCTGATGAGTCGCTTGAGTTCTTCGACCGCTTGCCGGCTGACTTCTTCGTCGCGCAGATGGTTGGCGACGGAGGCTGAGGCGTTTTCCTCTGCGAGGAGCACCAATTGGTGTTTCATGCCCCGTTCCGGTGCCACCACGCGGACGGTGTTTCCCCGCTTCCCCGAGAGCCATTCTTCAATCACTGTGGCGTCGTCCAGATCCGTGGGGATGAGCAGTTCCTTGGGCGGCTGCCCGTCCTTGCTATAGAACTGTTCGATGGCGGATCGGACCAACTCCTCGTCGCTGGCGTCGGCTGACTGGGGCCAGAAGTAATCCTTGCGCCCGATCAGGAGCCCGCCGCGCACGAAGAGGATCTGGAGATCGACCGCCGTGCCTTGCCGCGCCAGGCCGATCACGTCCTGGTCGGTCGTCGTGGTTTGGGTGATGCGCTGCTTTTCGAGCGTGCGCTCGATACTGAAGAGCCGGTCGCGCAAGCGCGCCGCTTCCTCGAACTCCTCCCGTTCCGCCGCCGCTTCCATCTGGGCACGCAGGTTGTCCAGTAATTCATGATCGCGCCCTTCGAGAAACTGGCGGACCTGTGCAACGATGCGGTGGTAGTCCTCTTTCGATTGGTTGCCGGTGCAGGGCGCCAGGCACCGTTTGATTTCGAATTCGATGCAGGCCCGGTCCGCCTTGCCGTCGATCGCGATGGTGCAGGTGGCCAGGGGGAAGGTTTTCTTGATGACCTTCAAGGTCTCCCTCAGGGCGCCGGCCGGCGGATAGGGGCCATAGTAGAGGGCTCCGTCTTTTTGCACACGGCGGACGACGGTGAGGCGCGGGAAGTCTTCCTTGATCGGCAGACGCAGGTAGGGATACTGCTTGTCGTCCCGCAAGAGAATGTTGAAGCGGGGCCTGTGCCGCTTGATTAAGTTGTTTTCGAGGATGAGGGCTTCGAGCTCCGAGCGGGTGACGATCGTGTCGAGATCCGCGATCTTGCCGACCAGGACGATATTTTTCGGGGAATGGTCGGTCCCCTTTTGAAAATAGGACCTCACCCGGTTGGAGAGGACCGAGGCTTTCCCGACATAGAGGATTTCGCCCTGCTCGTCCTTGAAGAGATAGACTCCAGGCTGGTCCGGGAGGTGGTCGAGTTTGGATTGGAGTGCTTGGGAGGTAGCCATCAGTCGTCAGCCTTCAGCAAGGGAAGAATGTTTTCATGTGACATTCTACGGCCCGAGTCGCTCCGGGGCAACTCGGCTGAGAGCTGATCGCGATTGTTCGCTTAGCGTAGCCCGCGCACGAACGAGGGGCTCAGGCTTCCGCGCGCGACTTCCGCGACCGGTCCCTTCATCGTGAGGCTGAAGTCGTCGGCGACCTGGATGTTGAGCTGGCCTCCCGGCATTTTCACCGTGACGGGGCTTTGGACCAGCCCGAGCTTGACGGCCGCGCTCGCTGCGGCGCAGGAGGAGGACCCGGAAGCCTGGGTTTCGCCGGCTCCGCGCTCCCAGATCAGGATAAAGAGCTCTTTCGGGCCGGTCGGCACGGCGAGCTGCACGTTCGTGCGCTTCGGGAAGAGGGCATGGTTTTCCAGCGCAGGTCCCAGCTTGAGGAGATCCTCTCGCGACCAGGATTGGCCGGCCTGTTTGAAGACGACGCAATGGGGATTGCCGACGCTGACTCCTGTAAAGATGAGAGATTGGCCTGCCGCTTCGATCGGCTGGGTGATCAGTTCATTCACCGTGAGGCTGCAAGGGAGCGAGGCAGGCTGGAATGACGCCTGGCCCATTTCGACTGTGACGGCACTTGCATCCCCATGCCGGTCCAGATGCAGCTCGATCGTCACCAACCCGCCTTTGGTCTCGACGGTAAAGTGTGTCTTTTTCGTTTTGCCGGTGGCGTGGAGATAGCGGGCGAAGATGCGCAGGCCGTTGCCGGACTTTTCCGCTTCGCTGCCGTCAGGATTGTAGATCCTCAGACCGAAGTCCGCTTTTTTCGTCGGGACCAGCGCCAGGATTCCATCGCTGCCCAATCCCCAGTTTCGATCGCAGATGGCTTTGATCCTCGATGGGCTCAGCGAAAACGACAGTTCCTTGGGGGCCATGACGATATAGTCGTTGCCCAGCCCATGCCCGCGAAAAAATCCGTTCTTCATGTCCGGCTCCTTGAGTAGAGAGGAAAACAGGGAGAGATAACTAGCATGAACGGTGCGGGGAGGGAAAGAGGAACGTACAGGGTCAACTATACGATCTTCACCCCTGGCTGGCGTTCGATCAGCTCGACTTCATATCCGTCCGGCGCGTCGATGAAGAGAAACCGGCTGCCGGACGAGGCTGCAGTCGGCCCGTCCGTGATTCTAATGCCTTGTGTTGTGAGGGCTGCGATGGCCTCATCCAGGCTTTCGACTTGAAAGGCCAGGTGGACCAGATCCTCCTGGACCGTCACCGGTCCGCTTGGCGGAAAGCTGCAGAGCTCGATCAGCTCTTCGCTGTGGGGGACCTTGAGGAAGGCCAGATGGGAGCCGCGCGGCGAGACCGTCCGCTCCAGTACCTCCAGTCCGAGGACGTCCCGGTAGAAGGCGATCGTCTGGTCCATATCGCTGACCCTCATACGGGTATGGAGAAGCTTTGTTACTCGCATGAGCTTGTTCCAATGAAAAGTTCAAAATTAAAAATGTAAAAACTAAAGACGCTATTTTTTACTTTTGCATTTTAAACTTTTACTTGTGCCTCGCCGGTCCGTTGGTTTTGCGCAGCAGGATTTCGGCGCTGTCCTGGATTAGAAGATTCGGCATGGGGCCGATTTCTTGATAGCCCTGTTCTCCATAGAAGAGCCGGCCTTGCTCGTTGAAGTCCGAGACGCAGGCAAACAGATTCTGTGCCCTCGCGAAGACCAGCGCCTCGATGTGGGCCAGCAACCGTCCCCCGAGCCCCTTGCCTCTGGCCCAGCCCGCCACGCCAAACAGTTCCAGATAGTCGCCGAGCAGAAACTTTTGACGCAAAACCGCGACGCCTGCCACTGTGCCGTCCAGTTCCACGACGTAGCTGTCGCGCCCTTGTGGGAGCGGCGTGAAATAGCGGTCCCAGTCCTGGGTCCGGTAGCCCAGCCGTTTCCATGGGTCGGAATCGGCGAGTAACGCGATCACGGCGGCTCGGTCTTGTTCTCTCATGGGTCGAACGAGTGGGTCGGTCATGGAGCCACTTTATCATTACAGGTTAGGAGATCGCTGATGGTCATAGGGACGAGATGGCGTCCCGGCAAGAGATGATCATGGAGATCCTGCACAACCTCGCGGGTATGTTTGCCCTTGCCGTTGGCATGCATCACGATGACACTACCCTTGCGGAGGGACCGTTTCAGCCGGTCCTCGATCTGGCCAGCGGTAATCGTCTGGTCTGGATCGCCTGACACTACATTCCAGAGAATAAACTGGAGGCCGAGGTCACGGACCACGTTGACTGTATCGTCGTTGAATTCTCCATAGGGAGGCCGGAACAGGGTCGCGTTGTGGCTATATTTGGTTTTGAGGAGACGGACCGGGCCGAGGATTTCCTGTTTTTGCTCCTCTGCGGAATGGAGCGGCAGATGGGCGTGGACTTCCCCGTGGGTGCCGATTTCAAAGAAGGGAACTTGGAGGAGGGCTTGGGCTTGCGGCTCGTGCCGCACTATCCATTTTCCCGACATGAAAAACGTCGCGGGGATTTTTTGTTCGATCAAATAGTCGATTAAGGCTTGATCGTAACCTGGTCCTTTCCGCACCGGGCAGAGGTCGAAGGTCAGCGCGACTCCCGGGCAGGAGGGCGGGCCTGATGTGATCACCTGGGCCTGCGCGAGAGGAGGCAGCGTCGAGGCAAGCAGCACTGCCAGGAGAATGCATCGCATGTGTAGGAAGCAGCGCGGCATGGTGGCCAGTATACCTGATCCAGCAGGTTGCTCAAAATGGCCGTCCAGCAAGGTCGCAGCGAGTGAGGGGCCGAGGCGTACCCTTTAGGGTACGTTGAGGGCCTGAACGATGTGAGAACGACGCTGGCAGACTTTTTCAGCAGTCTGCCGTTGACGCTTCAAATCTCACACTGCTACGGTGGAACCATGTTTGTGTTCAATTGGAAAATCGGCTGCGTGCTGGGCATCCCGATCCATGTCCATGCCTCCTGGTTCGCGGTGTTTTTCTTCGTCACCTGGTCGCTGGCGACAGGCTATTTGCCTGAGACCCTGCCGGGCCTCTCCGAATCACGCTATTGGGGTATGGGCGGGATTTCCTCCCTCTTGCTGTTCCTGTCCGTTCTTCTGCATGAGCTGGGACATTCCTATGTGGCGCTGCATTACCGAATTCCGATCAGTCAGATTACCCTCTTCATTTTCGGTGGCATGGCGCACATGGGGAAGGAGCCGCCCAGTCCGAGGGCCGAGTTTTTAATCGCGCTGGCGGGGCCGCTCGTGAGCTTGCTTCTGGGGGTCGGCTGTCTCGGCGGCGCTATGGCGGCGGATTCCTTGTCCTCGGGATTAGGGCTTCAGGGATTCGTCGTCCTGGGTGGATTGCTCGGCATGGTGAATGTGCAGCTCGGACTCTTTAATCTGATTCCGGGGTTTCCCTTGGACGGCGGGCGGGCTTTACGGGCCTGGCTGTGGGCCTGGAAGAAGGATTTCAACTGGGCGACCAGCCAGGCGGCGGTGACCGGAATAGGATTCGGCGTAGCCCTCGGGGTGATCGGCGTGGTCGTGCTGGGAGGGGCCTGGTCCGGCGTCCTGGGCCATTCCATTGCGGCGAACGGGGGCTGGCTCATTTTGATCGGTTCATTTCTGTTTTCTGCTGCTTTGTCGAGCAAGCGGCAAGCCGCGATGCGGAGCTCGTTGGCAGCGGTGACGGTGCGCCAGGTCATGGTCCATCCGGTCGTGACGGTGCCGCCGGACATGGCCGTGCAGGATGCGGTCGATCAATACTTTGTCGCGCATGGATTTGGCGGGTTTCCCGTCTGTGAGGAGGGGCAGGTGGTCGGGGTGGTCACGGTGGGCGATGTGCAAGCCATTGCTACGGCGCTCTGGCCTTGGCGCCGCGTGCGAGACATCATGTGTCCTGTGCCGCAGGCCTTCTGCATTCCTCCGGACTGGTCTGTCATGCAGGCGATGGAACGTATGGTCCAGGGAGGCTGGGATCGCCTTGTCGTTATGGAGGACGAAGCGATCGTGGGGCTCATCACCAGATCGGCGATCGCCCAATTCTTACAGTTGCATCAGTCTGGAGCGTGAACCGGTAAATAGCCGAGCCTCTCGCCTCTGGCCCATCCCCTCTCACCGTTTACATTTTACGCGCAGTCGTTCTCGTGGTTGTGGCTGACAGGGCCTGCGCCTGTTGCTGCAGGTGGTGGACGATTTCTGCGCCGATCAGCAGGAGGACCGAGGAGTAATAGACCCAGAGCAGCAGCAGGACGACTTCCAAAAGCGATCCATAGAGGTTCGTATACAGAGTCGCATAGGTGCCATAGGTCACGAACAGGAGTTTCGCTGCCACCCAGAGCAGGCTAAATGTCAGGGCGCCGATCATGGATTCACGCCATTGCGGACTTCGTCGCGGCACGAGCCGATATAAGATCGTGACCGTGAGAAAGGCTAGCGCGAAGGGGAGCGTATAGGTCAGAAACCAATCATGGGCCGCGAGGGCCAGGAGATCGAGTCCCCAGAGTTCCGGCGCGTAGCCCGTTAGGAAGTTGATGGTTTGGGTCGCGACGTAGGAGAGGATCAGGACGAGCCCGCTCACGGCGAGTGAGGCCACTGCGATGGCGGTGGAGATGAGGGGATGGCGGCGCCAGGTGCTCTCGAATACGACATTCAGCGCATAGTCGAGTTCATAAAACACCAACGTGCCGAACCAGGCGAAGGTCAGAAAGACCGCCCATCGGACGGTTTCCATGGCGCTCACCCGATGTAGTTCTGCTGCGACATGTTCGCCCAGGGATGGCAGAAACCCCTTGAGGAAGCTGAGCAGGACCTGCTCGCCGATCACTTCGTGACTGACCACGAAACTCAGGCCGTAGAGCAGGAGGAAGACGAGGGGAAAGAGCGAGAGGAGGGAGAAGAATGCGAGGGATGCGGCAAGGCTGGCGCAGCCATGCCGTCGAAATGATCGGAGAAGACTCAGGAGGAAGCGCGAAGTTTGCATAGGTGCGATCCGAACGTTCGCCAGGGTAGCACGAGTCGCCCGATCCTGCACCTCTTCATTCTGCGGAATGATTAACTGATTACTTGAGCGTCAGGACCGATTGGAGGGCGAAGCTGACGAGAGGGTCCGGGAAGAGGCCGAATAGAATCACGCCGGCAACGGCACAGGCCAATACGAAGGAGAGGGCCGGCGAGGTCACGAGTCGTGGCGCGACGGACGAAGGATCAGGCTCGCGCATATACATCACCATCACGACCCGCATGTAGTAGTAGGCCGACACGGCGGCAAAGATCAGGGCGATGGCGGCGAGCCAGGCCAAGCCGGACTCGACGGCCGCCATAAACACATAGAACTTTCCGATGAAGCCGGCGGTCGGAGGAATGCCGGCGAGTGACGCCATGAAGAGCAGCATGAGAAAAGCCGCAAGAGGCTGGCGCTTCGCGAGCCCCGTGAAATCTTCGATCTCTTCTCCCTCGATCCCGCCTTTTCTCAGCATGCCGATGACGGCGAAGGCGCCGAGCGTCATGAAGGCATAGAGCGCCAGGTAGATCATGACGCTGGCGAGTCCCGTGGTGCCACCGGACGCGCCGGTCGCGCGGCTCGCCGCGACAAAGCCGATCAAAGCGTAGCCCGCATGCGCAATGCTGGAGTAGGCCAGCATCCGCTTGATGTTCGTTTGGACGATCGCGACGAGGTTCCCGAGCACCAGGGTGGCCAGGGCGACGAGCAGGAACAGGATCGACCAATCGGCCTTGAGTCCGCCGAGTCCTTCGACGAAGATCCGCATGAAGGCGGCAAAGCTGGCAGCTTTTGCCGCCACGGCCATAAAAGCTGTGACGGAAGTGGGGGCCCCCTCATAGACTTCCGGCGTCCACATCTGGAACGGCACGGCGGCGAGTTTAAAGCTGAAGCCGACTGCCACGAGAATGACCGCGATCAGCAAGAGCGGATCGTTCGCTCCGTGCATGCCAAGGGCGGTTGCGATCGACGCCAGTTTGGTGCTGCCGGCCATGCCGTAGAGCAGCGAGATGCCGTAGAGCAGAATCCCCGAGGAGAAGGCGCCGAGGACGAAGTATTTGGCCGCGGCTTCCAGTGAACGGGGCTTCGACCGATTGAGTCCGGTCATCACATAGAGCGAGAGGGACATGAGTTCGGTGCCGAGGTAAATCGTGAGCAGGTCTGCGCCTGAGACCATGACCAGCATCCCGGAAAGGGCCAGGAGGATGAAGCCATAGTATTCGCCCAGGTGGATGCTCTCCGCCTTCAGATAGGGCAGCGAGAGCGCAATGGTCAGGCCGGTCACACCATAGAGGAGCACTTTCCAGAATCTGGCATAGGCATCGACCACCACCAGATCGCTGAAGGCGGACACCCGGACATTCAGCACGCCGATCTGTCCCATCGTGAGTCCAAGACAGAGGGCGAGGGAGCCAAGACTCAGCCAGGCCAGGAGATCCCGTCGCGAGGCCGGCGTGACCGGGTCCAGTGCGATGACGAGACAGGCCGTGACGACGATGATGAGTTCCGGAAGCAGAGTTAAGAGGTCGGTGCCGTAGAGACTCATCGCGAAAGTTCCTCGGTCTTCAGTGGTTCGGCACTGCCGGCCAGCAATGGCGCTGCCTCTCCGGCAGAGGGTTGGGCCGTCGGCGCGACCTTCGTGCGGGCCATGGAGGCGATGACGCTGTTCACACTCTGGTGCATCTTGCTCACCAGCGGATTGGGAAAGAGTCCGATCCAGAATACCAATAGGGCCAGTGGCACCAGCGTGGCGAGTTCCCGTTTGTTGAGGTCTTGGAGTGTCGGGAGCTGGCGCGTGAGCGGGACTCCGAAGACCACTCGCTGCACCATCCAGAGAATATAGGCGGCGGCCAGGATGATGCCCAGCGAGGCAAAGGCGGTGGCGACTTTGCTCCAGAGGAACGTGCCGATGAGCACGAGGAATTCGCCGACGAAACTGTTGGTACCTGGGAGGCCGAGCGAGGACAAGGCGAAAATCATGAGCAGCGCGGCATATTGCGGCATCGGCGCGGCCAGCCCGACATTGTCCGCGATCAAGCGGCTGTGGGTGCGCTCATAGATCATGCCGACGCAGAGGAACAGGGCGCCGGTCGTAATGCCATGGTTGACCATTTGGAGCACTGCTCCCTCGATGCCCTGCTGATTCAGGACAAAGATGCCGAGGGTCACGAACCCCATGTGGCTCACGCTCGAATAGGCGATCAGTTTCTTGAGGTCGATTTGGGCCAGTGCCATATAGGCGCCGTAGATGATGGCGACGATGGAGAGGCCGACCATCATGGGCGTGAAGGCATGGCTGGCGTCCGGCAACATCGGCAAGCTGAATCGCAGGAACCCATAGGTGCCCATCTTCAAGAGAATACTGGCGAGGATGACGCTGCCGGCGGTCGGAGCCTCGACGTGGGCATCCGGGAGCCAGGTGTGAAAGGGGAACATGGGGACCTTCACCGCAAAGGCGGCGAAGAAGGCCAGGAAGAGCCACATTTGCAGCGAGGCCGGGTAAGTGCCCTGGCTCAAGGCAAGGATGTCGAAGGTGTAGCCCCCGTAAAAGTAGAGGGCGAAGATGGCGACGAGCAGCAGCACGCTTCCTGCGAGGGTATACAGACAGAACTTGATCGCCGCATACAACCGATTGGGTCCTCCCCAGACGCCGATGAGGAGGTACATCGGAATCAACATGGCTTCCCAGAACACATAGAACAAGACGAAGTCCAAGGCCACGAACACGCCGATCATGGCGGTTTCCATAATCAAGAGCATGGACATGAAGTTCTGGACTCTCGTGGTAATCGCGGTCCAGGAGGCCAGGACGCAGAGGGGCATGATCCCGGCGGTCATCAAGACGAGCGGGAGGCTGATCCCGTCGAGGCCCAGGCTGTAATAAATGGGTGGGGCCGTGATCCAGGCGACATGTTCCGTGAACTGCATCTGGCTGGTCTGCGGATCGAAGAGCCACCAGAGCGGGAGCGCGACGAAGAGATCCGCCAGGGTTGCGACCAGCGCCATCCAGCGAGCGGTCGATTCCGTCACGAAATACATCGTGACAGCTCCCGCAAGGGGAATCAGGAGGAGCAATGTGAGCCAGGGAATTCCGCCGCTATGCATAGGTCCTCAGAACAGCAAAAAGACGGTCAGGATCACGCCGATCCCGAGCGCCATACCGAGCGCGTAATGTTGCACCTGTCCGCTTTGCGCGAGCCGCAAGACCCAGCCGCTCCAGGCGATCGCGCGGGCCACCCCGTTCACGGCTCCGTCGATCATGGCCACGTCCACGCGTTTCCAGAGTTCGGAGGCGGCGGAAAAGGTGGGGCGGACGATCGTTCGATCGTAGGCCTCGTCGACATACCATTTGTTCAGTGAGCCCTGATAGAGCGATTGCCACTTCCGCGCGAACTGATCCGGGAGGGGCGGGTTGAGCACATAGACGTAATAGGCTCCGGCAATTCCGATCAAGCCCATGCTCGTGGCTAGCACCATGATGACGATCGAGGCGGCTCCTCCGTGAGCGGCGGAGCCTACGCCTGTCTCGAACATCGGCCCTAGAAACTCCGGAATGCCCAGATAGCCCGTGGCGATGCTCAAGATGGCCAGGACGATGAGCGGCGTCGTCATGGTTTGAGACGGTTCGTGGATATGGTCCGCATGGTGGGGATCGACATGCGAGGGACCCCAAAATATGACGAAGACTAGGCGGAAACTATAGAAGGCCGTCATCAAGGCCGTCACGAGGCCGAGCAGGGTCAGGAACTGGCCGAGAGGTCCTGCCGACCAGGCGGCCACGAGCAATTCGTCCTTGCTGAAGAATCCGGAGGTCAGGGGGAAGCCTGCCAGGGCGAGCGAGCCAACCAGGAAGGTCCAATAGGTGACCGGCAATTTGTCTTTCAGGCCGCCCATGCGTCGCATGTCCTGCTCGTGGTGCAGGGCGATGATGACGGACCCGCATCCGAGAAACAGGAGGGCTTTGAAGGCTCCGTGGGTGAGGAGATGGTACATGCCCGCTGCATAGGCGTCGAGCCCGCAGGCCATCACCATGTAGCCGAGTTGGCTGACCGTCGAATAGGCCACGATGCGTTTGATATCGGTCTGGGTCATGGCGATGGTGGCCCCGACGACCATGGTCAATCCGCCTGTGAGCGCCACCACCGTCATGGCGGTGGGAGAGAGGGTATAGATCGGTGCCAAGCGCGCGACCATGAAGACGCCGGCCGTGACCATCGTCGCTGCATGGATGAGCGCCGAGATGGGCGTGGGGCCTTCCATTGCGTCAGGCAGCCAGACATGGAGCGGCACCTGGGCCGATTTGCCGATGGCTCCGGTGAAGAGGAGGAGGCAGATCATCGTCAGCACGGACACATCCCAGGCGCCGTCGAACGGCTCGAGGAGATTCATCATGTCGCCCGCCGATTCATGAGCTCTGGCAAAGATTTCGTGGTAGTCGAGCGAGCCGAAGCTGTACCAGACCAGGAGCAGGCCGAGCATGAAGACGAAGTCGCCGACGCGGTTGATGATGAACGCCTTGGTGGCGGCGGAGCAGGCAGCGGGCCGGTCGTACCAATGGCCGATGAGCAGGTAGGAGCAGAGCCCGACTGCTTCCCAGAAAATGAAGAGTTGCAGCAGGTTGTCCGCCATGACCAGCATCAGCATCGAGAAGGTGAAGAGGGCGATGTAGCTGAAGAAGCGGGCATAGCCCGTGTCTTTGTGCATGTACCCGATGGTGTAGATGTGGACGAGCGAACTGACGGTCGTGACCAGGAGCAGCATCACGGC
The DNA here is from genome assembly GCA_005800255.1 of Nitrospiraceae bacterium. The sequence continues at coordinate 7,680 of SYGW01000010.1, read as the reverse complement.
GGTGAGCCGGTCGATGGAGAAACCGATGTGAATGTCGAGCGAGCCGGAGGTTAGCCAGGTATAGAGGGGGAAGCTGGTCTGGTGCCCGTTGGCCACGTCGAAAAAGACCAGGAGCGAGAGCAACCACGACACGACGACAGCCGGCACGGCGACGAGATGGGCCTGGTCTTTGATCCAACGGCCGAAGAGCCCGAGAATCAGGAACGACGCCAACGGAAGGAATGGAATGAGTTCGTAGGTCATCGCGCCCGTTTTACCATTTCAGTAACTGAAATTCGTCGACGTTGATTGTGGACTTGGCCCGATACAGAGCGACGATGATGGCCAGTCCGACTGCGACTTCCGCTGCGGCGACCGTCAGGGCGAAGAAGACGAAGACCTGCCCTGCCACATCATGGAAGTACTGCGAGAAGGCGACGAAGTTAATGTTCGTCGCGTTCAACATCAACTCGACCGACAGGAGGATGATGATGATGTTCCGGCGCAGCAGGACGCCCATGACGCCGGTCAGGAACACGATGCCGCTGAGCACGAGATAGTAGGACAAGGGGACCGTCATGATTCTGTCGCCTCCCCCAGGTCTTTTTTGGCCAGGATGATGGCGCCGATCATCGCGACCAGCAGAATCAGGGACGCCACCTCAAAGGGAAACAGATAGGTGGAGTAGAGGACGTCGCCGATCGCTTCGGTGTTGCCGGCTTCCCCGACGGCAGTTTCCCTGCCTGTGGCCATGACGGGGGCCGTCCAGCCCTTCATGACTGTGAGTATGATGGCTTCGACGAACAGAGTCACTCCCACCGCGGCAGCCATGGGCCATTGCCGATGGTACCGGTCATCCTGCCGGAGATTGAGCAACATGACGACGAAGAGATAGAGGACCAGGATGGCGCCGGCATAGACGATGATCTGCACGGCGGCGAGGAATTCCGCATGGAGCGTGACGTAGAGCCCCGCTACGTGGAAAAACATGATCAGTAGCGCCAGGGCACTGTAGATGGGATTGCGCAGCGCGACGACCAACACCGAAGTCGCGGCGATGACAAAGGCAAAATAAAAGAAAAATAGCTGTTCCATCAATCTGGCCTGTTACGACGGTTTTTGCGGTACGTGCTTGAACGCGACGTTGAAGAACGCCACATTCTGGTGTTGGAGCTCCAGCTGTTTTTCGCGCACCGGGAACGATCGGTCGCCGATGGCGAGCAATTGCTGTTTGTTGAGGTGCAATTGTCGCTTGTCGTACACCGCCCACTCGAATTCGCGCGTCATGCCGAGGGCATCCACCGGACAGGCATCCACGCACATCCCGCAAAACAGACAGCGGGTCATGTCCATGTAATATTCTTTGGAGTAGCGCTTCGTCGGCTGGCCCGGCACTTCCGCGCTGACGACACGGATCACCCGTGACGGGCAGGCGGCCTCGCAGAGATCGCAGCCGACACATTTTTCCGTGCCGTCGTCGTAGCACAATAGGGCCAGCATCCCGCGATAATTGTCCGGCAGCGTCCGCTTTTCATGCGGGTACTGCAGGGTGATCGGGCGGTAATGCAGCAGGTGCGACAAGGTCGCCTTCATGCCGACCAGGAGGTCGTAGAAGGTGATGGTTTTAATCCAGGTCTTGAGCTTCATGCTTGCAAGTTCTCAGCGATCAGCGTCATCGAGATTCAAATCCAACGCTGACAGCTGATCGCTGACAGCGATCTTGCGTCACCGCGGGAAGAAATAGGCGGTGATGGCCGTGACGACGATGTTGGCCAGCGCGATCGGCAACATGACCTTCCAGCCGAACCGCATCAACTGGTCGTAGCGCAGCCGGGGCAACGTGGCGCGTAACCAGAAGAACAGGAAGAGGAACAGATAGACTTTCAACGTGAACCAGGCGACGTTTTCTATCCAGGCCAGCTGTTCGAGGCCGGCATAGCCGAGGATCGTGCCGGGATAGGGGGCGTTCCAGCCGCCCAGGAAGAGCGAGGCGGCGACGCAGGACACGAGCACCATGTTGGCATATTCCGCGATGAAGAAGAACGCGAACCGCATGCCGCTATATTCCGTGAAGAATCCGGCCACGAGCTCGCTTTCTGCTTCCGGCAGGTCGAAGGGGACGCGGTTGGTTTCCGCGACGGCGGAAATGACGAAGACGACGAAGGCGAAGATTTGGGTATGGATCGGAAAGAATCCATCCGGCCTGGCGCCCCAGATGAACCAATGCCAGAAGCCGCCGGCCTGGGCCTGCGTGATCGTGACGAGGCTCAGAGAGCCGGCTAGCAAGAGCACGCCGACGACGGCCAGCCCGACGTTCAACTCGTAGCTGATGACCTGGGCCGCGGAACGCAACCCTCCCAGGAGCGAGTATTTGCTGTTGGAGGACCAGCCGCCGAGGATGATGCCGTAGGCGCCGATCGAGGCAAAGGCCAGGATGTACAAGACGCCGATGTTGATGTCGCTGATGACGAAGGGTTTGATCGTGATCCCAAAGACGTCCAGGGTCACGTTCGGGCCGAAGGGGATGACGGCGAACCCGATCATGGCCGGCACCATGGCCAGGATCGGCGCCAGGGTGAACATGGCTTTGTTCGCGCCGGCCGGTACGATGTCTTCCTTGAAGAACAGTTTGAGTCCGTCGGCGATTGGCTGAAGGATGCCATAGGGACCGACTTCCATCGGACCCATACGATCCTGCATCCAGCCGAGCACTTTCCGCTCGGCCAGGGTCAGGATCATGACCGTCAACATCACGATGCCCATTACCGCCGCTATTTGGGCGAGCGATACCGCAAGTCGCAGGCTTAGTTCAGTCACGACAGCACTCCTGGATGACAAGTGAAAAAGCAATGCATGTTCGTTGGCTCATGTCGTTTTCCTCACCGAGACGGAAGTCGTCCGATAGGATGGGACCTTCGTGTCCGGATCGATGGCACAGTCAAAAAGCTGCAGAGCCTCCTGCGCGAAGTGATCGGGGAGCCAGGCCAATCCTTCCGGCACACGATCGAGCACTTTGACCGTGGTCGTGCATTTGCCCCGGCTGTTCGAGAGGCTGACTCGATCCCCTGTCGCAATGGCGCATCTGGCTGCATCCAGGGGGTTCATCTGCAAGGACCCGCTCGGTTCGATCTGGAGCAGCCCCTTCGAATGAGTCGACAGTTTCCCTGAATGGAACAGGCTCTGGGTGAGGCCCAGCTGAACGGTGCCATCCGGTCGTCCGGTTCGCGTGGGTAGAGTATACCGAGTCGCAAGGTCCCGGCGATATCCCCCCGTCACGTATCGCTCGGCGGTGGCTCGATCGACGGCGGGCGGGATCGGTGTCGGGCCAAGCGATCCGTATCCGGGAACGACCGATCGGATTTCTTTCAGGATTTCCTTGGCGTCGCCGTATTCCAATGGTGCGTTGAGGAACACCGAGAAGGCCGAGAGGATTTCCCAGTCTGGACGGCTATCGCCCACCGGATTGATCGCAGGTCGCACGGATTGGACATGGCCTTCCGTGTTGGTGAAGGTCCCGGCTTTCTCCATAGCGGAGGCGGCAGGGAGGACCACATGGGCGAGCAGAGCCGTCTCCGTGAGGAACAGTTCCTGACAGACGAGAAAGTCTAGTTTGCTCAAGGCCTCTTTGGCGTTGGTCTGGGGCGGAAGGCTCCCGACGGGATTCTCTCCGACAACGAAGAGGGCTTTGATGGTCCCGGCCTGGGCCCGGTCGATCATCTCGAGAAGTGTGGCCCCTGGCGCCAGAGGGACTTCTTCTTTCCAGGCGCGAGCCATCTGGGCCCGCGCGTCCTGGTTGGTGAGGTCGAGCGAGCCGGGCAACAATTCCGCGACCGCTCCCATTTCCACCGCGCCTTGATCGTTATTTTCTTCCGCCAAGGGGGCAAACCCGCAGCCTCTGTCGGTTAATTTCCCGGTCAAGAGCAGCAGGTCGAGGAGGTTGAGGCAGATGCCATAGCCTCCTTGGCTGCGGAGCAGGGTCTGGCCTGCCAGCACGACGACGCGGCAGCCTTGCGCCACGGAGGTTGCCATCTGGGCGAAAGATTCGCGCGAAGCTCCAGTGCTCAGGGCCAGCTCGTCCCAGGAAATTTGCTGGACGGCTTTGGAGATGGCGGACACATAGTCTGAGGCTCGCTGGTGGAGCGTCCCTTCGACCTGGTTTCCTTCGATCACCGCCTTGAGCAGGCCGAGGACTGCGGCGCCGAACTGGGCCGGCGCGACGGAGAGATGCTGCTGCGACAGGTTGGTGATGTTGCTGATCGTGCCGATCGCAGGCTGGAGCGCTTCGATCGTCAGCAGGGTTGCGTCATGCTTCTTGACGGCTTCTTTAACTTGAAGGCCGGTGATCGGATTGGTTTCGGTGATGTTGGTGCCGACCAGGAGGAGGACATCCGCCTGCGTGATGTCTTCGAAGGTCACGATCCACCGGTGGGTGCCTTGCACCCGTTTCATGGCCTGGACTCCGTTCAGATGGCCGTAGCGGGCGCTGCTGTCGAGATTGTTGGTCCCGATCGTGAGGCGCATGAATTTCTGGAACAGATAGAGCTCTTCGTTGGTGCAGCGGCCGGAAATCAACCCCCCGAAGGCCTGCGGACCATGGGCCAGCTTGAGCCGGTTGGTCTGTTCCGCCACGAACAGCAAGGCTTCTTCCCAGGTGACGTCGACCAGCGCCCCGTTCCGTCTGATCATGGGTGCGGTGATTCGGCTGGGATGGCTGGTGGCGTGAAATCCGAAGAACCCGCGGGCGCAGAGGTCGCCGTTGTTTCTGCCGGCTCCCTGGGCACTGTTGACCTCGATCAGCTGCTGATCCTTGGTTTGGACCGTGATCTGGCAGCCGTCGCCACAAAACGTACAGACCGTGTCGGCCCGCTTGAGCATCCAGGGCCGGTATTCGTACATCGAGAGCCGGCTGGTGATGGCTCCGACCGGGCAGATCTGCACGCAGCCGCCGCAGAATTCGCAGTCCAGCGGATGGGCGGCGAATGATTTGATCTCGGTCATCGTGCCTCGTCCGACCGGGGCGAGGGCCTTGACGTCCATGACTTCGTCGCAGTAGCGGACGCACCGCAGACATTGCACGCAGCGGTTCATCTGCGTTTCGATGAGGGGGCTGAAATATTCCTTCTGGAAGATGCGCTTGGTCTCCGCGAACCGGCTGGTGGTCGCGGTGTATTGATGCGAGAAATCCTGCAGGTCGCACTTGCCGCCCTGGTCGCAGACCGGACAATCCAGCGGGTGATTGGCCAGGATGAATTCGAGCACCGATTTGTGGGCGTCGTGAACGACCGTCGTGGCGGTGCGAATGGACATGCCTTCGGTCGCGACCGTGCTGCAGGAGGTCTGGAGCTTCGGCATCTTTTCGATCTCAACCAGGCACATGCGGCAGTTCGCATCCGGCTTGAGCTTCGGGTGGTAGCAAAAATGCGGAATCATCACACCGACCCGGCGCGCGGCTTCGATCACCAGGGTGCCTTTCGGCACCGTGATGGGGATGCCGTCGATCGTCACACGGACTGTGTCGGTTGTCGTTGCCATCGTTAAGGCCGCGCCACGGATCGTTTCAGGGTGGTGAGGTTGGCCGCTTCCGCTTCATGGATCAGCCTGACGTACTCGGGCCGCCAATGTTTGAGCGTGCTCATGATCGGCGAAATTTCGGCGTCGCCGAAGGCGCAGACCGTGCGGCCCGCGATGTTCTTGCATAGATCGACCAAGGTTTCAAGGTCCTCCATCTGCCCACGCTTCGCGACGATGCGGCGCATGGTTTGGACCAGCCAGGAGCTGCCTTCGCGGCAGGGACTGCACTTGCCGCAGGATTCATGATAGAAAAATTCCATGAGGCGGAGCGCGGCCCAGACCATGTCCGTGCCCTCTTCCATCACGGTGACTCCGCCGGAGCCGAGCATGGAGCCGGCAGCGGCGACGGACTCGAAATCCAATTTGACGTCGAGGCTATCCGGCGTGAGGAACGGGGCCGACGCGCCGCCCGGGATGAAGGCCTTGAGCGGCTTGTTGGAGCGCATGCCGCCGGCTTCCTCGTAGATCAATTCGCGGAAGGTGACTCCCATCGGCACTTCGTAGTTGCCCGGCCGTTTGACATGGCCGCTGACGCAGAAGATTCTGGTCCCTGTGCTCTTGGGCGGAGAGCCGATGGCCGAGAACCACTCGGGGCCCCGGCTGATGATATGGGGCAGGTTCGCCAGGGTTTCGACGTTGTTCACGACGGTTGGTTTGTTATAGAGGCCGTGCGTCGCGGGGAAGGGCGGTTTCACGCGCGGCAGCCCTCGCTTGCCTTCGAGCGACTCCAGTAAGGCGGTTTCTTCTCCGCAGATATAGGCTCCGGCGCCCCGGTGGACCCACACATTGGCGGTGACCCCTGTGCTCAGGATGTTGGCGCCGATATAGCCGGCCGCCCGTGCCTCGGCGATCGCCTGCTCCAAGATCCTGGCTCCGAGGACGAATTCGCCCCGTATGTAAATGTAGGCGGATTCCGCGCCGATGGCGTAGCAAGCGAGCAGGATGCCTTCAAGAATTTGATGGGGGTCTCGCTCGATGAGTTGGCGGTCCTTGAAGGTGCCTGGCTCGCTTTCGTCCGCGTTGCAGCAGAGATAGCGCGGGCCTTGATAGTCTTTGGGGAGGAATCCCCATTTCACGCCGGTCGGAAATCCTGCGCCGCCGCGGCCTCGGAGTCCGGACTTCATCACGGTGGTGGTGACTTCGGCAGGCGGCATTTTCCCCACGATCTTGCGGAGAGCCTGATAGCCGCCCGCTCGCTCATAGTCTTGCAGCGAGCCGGTGTAGCCGAGCTGCAACATGTTCTTGAACAATATCAGTTCGTGTTTGGGCATGACGTTCCGAATTAAAAATGCAAAATGGTTAGCCAAATTTTTTATTTTACATTTCTCATTGCGCTCTCGGCGCCTCCGGCCACATGAAGGGGCCGGTCTTCAGAGAACAGGTTCCATCTTTTTTGAGATCGGCCAGGATCCGATCGAATTTTTCTTCCGTGAGCCGTTCGTAATAGTCCTCGTTGACCTGCATCATCGGCGCGGTGCCGCAGGCGGCCAGGCATTCGACTGCGCTGAGAGTGAAAAGTCCGTCAGCCGTCGTCTCGCCAGGCCCGATGCCGAGCTTCGCCTTGACCCAGCCGATGACCGTGTCAGACCCGACTAACGCGCACATCAAGGACTTGCAGATTTGGAGATGGAACTTTCCCACGGGCTTGAGATTGAGCATCGTGTAGAACGTGGCTGTCTCGTAGACCTGGGGCGGCGTGAGTCTCAGTATCTGGGCGATCTCTTTCATCGCCGCTTCCGACACATAGCCCTCATCCTGTTGCGCCAGGTACAACAACGGAATCAACGCCGAGCGTTTCACCGGATAGTGACTCAGGATTTCGGCTATTTCCGTCCCGTATTTCTCTTTCAGCATGTTCGTGCTCGCGCCAAATTCAAAAGTAAAAAGGCAAAATGAAAAATGTTGGGAATGGTCCCCTCATTACTTTTGGCTTTTACACTTTTACTTTCACCTTATCTGTCACATTCTCCCATCACGATGTCGTAGGTTCCGAAAATCGTGATGATGTCGGAGATCAAGTAGCCCCGCGCCATATGGTCGAAGGCGCCCATGTGCACAAACGACGGCGAGCGAATTTTCATCCGGTAGGGACGGGGGCTGCCGTCGCTGACGATGAAGAAGCCCAATTCG
>SYGW01000071.1 GCA_005800255.1 Nitrospiraceae bacterium | reverse complement strand
CGTTTTTCCGCCTGATCATTCCCCTGCAGCCGCTTGGTCTTTTCCAGCGCCGTATCAAAAGCCTCAAACGTCAACTCGTTGTATCCGAATGAGCGAATCCGTTTGACCGCTTTCATCATCGCCTGATTCCGGAAACCCGTCAGATGCTCCGAGTCGATCTCTTTGAGCCCGAGCTTCCGGGCCCGCCGCTCGGCGGCTTTGCGGATTCCGCTGCGCACGAAATCCGGCGACGTCTGCAAACGTTTCCAGGCCTCGTCGGTCCAGGCGACTCGCTCTTGAGGGGCGCCCCACAATTGCAGCAAGATCGACTCGTCAATCTTCGCCACGCCCTTCTCTCGCGCCAAATCTTCCGTGTCCCGCTTCAGCATGTCCGTGACGAACTCCACGGCGATTGGCGGAGACTGTTTTAATTTCTCGTGCAGCTGGGCCAACGCTCCCTCGCTCCACTCCAAGGGAGGCGCCGAAGCCTCGCGGAGATCGCCCAGCGCTTCCACCTTTTCGAAGAGCTCGACGTTCACCTCGAGATGCCCTCGCTCCTTGGCGATCTCTTCGGCGATTTGCTTGGTCATGCCGCGCATGAATTCCGGCACGGTGTTCAGCCGTTCCTTGGCGGCAGCCGTCCAGGGGAGATGGCCCTGCGCCATTTGCTCCGCTGCGTCCGCCATGCCGGATTCGCCGCCCATCCCGCCCATCATCTGATTCTTGAACTGATCGAGAATCTCCCCCGTAATCTCCGCGTAACCGAACTCCTTGGCCTTCTTTTCAGCCAAGCGGCGAACCATGCCGCGCAAAAACAGTGGCGCCCGCTCGAGGCGCTTAGAGGCCTCGTCCGTCCAACGGACATCTATCCCGACCGCATCCTGAGAATCTGGTGAGTTCATGGTCCGCTTCCTGTTATGACTGGTTCAGGAGTTCTTTCAATTCTTTGCCGGCTTTGAAAAACGGCACCTTCTTGGCTGGCACCGCCACGGTCGCGCCGGTCTTGGGATTCCGCCCCTCTTTCATCCGGCGAGCCCGCAGCCGAAAGCTGCCAAACCCTCGAATCTCCGTCTTGTCGCCGTTCTTCAGCGAGTCCCGCACACAGTCAAAAATCGTATTGACGACGACTTCCGCCTGCCGCTTCGTCAAGGTCGTCACCTGTTCGGATACACGCTCGATGATCTGGGCCTTCGTCATAGTGGGCTCCCCTTTCGTGGCGTGAATCGGCCAACCGACCGACCCGACCGCGCTAAAACGCCATAAGATACTTCAACCCGACCCCGGAATAAAAATCCAACCTGGGAAAGAGCACCGACAGGCGCGACTCGATCAACTCTCTGATCGAAAATCGCCGGCGCGGCTCAATAACTTTCGGCTCCCCCTCGATACCGGCCACATCCGCCGCAAGCTGGATGGCATCATCCAAATCGCCGAGTTCGTCCACCAGCTTCGACGCTTTGGCCTGACGACCCGTAAAAATCCTGCCATCCGCCAAGGCCTGCACCACCGCCAGATCGAGCCCACGCCCCTCCGCCACCGCCTCGATGAACTGCTGATGGACATCGTCCATGACGGATTGGAGCAGCGCACGCTCCTCATTGCTCATCTTCCGGAGCGGCGACCCCACATCCTTGTAGCGCCCGCTTTTAATCACAACCCCTTCGACCCCGATCTTCTTGAGCAGCCCTTCGACGTTGGCCATCTCCATGATGACCCCGATGCTCCCCGTCAAGGTCCCTGAATTGGCCATGATCCGATCGGTCGCCACCGCAATATAATACCCCCCGGACGCCGCCACCGTGCCCATGGAGGCAATCACCGCTTTATTGTTCTTGCTGCGCACCCGCTGCACCGCATCGTGGATTTCCTGCGACGGCACCACCCCTCCGCCGGGGCTGTCGATCCGCAAGACGATCGCTTTCACGGAGGGATTCTCCGCAAACCGTTTCAGCTCGGTGATCGTGGCTTGCGCATCCAGGATGACCCCTTCGATGCGGATCACTCCCACCCGGTCCTCCATCGAAAAATCGAGGTCGGGGAAGAACAGGTTCAGCAGGAAAAGAAACCCCAGCCCGAGGCCGAGCGCCCAGAATACTTTGCGGAGGATGCCGCGCTTGGCCGGCTTATCTGTTTCAAACGCCATAATGTTCTTGTTCGCTCACAATGCCGGAAGCGCCTAAGCGCCCCCGGCATATCCGAAAACCTGTGACTCGGACCTACTTCTCGTCCTCGGCTGAGCCCCGCTTCCGGCTCTGCTTCGCCGCGCGGCCCAAGCTCTGGTCCAACGTGCCTTGGGTGGACTGGTATTCATCCACCTGCCGGCGATCGTTATCCGACTGGTGATCGCGCAAGCTGAGGGCGATCTTCCGCTCTTCACGATCCACCTTGATGATCTTGGCCGTCACTTCATCGCCCAGCTTGAACTTCTCTTCCAGCTTGGCTTGCGGATCGAGACCCGCCTCGCTGATGTGAATCAAGCCTTCGACGCCTCCATCCAATTCGGCGAAGATGCCGAAATCGGCGATCTTGCTGACCTTCCCGACCGCCACATCCCCGACACCGTACCGGTTCGGGATCTCGGCGTCCCAAGGATCGCTCCCCAGCTGCTTGTAGCCGAGCGACAACCGCTCCTTCTCCTTGTCGATCCGCAAGACCACGGCTTCGACCTTCTGCCCCTTCTTGAAGAGCTCGGAAGGATGCTTGATGTGCTTCGTCCAGGACATGTCGGAAATATGGATCAATCCATCGATGCCCTCTTCGAGTCCGACGAACGCGCCGAAGTCTGTGAGGCTCTTCACCTTTCCTTCGATGCGCGTGCCGATAGCATACTTCCCTTCCACCATATCCCAGGGGTTCGGCGCCGTCTGCTTCATGCCGAGCGAGATCTTCCTGCTGCCGGGATCCACGTTCAACACCGCCGCTTCGACCTGGTCCCCGATGGAGACGACGCGCGACGGGTGGCGCACTTCGTGCGTCCAGGACATCTCGGAGACATGCACCAATCCCTCGACGCCCGGTTCGAGTTCGATAAACGCGCCGTAATCGGTCAAACTCACGACGCGGCCGCGGACGCGGGTGCCAATCGGGTACTTGCCGGCCACGCCGCTCCAGGGATCCGCGCTCTTCTGCTTCAGGCCGAGCGAAATACGGCCGGTCTCGCGATCATACTTGAGGACGCTGACTTCCACCTTGTCGCCAATGTTGAACATTTCCGACGGATGGCCGACACGGCCCCAGGACATGTCCGTGATTTCCAAAAGACGCACTCGTATCTGTTGTGAATGCCTATCGTCGCTCACTAAACTTGCTTCGCGCAGCTTCCTCTCACAGTCCTCGCGGCAAATAGTCACCACTCCTT
>SYGW01000070.1 GCA_005800255.1 Nitrospiraceae bacterium | reverse complement strand
CCTTGCCGTAGACATCGGGCATGGGTGATGGGTCACGCCCGTAGAGGGTTACTGAGTCAAATGCGGTCGAGAGTCGGGTCCGCTTCAGTCAGCGTGGTGGCATCGGCCAACGTGAACGGAACATCCAGATACTTCGCGAGGGTTTGAGCCAGCAACGTCTTGCCCGTGCCCGTGGGCCCCAGCATGAGGATGTTGCCCTTCTGGAGCTGCACCTCATCCGTGTCCTTGTCCTTCGACGAGATCCGCTTGTAGTGGTTATGCACGGCCACCGCGAGGATTCGCTTGGCCCGCTCCTGCCTCACCACGTATTGGTCCAGGTGGTGTTTGATTTCCACCGGCTTTTTGAGCTTCGACGAAATATCTTCTTTGGCTTCTTCCCAATCCTCGGCAATGATGTCGTTGCAAAGGTTGACGCATTCGTCACAAATATAGACGGAAGGCCCGGCAATCAATTTGCGGACTTCGGCGCGGCTTTTTCCGCAGAACGAGCAGCGGAGATGTCGATCCATCTTATCCGGCTTAGCCATACGTCCCCCTGTTACTTGTCCTTCGCCGCGTCTTTCCCTGCATCACCGCTGACGGCCTTGAGGAGCTTCGGAGGCCTCGTGATGACTTCGTCGATGAGGCCATACTGTTTGGCCTCTTCCGCCGACAGGAAATAGTCCCGTTCCGTGTCCTGCGCGATCTTCTCCAGCGGCTGGCCGGTATGTTTGGCCATGATCTCGTTGAGCCGTTCGCGGATTTTCAAAATCTCTCTGGCATGAATGTCGATTTCCGTGGCCTGCCCCTGGAAACCGCCCATGGGCTGGTGAATCATGACCCTGGCATTCGGCAAAGCGAATCGCTTGCCCTTGGTGCCGGCGGTAAGCAAGAAGGCTCCCATGCTGGCGGCCTGGCCCAGGCAGATCGTGTTGATCGGAGGCTTCACATATTGCATCGTGTCGTAAATGCCCAGACCTGCCGTGACGCTTCCCCCTGGCGAGTTGATGTAGAGATTGATGTCTTTCTCCGGATCTTCCGCTTCGAGAAACAGGAGCTGGGCAATGATCAGGTTGGCGAACACGTCGTCAATGGGCGCGCCGAGAAAAATGATCCGGTCTTTGAGGAGCCGGGAATAGATGTCGTAGGCCCGTTCGCCTCGGTTCGTCGTTTCAATAACAATGGGAACCAGCATGCACGTCGTTCCTTTCCGCTTACAGCCCGTTGAAGCCGAGGCGCCGGAGGACCGGAACCGTTCGGTTCTTATCCCTGAATCACCGCATTGCGATACACGAAATCCAGGGCCTTGTCCGCCAGAATCCTGGCGCGCAATTCATCGATGGAATCTTGCCCGCCCGACTTAATCATCTTCACGAGATCGGCAGTCGGCATCTTGAGCTCCGACGCCAGCCGCATGACTTCGGCGTTGAGATCGTCCTGCGTGACCGTCAGCCCTTCCTTCTCGGCAATCGCTTCCAGAATAAGGCCGAGCTTCACGCGGCGCGCGGCTTCGTCCCGATGTTCCTGTCGCAGAGCCGTGAGCGCTTCCATGCTCAGCGCGTCTTCACCGCCGCCCTTCTGTTGCTGCTGTTGCACGTGCTGGCGGATGATGGCCTCCAGCTCGCGCTCTACCAGGGTTTCCGGAAGATCGAAGTGGTGGGTCTCCACCAGCCGCTTGATGATCGTATCCTTGTAGGTATCTTCGATCTCTCGCTTCAAGGCCTGCTCCATCCCGCCATGCAGCTTGTCCTTGATTTCCTGGAGCGAGGTATAGGGGCCGCAGTCCTTGGCGAACTCATCGTCCAGCACCGGCAGCTTCTTCTCTTTGACGGATTTCAACGTCACGTTGAACACCACCGTTTTCCCTGCGACACGAGGATCGGGATGGCTGGCTGGATAGAGCTGGGAAATCTCGACGACGTCGCCCTCTTTCTTGCCTATGACCTGCGAATCGATTTGCACACCCAATACGGACGCGTTCGATCCGACCTTATGGAGCTGTCCATCCTTCTTCGTTCCGTCCAGTGGCGCCCCATCGAGGGTGCCCTGCACGTCCAGCACGATATAATCCCCTTCTGCGATGACGTGGCCGGCCGGTGCCGCTTCCAAACGGGCTTGCTGTTCGCGCAACACTTCGAGCCCACGGGCCAACTGCTCCTCGGTCACTGTGCGGTTGTCCGGCTTGAGCGAAATAGGGCTCGGCGCCTTATAGTCCCGCAATTCGATGGTCGGCTTGATCTCGACGGTCGCGGTAAAGGTGAAGGGCTCGTCCTTCTTGATCTTGACTCGTTCCAGCGGGGGAATCTCGACGAGAACCGGCACAATCCCCGCTTGGCGAACGGCCTTATCGTAGTAGTCCGGTACGAGGTTGCGGATTACGTCTTCTTCCACGGATTTGGAATAGCGCTTTTCCAACAAAGCCTGTGGCGCCTTGCCAGGACGAAACCCCGGAATATTGACCTGGCGGTTCAACTCAACGTACGCGCGGGCAAACCGCTGCGTTACCTCGTCGGCTGGCACCTCGATCTTGAGGGCGCGTTTCATCGGTCCTAATTCAGTCACTTCCATTTTCATAGCTGGTACTACCCTTATCTTGTAAGAAGCCGCCAGGTGCCACTGCGCCGTCGCAGCCGTTCGTGGCTTGGTGCGAGCGGAGGGACTTGAACCCCCACGGTTACCCACGAGATCCTAAGTCTCGCGCGTCTGCCAGTTTCGCCACGCTCGCATGGTGGAGTTATGCTGAAGTCGCCTCCAACATAATGAGCAAACAAGCGAAATAACTCAATAGCGTTCGTCTTTTGTACCGTTGGATGCCTCCTACTGTCAACCCATACTCCTGGGGGGAGAGGACGCGTGGCAAGCCGGCCCTGAGGCAGCCTAGGAGCGGAAAACAATTGAGTTTCGCAGGCTTTCTATCGAGCCCCATCAGGCCAACTACGCACGCCCCCTTGCCCTAAGTCAGTGATTGGTAGCACCCTCATCTTATGAGGGGTATAATACCAACCGAGGCTGCTCCATCGCCTCAAACCCTGCAGCCGTGGCACGACGCGAGGACGTGAATCGTGGAACGAGCGGGGAATAGCGCGAGACTCCCTCTCCTCCGCTGCATTCAATGGCTTCCCCTGAAGCCCGGTTCCGTAAGGAGGTGCATGATGCGAGCGTTTCTCCTTTCTATGGCCAGCCTGCTGGTTCTGCTTCCGACTCCCTCCTGGGCCTACCGTGACTATTTTACGATCGATCAGAAGGCGCAACTCGCCAAAGTCCAGACGGTTCTTATCGATGCCATGGCCCTCACCGATAAGGGCACAATCGATGCGGGGCCGATTGCTGAGATCGTTTCACAGCGTCTGGGCAAGTTGGGCTATACGATGGTTCAGGATCGCGCGAAGCCCCACGACGCGGTCTTCAAGGTGAAATGCGAACAACGGAAGACCTGGGAAGGAACGACTGCGGCCGGCGGCGACGCAGATCTGCCCGATGCTCCGTCGCGCCTCTGGAAAGGGCCTGCCTGCCAGATGACCTATCTCCTGGGAGAGCTAAAAATTCGATGGCAGAAGGAGGTCCGCACCAACTTCGACGATGCGGTCGTGGCAGCCCAAGCCGCAAAAGCCGGGGACCCAGGGACCTATGCGATAGGAAAACTGCAAGAGGAGCTCGAGAAGTACGAGTTTCCGCTGCTATTGACGGCGGAATGGGGCCAGCCGGAGCGGCTATTGAAGCTGCTGGATTCTTCCGGCACCACCCAGGCGCGCAAAATCAAAATCTTTTCGTTGCTCGGTGAAATGCAGGCGGACGAAGCCCTGCCGAGGCTGAAACAAGCGCTTCAGGATAGAAACTTGGCGAAACAGGCCTTGTCTGCGATGGGCAATCTCGGGAGGGAAGGCATTCCGCTACTGATTGAGATCATGACGACATCGCAGGATCTCGACATACAGGCGGCAGCAGCCAAGGGGTTAGGCCAACTCGGCGGGCTGCATGGAGACGCCTCGGTTGTGCCGCCGCTGCTGACCAAGCTCCAGGATCCCAAAACCGACTGGTCTGTACTCACGGAAGTGGCCTGGGCCTTGGGAAAAATCCCGGACAAACGATCGATCCAGCCGCTCTACGACCTCGACAAGAAGCTCCAAGGCATGCGCGACCCGGAAAATATACCGTTGAAGAAACTCAAAGAGGCAGTGTTCTGGTCGATCAAACAATGCGACACCTGGGATCAGTTCAGTTAGTTGACCAGCCCCGGGCCAGCACGAGGCAGGGCCACCCTGACTCTCTACAGGTCGCCCGTGCTTACCGAGACTGACTTACTTCGCACAAAACCCGGAGGCGCTCATGACCGATTGCTCACGTAGACGATTTCTCCAACTGACAGCCGCAACCGGTGGCGCCCTGGCCTTGGGTGATCTGATCAATCAAGTGCTGGGGCTGACGGGCAGGCCTCACATGGCGACTGCCGGCGAACCGATCAAATCGGCATCATCGACCCCTTGTCCAGCCCCTACAAGACCTCCTCGATCCATGATGTGCATGGCGCCAATGTCGCGGTGGATCTGCTCAATAAGAAAGGCGGGGTGCTGGGTCGGCCCGTCATGATTTTTGAAGCAGACGATGCGTCGAATCCGGACACAGCCGTAAAAGCGGCAACCAAATTGATCAAAGAGGATCGCGTCGACGTGTTAATGGGAACGTTCAACGGAGACTGCGCACTCGCCGTGAGTGCGCTGGCGCAGAAGGAAAACAAGCTCTTCATGGTGACGGGCTCGTATCTTCCTGAACTAGCGGGAGTGGCCTGCAATGCCCAGACCTTCGTATTCATGCCCAATGCCAGGATGATGGCGCAGGCAGTCGCACCGCACATCGCGAAGGCCTCTGGGACTCGCTGGCACATGATCACGGCTGCCACCTTCGACGGCAAAACGGCAGCCCAGGCGATGCTGGAAGCGGGCCAGGCCCACGGCGTCGACTTCGTCGGGGAAGCGGTCACGCCGTTCGGCGCGACGGACTTTACGCCAGCCTTGGCAGAGGCCAAAAGCAAAAATCCCTCAGCAATCATCCTCAACCTGTACGGCTGGGATCTCGTGCATGCATTAAAAGCCTACACGAAGCTGGAGCTGGGCAAAGAGAAGACCGGCGTAGGTGGCATGCCGGCGAGCAGATCGGTCGCCCCTTGGGCTATGCCAACAATGCGGGAATTTGGGGCCTGATCTGGGATCCCAAAATCAACACCGAAGGCTCACGGCGGTTCATTCAGGGCGTGATCGACAAATACAACCATACGCCCACGTCACGATGCTACCTCGGCTACGCCGCGATGATACAAATTCTTGAGGCGATCCAGCGAGCCGGTTCGACCGACACAGCCCAATTGATCAAAACATTGGAATGGCATGCATTCGATGGGTTGAAGATCGGCCCCTCGTCCTTCCGTGCATGGGACCATCAGCATGTACAGGATGTCCTCGTCGGCGAGGCATTCGGCAAAGAACTGGGCCTTGGGCATTACAAGATCCTAGCCACGGTTCCCGGCGATCGCCTCGCAGGGACTGTCGATCAGAATACCTGCAGACTATAGCAAATCGCTAAAGAGACAGCAGAGGGCGACGTGCTCCTCATTCCTATCGTCCCAATAGCCCCTTCAAGAAATCCTGCCCCTTCTGTTTTAAGTCCTGGGGTTTCGACGATCCCCCCAATAGATCGCCAATGGCTCCCTTGAGCTGCTCCTTCACCTGTCCCTGAACCCTGCCCGTGAGCACATGCAGGTCCACACCATAGGAGGGGGCTTGGGTCGTGCCGGTAATCGTCACCGGCACATTCAAGCGGCCTCCGGCAAAGGCCAACCGTGTGGCAGGCAAGGCTCCCGCGATTTTCTGGCTCAAGGAAGGCGAGAGATTGAGCGCGAGCTTAAGATTGAGCGATTGGTCGAACCCGACGGTGCCCCCGCCTGTCGCCTGAAAATCGCGGCTCTCCATCAACAGCCGCTGAATGCTCACAATGCCGTCCTTGACGGCCAGGTCCGTTTCGGCCGTCGAGAAAACCGTCGCCTTCAGGTTGTCCACTGTGAGGCCTAGAACGTTGAGGCGCGCCACTGCCTCCTGAATCAAGCTCACGCCTTCAACCCTTCCCTGACTCACGCCAAATGGCCGGTCGCCTCCAAGGCCTTCGTCAGGTCAGGCAGTGAAAAGCCCCGGCCACTGACGGCGAGCACAAGCCCGGCAGTTCCGCTGGCGGAGATCTGCGAGGAGCCGAGCGCATCAAGCGCCGGGCCAAGCTGCAACCCTTCGACCGTGACTTTCCCGTTGAAGGGAGGAGCAAGGCTTCCCGCCGTCACCCCT